>CBFGOI010000042.1:0-34267 GCA_965650335.1 uncultured Pedobacter sp. | reverse complement strand
TATATAAAAGTATACAACGGAAGTCTTCCATATTCTCCTAACAATGAAAACTTTTTGAAGGCTGAGGATAATGATGGGCAGATGGATGGCTATACCATGTTTGCTCCTACAAATCAGGCATTCGATGACTATGCACAAAATGTACTTCTCAAGCATTACGGCTCGTTTGATGCATTGCCGCAAGAAATTAAAACCGACTTTTTAATGGCTCACATGTGGAGAACTACAGTTTGGCCAAGCAAGTTTGCGACAACAAATAACGGACAGGGGCAGGGAGCATTATTTAATCCGGCAACTGATGTTGTTGATAAGAAAGTACTGAGTAACGGACTTTTCTATGGAACCAATAAGGTTCAGGAGGCTAATGTGTTTAGTTCTGTTTTCGGGAAAGCATATTTAAACCCTGATTATTCATTGATGACCAGGGCGCTATCGGTTGCCTTAAAAACCAACATCATCAATACCAATTCTAAGTACACTCTTTTTCTGATTTCTGACGCAGATTTAATTGCATCAGGTTATAATTATGATTTAGATGCGAACACATGGCGCTATGCACCTCCCGGCGGCGGAACTTCTTTGTCTGGTACCTCTGCATGGGATAAACTAAACCGGATTTTAAATACTCACGTAGTTCGTCAGGATATAACAGACCTTGCTGGCAGTGGAATACTTGAGACCTATAATGGTGAATACATAAAATATAACGGAACTTCTGTTTTCTCCGCAGGTAACCAGGATGCCAATATTACCCGTACAGTTTCTAACAAGGAAACTGCTTCAAATGGAACGGTGTATTATATAAATGGTTTACTAAATGAGTCGGCATTGCCTGTCGGAAAACATATTGAAAAACTAGCCGCTGTCACTTCATCGAATTACAAAAAGTTTTTCGATTATCTGAAAGCGTCATACGTTTACAATACTAACAACGGCGAAATCGTAGGCATTTCGGTCGGATCTTTCTACACCGTATTCGTACCCAACAATACTGCTATAGATGCAGCCATTGCACAAGGATATTTGCCTTCATCGCCAACCTCAACTTTACCAAGCGATAAAGAAAAGGTGGCAAATTTCATCAGGTATCACATACTGCAAAAAGAAACTGTAGTTACGGATGGGAAAAAGGAAGGCGGTTATTTAACGCTGTTGCAAAAAGAGAATGGTGCTACAACAGCTATTTCAATAGCAAACCAAGTTGGAAGCATGCAGGTAACAGATATGAAAGCTGGAACTGTAAATGTGGTTGTACCAAATAGTAATAACCTTTCTAACCGTGCCGTCATACATCTGATTAACGGATTCTTAAAATTTGATACTAATTAATTCTGAAACCTGAATAGTAAAATGAAGAAGATAATTACTCAACCTTTGGCGTTTTGTTTAGTGTTGCTGGCTTTTTCAGTATTTCACTCCCGATTTGCTATGGCACAAAATATCACACAGGTAGTGCGGGGTAAAATAATTGATAAAAAAGATAAGCTGCCGGTCATTGGTGCCACCGTTACCGAGGTTGACAAAGACAAGAGAACCCTAAATGGTGTAACCACGGATATCGACGGAAACTTCGTGATAAGGATCTCAAATCCTTCGAATAAGATCTATATATCATTTCTAGGCTATAAAACCACTATTCATGACATCGGAACCCGGACTGTGCTAAATGTTCAGCTTGATGCAAGTTCTAATGAACTAAGTGAAGTTGTGGTTACCGGGCGCAAAACATCAAGTAACGGACTTTTAGAAGTTGATGAAAGAAGTTCGACTGTGAGTGTTGCACGAGTTAATGCAAAAGATTTGGAAGAAATGTCTGCCACCTCAATTGATCAGGCGCTGCAGGGGCGTTTACCCGGTGTGGATTTCGCGGCCAACTCGGGCGATCCGGGGGCAGGTATGCAGATCAGAATCAGGGGAACATCTACCATTAATGGCTCTACCGAACCCCTTATTGTGGTTGACGGAATGCCTTACGAAACTGAAATCCCTGAAGATTTCAACTTTGGAACCGCTGACGAACAAGGTTATGCCTCGTTATTGAATATTGCACCTTCCGACATTCAGGACATTAGCGTACTTAAAGACGCGGCCGCCACAGCTGTGTGGGGCTCACGGGCATCTAATGGTGTATTGCTTATCAATACTAAAAGAGGGCGCCTTGGAAAACCTGTTGTGAGTTATTCTTTAAGAGGAACAATGTCAAAACAACCCGAGGCAATTCCGATGCTTAGCGGCGATCAGTTTTCTATGCTCATCCCAGAAGCCTATATGAACCGAAACGGGACGCCATTGAACACTCAGACCGTTAAAGAATTGCAGTATGATATAAGTGACCCGTACTATTTTTATAACTACAGTAACAATACGAACTGGATCGACGCAATAACCCAAACGGGGTTGAAGCAAGATCATAATGTTTCAATCAATGGTGGAGGTGATAAGGCCCGATATTATGCCTCAGTAGGATATTTAAATGAAAAAGGTACTACGATCGGCACCGGTTTAGATCGTATTTCTACCCGCATTAACCTTGATTATAATGTGTCGAATAAGATCAAGTTCAAAACCGATATCGCTTATACTCATTCGCTTACAGATAAAGTGTATAGTGATAAGGTACGGAGCATAGCCTATGACAAAATGCCAAATATGGGTATTTATGAATATAATGCTCAGGGTAATAATACAGGTATTTATTTGTCACCATTGCAAAATATTCAGGGAGCTTATTCGGGAACCTATAATCCTGTTGCCATGCTGAATGAAGCCAGTAACAAAGTTACCGGTGAGCGGATTACTCCTCATTTTAATCTGCAGTACGACGTTCTTCCAGATTTTTTAAAAGCTACAGTTGACGTTCAGTTTGATATAGAAAATTCGAAAAGCAAGTCATTTCTTCCGCAAATAGCTACTGGCCGCCCGATAAATGAAACAACGGTGAACAGTGCTTACGATGGCGATAGAGATGCCTTCAGACTTCAAACCAAAACAAACTTCGTTTTCACTCCTAAAATGGGCGAAGACCATAGCTTTATCGGCCTTATTTCCTTATTAAGCAACGACGACAGAAGTACTATACTTCAATCCTCATCATCAAATTCAGCATCTCCGCAATTACAAGACCCTGCATCTCCCTCCAGAACACAAAATCTTGCTTCCAGCTTTTCACAAGTACGAAGTGTAGCTGGTTTAATTAATGGCCAATATGGTTTCAAGGATAAGTATATACTAAATGCTGGTGTGCGTGTAGATGCGAATTCAAAATTCGGACCCGCAAACAGATCTGGCTTATTTCCTTCAATTTCTACCCGCTGGAGAATTTCTGGAGAGAATTTCATGAAAGATGTTAAGGTTATCGATGACTTAAGCTTACGTGCCAGTTACGGGCAGAGCGGTCGTGCTCCGAAAACCAATTATGGCTTTTACAACATCTACAGCAATTACGATTGGGATTATCTGGGTAAGCCAGCAGTATATTCCAGCAATATTGAGCTGAGAAATTTGAGATGGGAAACGGTAACAGGCAGAAATATCGGGTTAAATGTGATCATGTTTAAAAACAAGCTCGACTTTGATGTAGACGTTTACAGAATGCGCACATCCGACTTGTTTTTTCCTGATCTAAGTATTCCGGCTATTTCAGGATTTACTAGCCTTGACATGAACGTAGGTATAATGGATAACCAGGGCTGGGAAATCAATCTGCGTGCCAACCCTTTAAAAACAAAAGATTGGAATTTAAACCTGAGCTTCAACTTTGCCCGTAACGTCAATGTTATTCGCGAAATATCTGAATTCTATCCAAAAGAGAAAGGAAACACAAATACCAACGGAGAATACAAACGGTTTTTGCAGGTTGATAACCCATTTGGTTCCTTTTACGGGTACCGATATAAAGGTGTTTACGCAGATGCAGATGCAACCATTGCTCAGGATAAAAACGGTAAACCATTAATTGGTGCCGATGGTGTATCCGTGCCAATGCGATTTGATTATCCAAATACAAATTATGTTTTTCAACCTGGCGATGCCATGTATGAAGATATTAATCATGATGGTAATATCAACTATATGGACGTGGTGTATCTGGGAAACGGTAATCCAAAGTTTATCGGAGGGTTTGGTCCCGATATAACCTTCAAAGGGAATTTGAAACTGACTGCATTTTTCAGTTTCAGGTATAAATATGATGTAGTTAACAGTACAAAGATGAACAGTACCAACATGTATAACTACGATAATCAAAGCACTGCGGTGTTAAGACGGTGGAGAAATCCTGGAGATGTTACCGATATCCCAAGGGCTTTATATGGTTCTGGGTATAACTGGTTAGGATCTGACAGATATGTCGAGGACGCATCGTTTATTCGCTTGAAAACTCTCACCATGCGATATAATTTCAACAAACCTATTCTTAATAAAATGAAGTTGAAAAATTTAGGCGTGTATTTTACTGCGGAGAATCTGTTAACATTTACCACATATACCGGTCAGGATCCGGAAGTTTCGCCCAAACTGGGAAATCCATTTGCTTTGATTGCCGACGGGTCAATGACTCCTCCTACCAGAAATATGGTATTCGGGTTAACTGCAGGATTTTAATTTTTAAAGAAGACAGAAATGAGTAGTAAAATAAAATATTTCTTTTTGCTTGGCATCATAGCTATTTCGGCATCCTCATGCAAAAAATACCTCAGTCTTGAACCTCAGGATGGCATTGTACGACAGGATTTCTGGAAAACCAAGGAGCAGGTAGCATCGGCGGTTAATGGTTGCTATGCTTCATTACTGGCACCTCCGCTTGTCGAAAACTTGTTTCTATGGGGCGAGTTAAGAGGAGATATGCTGCAAACCGGCGGTCGTGCATCTGCAAACGATTTTAACATTATCGATGTAAATATCCAGTCAACTAATCCAATAACTAACTGGGCGGCCGTATATCAGACAATTAACAACTGCAATACTGTACTTGATTTCGCTCCTGAGGTTTTAAAAACTGATAATACATTTAAACAGCGCGATTTGGATGGCTATGTGGGCGAAGCCTTAGCACTGAGGAGTTTGATGTATTTCTACCTGGTGCGCACTTTTAGAGATGTGCCGCTAAAGCTGAAAGCGACCTCAAGCGATGACGATGATCTGCAAATTCCGAAAAGCACAGCTGAGCAGGTTCTAACTCAAATAATAAGCGACCTGAAATTAGCCGAGGAATATACTTTCACTACTTACGGAAACAAGGATAATGACAAAGGCCGCATTACTAAATATGCAGTACAGGCGATGCTTGCCGACATTTATCTGTGGAAAGATGACTACACCAACTGTATAACGTATTGCGACAAGCTTATCAATTCAAATCAATTTGGCTTAATTGAAGGGAACAGCTGGTTTAGTACCGTGTTTTACGAAGGAGGCTCAAACGAAAGTATTTTTGAATTCTATTTTAATCAGAACCGTCTAAACCCCTTTTATTCGATGTTCTCCGAATCCAGTAAGCGTTTTACAGCCGCATTAAGAGTTGCTGAGGATGTTTATACAATCGATTTGAATGATTTGGAAAATAAGGATATCCGCGGAGACGGAGCTGCATTAAAATTTAATGAAGGTAGCATCTGGAAATACCAGGGGGTAAACTCAAGTACCGGAAGAAGCTCTTCAGCATCATTTGCTCATTGGATTGTGTACCGGTATGCCGATATTTTACTATTAAAAGCCGAAGCCAAAGCGATGCAGGGGAATGTAGATGAGTCCTTAAGTCTTTTGAAACTAATACGAGACAGAGCCTCGTCTTTGGATGCCACAGAAACTTATGAAACGGATCCTGCAGATCCTGACTATACTGAAAATATTACTTCGGAAGATCTGGCAAAGTTTGTACTGGACGAACGGGCCAGGGAATTTGCTTACGAAGGAAAGAGGTGGTTTGACCTTTTAAGAAACGCCAAGCGGAATGACTATTCTCAAAGAGGCTTACTGTTTGATGTTGTTGTGAGTACTGCATCCCCCGAGAGTCAGCAATCAGCTGTTGCAAAGCTGCTGGACAATGACAGCCATTATCTGCCAATTTATTTCAATGAATTGGAAACCAATAAAAAACTTGTACAGAACCCATTTTACGTTAAATCTAAATAAAGCATTATGAGAGGGATTATATATCAAAAAAGCAACACAGGGATACTTCTGTTGCTTATTGTGCTGGTTTTTGGAGCTTGTAAAAAGGAAGAGTTTAAAGTAAACACAACCTCTGATGTAAATATTTCTGACTATTTGCTGCAACAGCCCGATCAATTTTCTGAATTCTCGAAAATACTTCAAATTACAGAAAATGAAGGCTTTTTAGCCGCTTATGGAACGTATACGCTCTTTGTGCCAACCAACGCTGCGATAGCACAATATGTTAGTTCAAAAAATAAATCATCAGTAAGCGACCTGGATATTAATGAGTTAAAAGATCTTGTAAAGATTCATTTGATCCGCGATACAATAGCTTCTGTGTTGTTTAACGACGGAAAGCTACGTACCAAAACCATGTATGGTCAATACTTAATTACTGGTGCGCAAAATGTTGGTGGAACTACTATGATAACCATCAACCGGCAGGCCAATTTAAAGCAGGCAGACATACGTGTTGGGAACGGCATAATTCATGTTATAGACCATGTGTTAGCTCCGGCGAAATTAACTCTGGCTCAAATGATTGAGCAGGACGATAATTACTCGATTTTCGAGGAAGCCCTGAGAGCGACTGGTTTTTATGATTCGTTGAATATTCTTCCTCAAAACAATCCGGATACGTCCAGAGCATTCTTTACGGTACTTGCCGAATCTAATGATGTGTTAAAGGCTAAAGATCCTTCAATTACCTCATTCGCTGCTTTAAAAGAAAAGTATTCTAATACGAATGATCCGAAGCTGATTTCTGACAGCTTACATCTGTTTGTTGCATACCATATTTTACCCGGCTTAAAGTATGTGCCGGATATTTTCAAGGCTTCATCTCACACAACTTTATCGCCTTTGGATGTAGTTACTTCCAAGCTTGTAGGAACTGAGGTGCTAATTAATGACGATAAATTTAATAACATACATGAGCCGGGATCTGCCATAAACAGAACCTCGAGCGATGCGACCGCAGCGAACGGAGTATTGCACTCTATGGCGGATCCTTTTGCTATAAAAGTTCGTTTCCCGATTCCGGTTTACTGGGAAGTAACCGATCAGCCGGAGTTTACCAGTTTAAACGGGATTTTTAGGGTGACCAATAAATCCAGCAGAAAGTTTTCGCCGGGCGAAATACAAGATATTAACTGGAAGCAAGGTTCTGCAGAATATAAAGTAGCACCGGAGCTTAGACAGTTTTATGTTTACAACAACGACTTTTTACAATTTGCCTCATTAAGAACCAATGCTGTAGTAAATAACTGGATTGAGTTTACTACGCCTCTTTTAGTGAAAGGCAGATATAAAGTGTGGATATGCTTCATCCGTCGCGGCGGTGGCGGCGGGGTAGCTGTTTCATTTGATGGTGTGCTATTGCCCAAAGTGTTAAATCTTAGAGAAAGCTTGCCGTCCCAGGTTCTGGTGGGTAACAAGTGGACTTATCCTCCGGGTACAACACCCGAATCATTGGAGATTTTAGGTAAAAAAATTGTGTTTGCAGAGTTTCCTTATTATTTACAGAACGGCCAGAAGATTGACTACTATAAGGATAGCTACGGAGTACTTGCCGGTACTATTGATGTCAAAAAAACAGATCGTCATATATTACGAATGGATGCAACATGGGAAGGAAGCGGAGATGTACAGTTCGATATGATCCATTTTATCCCTGAAAAGGAAGACCAGCTGTGGCCTAAGTTTAATCCGGACGGCGCAGTAATACAAAAACCATAATAAGATAAACCGTAGCTGCAGCTAATGCAGCTACATAAACTATCATAAATGAATTTTAGAGTTACAACTTTCGCAATCCTGATCGCAGGTTTAGTCAGCATATTCTCGGCATGTCAGGATAAATGGGATGAACACACTGAGCTGCGAGATGCTAAGCTAGGTCAAAATTTGTTTCAGAGCATTCAAGGCGAACCATCGTTAAGTAAATTTGCCGAGCTGCTTGTCAAAACTGAATACGATGATGTGCTTACATCGTCAAAAAAGTATAGAGTGTGGGCCCCATCTAATACGGCTTTAGAAAATCTGAGTGCGGATATTTTAAACGATGAGCAAAAATTAAAGGATTTTATTGGCTACTATATTGTTGAGTTGCCTTATAATACTACAATAGCTAAAGACACGCTTCGTTTAAAAACCCTCAATGGAAAGTATATCTATTTTAGTCAAACTGGTTTTGAGGATGCTTCTCTGCTGACAAAAGACCAATATACAGGTAACGGAATTTTGCATACAATCAGCAAAGCCGTCTATGCAAAGCAAAATATTCTGGATGTAATAAATGCATCGGCGTTTAAGCAAAAGGAGTATTTAGCAAGTCTGAACTACGAGGCAATGGATTCTGCTATTGCCGAGCAAACCGGTGTCGATCCTCTGACTGGGAAGCCTATTTATAAACCCGGTACCGGTATCGTGCAAAAAAATCTTTTATTCGACAGAGTTGGAAGTTTGAAAAATGAGGATCAGGAGTATACTCTCTTCCTCCTCGCGGATGCTGCCCTTGAAAGTGAAAGGACAAAAATTAAACCTTATACAAAAGGACCGAGCAGTGAAAGCACAGAACGTTTAGCCTCTTTGATGGTGATGAAGGACTTGGTGTTTAAAGGTAGATTCACGGTTAATAATTTACCTAACACACTTATTTCCGAAGATGGTGTACAGGTTCCGATCGATAAAAGTGCTATTCAGGAAACCTATCAAACCAGCAATGGAATCATTTATGTAATGAAGCATGTAACTGTCCCATTGCAGAATAAAATTCGCAATGTAAGACAAGAAGGTGAAAATCCTACGGGCTTCAGCCGAACAGATAAATCAGCCAACATAAAATACCGGCTAAGAAGAAATCCCTTTACTCAGGAGCTTTTTAATGACATTTACATTTATAACCATAAAATTCCTTTGTTCCATGTCAAATACAGAGTAAAGGATCTATATTCTATCAACTATAAAGTTTATTGGGTTGCGCCGAATGATGTGCAAACGGTAACGTTTAAGCAACGATTTGCCATTTCAGATCCAGAATCTACCGCTTTTGCTGAGACATTGGTCCCTTTGAAAAATTTCGATGAGGTTTATGTTGGGGAATTTACCAATGAAAGTTTTGGAGATTATAATGCCTTCGTTATTGCGGCAAACAATGGAGGTGACGGAATAAATTCTATAAACCTCGACTATTTCAGGCTTGAGCCTCAGCTTCCATAATTGGATTATTTATTAAGAAAAGATATGCACATATTTACCAAAGCAGCAATTAAGAAACTTTTTCTTTTTCCTGTTATAAGCCTAACTTCTTTCAGCTTACTGGCTCAGGAAACTGAGACTCTGCAACTCAGAGCCGATTCTGCAATACTTAGTTACAAAACGACGGGCGTGAGGTTAACGGGTGTTATAAAAGACGCATCAACAGGAAATCCAATCTCGGGTGTAAGCATTAAGTCGGGTACCCACTCGGCCACTATAACCGAAGAAAATGGCGCATTTAATCTCTCTGTTCCCTCTTTTACCGGGGTGATTACTGTTTCTGCTCCAGGATATCAAACTACAGACGTTGCTCTACGAGGTCGAAACTCAATAAATATAGCTCTAAATAATGAGGACTTGAATTCTGTTCACGACATCGCAGTTATGCCATTCGGAAAGAAAACCAAAACTCAGATACCCTATTCCGTATCATCGATAAATACAACAGGCAACTGGGAGCGCTCCGCAGAAACACCCGATGATTACTTACAGGGCTTGGTTAGCGGCTTAAATGTCGTTCGCCGATCTGGTACAGGCGGAACCGGGGCAGATATGTTTCTTCGTGGATTTTCCTCCCTTAACACTCGCAATCAACCCTTGGTCGTTGTCGACGGAATGATCTATGATACCAATGATTATGGTTCTTCTTTAATCAGCGGACACATTGTAAACCCTCTTGCTAATATTGATCTAAAAGATATTGATAACATTACTGTTATAAAAGATGGCGGCTCTTTATACGGAACTAAAGGCGCTAATGGTGTTATTCTTGTCAGCACCGCACATGCAAAACAACTGGCCACTCGTATCGACTTCGCAGCTTACGGAGGCATTAACTCTGCGCCTAAAAACCTGCCTGTTCTGGGTGTAAGTGATTACAGATTATATCTTTCTGATGTTCTTCAAAGTGCCGGAATGACTAATTCTCAGATACAGTCGCAGCCCTATATGAACGATGCCAAAAACCCGGATTACAGCAGATATCATTATACTACAAACTGGCAGAATAAAGTATTAAGCAGTAATCATAGTCAAAACTATTTTCTGAAAATTACCGGAGGTGATAACATTGCGAAATATGCGCTGTCGATGGGATATTTAACCAACAATGGTACGATTGATAACACAAATTTAAATAGATACAATACCAGTTTTAACGCAGATCTCAATTTGAGTTCTAAGTTAACTGCCACAGCAAATCTTTCGTTCACGAATATTGAACAAAACTTAAAGGATCAAGGACTCAGTTTTTCAACAAACCCAATTTTGTTAAGCCTTACAAAGTCGCCTTTCCTTGCAGTTAATCAGGTTGCCGATGATGGTACTGAATCTCCAAATCTCGCGGATACAGATATTTTTGGCAGGAGTAACCCGTACGCAGTAATTGAAAATGCCCAGCAGACCAATAAAAGCTACCGGTTTTTCGGTTCTACCAGGTTTAATTACGCTTTCATAAAAAACATGAGCTTAAGCTCTTTGATAGGGGTTACATATGATAAAGTAAGAGAGAATACCTTTATTCCTCGTTTGGGTATTACTCCCCAAGTGTTAGACAATACTATTGCTTACAGCCGCCTGGGCAGCAGAGTACAGCGGTTATTTTCATTGTATAACGACACCTATCTTTCGTATAAAAAAACATTTGATCACAAGCATGACCTTTCCGCTAATCTTGGTGTTCGTTTCAACAACACCGAAACTGAGGAAGATGCAGCTTTAGGCTTTAATTCACCAACCGATGATTTTATCACCGTAGGCTCGGGTGCCAATTCACTTCGGAGAATTGGTGGCGATATTGGTAAGGCTCGTTGGTTAAATACGTACCTGAATGTAGATTATGCTTTAAATAGTAAATATTTATTGTCTGTAAATCTTGCCGCCGACGGTTCGTCGCGGTTTGGTACCGACGTTCAGGATGCCTTAACCATTAACGGAAACAAGTTTGCTTTCCTTCCATCAGTTGCGGCTGGTTGGCTAATCTCTTCCGAAAACTTTATGGCTTCCGCTGAGAATATCGACCTAATTAAGTTGCGTGCCAGCTACAGCTTATCGGGGAATGACGATATTGGAAATTATTCCGCAAGACAGTATTATGTTTCACAAAACCTCTTAGGTAACCAGGGAATAATCAGGGGAAATATCGCCAATCCGACTCTAAAATGGGAAACGGTTAAGACTGTGAATGGCGGACTTGATCTAGCTCTGTTTAACGAACGTTTAAGCCTGAGCTTTGATGCTTATAGTCGGAATACCTCCGATATGCTTACTGCACTGCCACTAGCCACGGCAGTTGGATTCGACTACATGATTGCTAATAATGGCAGCATGAAAACGAACGGCTATGAGCTGGGAGTGAACAGCCGGATATTAAACAAGAAAATAACCTTAGATCTCGGGTTAAACCTGGGTTCATACATCAGTAAAATAACAGCCTTGCCAGAAAACGGGCAGATTACTGAGTTTGGAGGCGCAACATTCATTTCATCTGTAGGCCAGACAGCCAATCAGTTTTATGGTTTTAAAACCAATGGAGTGTATGCTACAACAACAGAAGCACAGGCATCAAAAACGTTCATTAGGTCCTCTGCTGGTGCTTTGACTGCTGTGAGTGCAGGAGATGTCCGCTTTATAAATACTTATGATAGCCCAGCCGATATCGACGCTCAAGTTCATGTGATAGATGACAAGGACAGACAAGTGCTTGGAAATCCAAATCCCGATTTGTTTGGAAGCTTAAGCAGCAAATTGGGCTATAAAAGATTTAGTGTGAGTGCATTGTTTACTTTTAGTACAGGCAATGATGTGTATAACGGAACCCGGGCAATTTTGGAATCGGTGTCCTCGTCGATGAACCAAACTGTTAATGTATTAAACCGCTGGACGTACGAAGGACAGGTTACTGATGTGCCACGTGCTTCATATAATGATCCGAGCGGAAACTCCCGTTTTTCGGACCGTTGGATTGAAGATGGATCTTACCTAAGACTAAGGAATTTGTCGCTGGCTTACACATTGCCGTTTAAGCCAGGTTTTCTTAAAAATGCCACTCTATACGCTACCGGAAACAATCTGTTTACTGTGAGTCGCTATTTAGGCTATGATCCTGAGTTTAGCGCATCCGGAAGTCCACTCGGTCAGGGTGTTGACATTGCCTTAGAACCGCAGTTCAGATCTGTTCAAGTAGGAATTCGTGTTGGTTTATAATTAATAAAAAATACGGCTGGGTAATCCCCGCTTTAAATTAATATTCAATGAAGATATCAATCAACTTTAACATTTTTTTGCTTGCCGCAATTGGCCTGATAAGCTTAAATTCCTGCAAAAAAACTTTTGATATAGGTCCTGAAAACGCAATTGACTATAAGAAAGCGTATCAAAATATTTATGATGCTGATGCTGCAGTTTTAGGAATTTACGGCCAGTTTCTAAGTATTGCCAAGCAGTACGAAATTCTGAACGAATTGCGGGCCGACTTGATGGACGTGACGGCCAATGCCGATGAAAATTTGCGAGAGTTAAATACGAATAATATCTCAGCTGATAATCCATACATCAATCCGAAACCTTATTATGCCATCATTGCAAACTGCAATGATGTTCTTAAGAACCTGAAGGATATGCACGATGCTAAAAAGATTAACGAGAGCAATTTCAATCAACGCTATTCGGATATCGGAGCATTACGTACCTGGCTTTATTTCCAATTGGCAATTCATTATGGTGAAATTCCTTATGTGACGGAACCTATCGTTAATATTTATGACGTAAAGGACGAATCAAAGTTTCCGAAAAAGAAACTGGACGATCTGGTGCCTGAATTAATTCTTTATATGAAGTCCTTGCCATATCTTGACCCGTATGCGCCTGAAAGTTCTTTGATCAGCCAGATTGATGGATATCCCAGTAAGATGATGTTCATCAATAAAAATCTCTTGTTAGGAGATCTGTATCTGTGGACAAACCAATATACCGAAGCGGCCACCTATTACAAGTATGTATTGGAAACTACAACACCTCTCGGTGAAAATGCTGCAAGTGGAGCCTATTATAACTTTTATTCAGGCTCGAGCGGTGGCGATAATGATGCGGCTACTCCAAGTGCCTGGCAAACCTTCTTTTCGCGTTCTCCGCAGGATAATCAATATCAATGGGAATGGCTGTGGACCATGTTTTTTGACAAGAATTACCAGCCTCAAAATCCATTTGTCGACTTGTTTTCTAACTCGGGCGGTCAGTATTTAGTAAAGCCGTCTCAAAATGCCATTAATAACTGGAATAATCAGGTTCAGAATGATGGCACTCCGTTTGATTTAAGGGGGCAAGATAACAGCTACAAAATAATTAATGGGCAGCCCGTGATTATGAAGTTTTTATACAACTATCTTAACTCCAGCACTGGCTTGCCAGCTAATGTTCTGGAAAAAAATGGGAAGTGGTTTTTGTACCGAGCCAGTTTGCTGCACCTGCGATTTGCAGAAGCTGCAAATCGGGATGGACACACCAAAATTGCTTATGCTTTAGTAAATAATGGTATAAAGGGAACATATGATGATGTAACCTTACCTGCCCCTGTGGATAGACGTATTACTAAACTAGATTTCCCATATGACTTTGATGCAAGAAAATTAGATGCACCAAGAATTCGCGGAAAATACCACCGTACTTTAGGTTTACGTGCCCGGGTTGCAACAACTAATCTTGACCCTGATTTACAAGACAACGCAGAAATGATGCAAATGGAAGATGCCATTGTAGATGAAGCCGCTTTGGAATTAGCTTATGAAGGAAACCGTTGGCAGGATCTTGTTCGGATAACTTTAAGACGGGAACAAGAAGCCCCAGGAACTGGATTCGACTTTATCAACTCGAAGCTTCAAGCCAAAACAACGGCTTCTAAACAAATAACAAAAACAGAGGATTTATTTCTTCCTTTCAAGTTTTAGAATTCTCATGATCTATTAGAATTCAATACTTTGTACTGGTCTCAGAGGGATTTTGAGATAATTTTTGTGCCTTGGATAATGCTGAATCCGACAAGTATAATCTGACTTATAACGTCAGAACGTTTATCTCTGATTTTATCATGGATTTTTAATAACCTAAAATATATTAATGAAGTGTAAGTCAATTGTGCTGGCAGCTTTGCTAGCGGGTAGTATTCAGGTAAACGCTCAACAACTAGCATTTCCCGGAGCCGAAGGCTTCGGGCGTTTTGCTACCGGCGGTCGTGGTGGATCGGTTTATCATGTTACTAATCTTAATGATTCTGGAGAAGGTTCTTTTCGCGATGCGGTTAGTAAATCCGGACGTACCATTGTTTTCGACACAGGTGGTGTGATTAAGATAAAAGATAAGATCAAAGCCGCTTCAAGGATAACTATTGCAGGTCAGACTGCGCCCGGCGAAGGCATTGTTGTATACGGTAATGGTATTTCATTTTCTGATAGCAGCATTATCCGTCACATCAGGTTTCGGGGGAGTATCAATATGGCTAGGGGAGCATGTACGCTGGTGGCCGATTCTGTTAAGGATATAATTTTTGATCATGTATCTGTTCAGTGGGGCCGATGGGATAATCTTCACATCAAAGGGAGCAACAATGTGACTATGCAATACTGCCTTATCGGTGAAGCAATTGATCCCCAAAGGTTCGGCGCTTTATTTGAAGGACCAACTAATGTAACTATTCATCATTGTCTTTGGATAGACAATCAGAGCCGGAACCCAAAGGCGAAGGCTGGCATAGAATTTATCAATAACGTGGTTTATAATTGGGGAGTTACTGGCTTTGTCGGCGGACATTCTTCGGCAGATCATTACCAGGACCTTATCGGTAATTATTTCATTGCCGGCCCATATTCAAATAGCTCCTTCATCGGACAGTTTTCTGCCACAGATCACCTGTATCATAAGGATAATTATATCGATATGGATAAAGATGGTGTGCTTAATGGTCAGCCGGCACCAGATTCTTTATTTATCAAAACTAAGGCCACCATTCAAAAAGCTCCTACCCAGTATACAGGAAAAGTTAAGGTTGATAAACCTTCTGTCGCTTACCAAAAAATAGTAACGAGCGTGGGAGCATCTTTACACCGCGATGCAGTGGATTCTCGCCTGATCGGCTACTTGAAATCGCTCGGCAAAGAAGGTAGAATTTTTAAAACCGAAGCAGATTCCGGAGGCCAGGGTTCAATCACCAGCGGTAATCCGGTTGCAGATACTGACGCAGACGGAATGCCCGATACATGGGAAAAGAAAAGAAAGCTCAATCCCAATAAAGCCGACGGGAATGGAGATCAAGATAAAAATGGTTACACAAATCTTGAAGAATATTTAAATAGCCTTGTTCCCGTTAAATAGAGAGGTTGAGAGAAGATGGATAGGAAGGAGTTTATATCACAGGTTTCGCTGTTGTCTGCAATGACAATATTCCCTGGATTTAAAATTGATGATATTCTTAGCGATGATCATATTTCACCGTTTGAAAAACGGCTAAAACCTGTGGGAAGAGTCCTTGAGATGGAAGGCTATTATGTATGGTGCAACAGTCCCATTCAAGCTGCCGATGGAAAAATTCATGTGTTCTATTCCCGCTGGCCCTCAAAAAAAGGAATGGGCGGCTGGCTCAACAGTTCGGAAATTGCACATGCAATTGCAGACAAGCCCGAAGGCCCTTATCAGTATCTTGAAACTGTTTTTGCTCCAAGAGGAGAAGGTTTTTGGGATGCTACTACCTGCCATAATCCTCTTATTCAATTTGTGGATGGAAAATATTGTTTGTTTTACATGGGCAACTCCAACGGAAAAACAAACACCAAACGTATCGGACTTGCCATTTCTGATTCATTAAATGGTCCTTGGAAACGCCCCGACCGCCCTTTGCTTGAACCCGGACCCGAAGGTGCCTGGGACGACCATTGCACCACAAACCCAGCGTTTGTAAAACATCCAAACGGCCAGTATTGGCTGTACTATAAATCATGGAACAACAACGATTATTATAATTCGAAAGATCCGCTAATAAGGGGAAATCGTAAATATGGACTCGCTATAGCAGATAAACTTGAAGGTCCATATGTTCGCCATTCAGACAAGCCTGTAATAGATTTTTCAAAAAAAGGTGATAATAAACAGTTTGAAGACGCTTTTGTATGGCACGAAAAACGACGCTTTAAACTAATTTGTCGCGACATGGGCGTGTATGCCCACAATGTCGGTTTGATTATGGAGTCTAAAGATGGTTTGAACTGGGGCGAACCCGAAATAGCCTATAATCCTGTAAAGAATTATTTACAAGAGCCCCCGGCGCCTCCCCACTTAAAAAAATATGGTAGATTAGAGCGTCCCCAAATATTATTTGTTAAAGGTAAGCCAGCATATTTGTTTACCACCTCACAAGGGGGCAAATACATGACAGCTTCACCCATTGTTTTTAAAATACAAGCATAACCCTACAACAAATGAACGATTCAATTTTTAAGCGAGGAATTCTAAGATTTTCCATTTTAACTTTTTCAGTTTTTGCCCTTTTCTTCATCTATTCATGTGCAACGCAAAAGGCTACGGTTTGGAAAACCAGTTCTGAGCCCTGGACGGAAATGGAGAAACTCCGGAAACGTATTATCGTTCCGAAATTCGCCGACAGAGATTTTTTAATAACCAGCTATGGTGCAGTAGGCGATGGCAAAACAAAAAATACCGAAGCATTTAAAAAAGCTATAGAAGCTTGCAGCAAAGCCGGAGGCGGGCGTGTAGTAGTGCCTTCCGGGACATTTTTAACCGGTGCAATTTATCTCGAAAGTAATGTTAACCTGCACATGGTGGATAGTGCTAAAATTCTTTTTAGTCGCGACCGGAATGATTATCCCATTGTGTTTACACGCTGGGAAGGGATGGAAGTGATGAACTATTCCGCCTTTATTTATGCCTATGGCGAGGAAAATATTGCCATCACAGGTAATGGTATTCTTGACGGAAATGCTAATAATGAAAATTGGTGGAACTGGAATGGTGCTCCAAAATATGGCTGGAAAGCCGGGATGCCTAAACAAACTCCTGCCAGAGACTCTCTGCATAAGCTAATGCATCAGGAAACTGATCCTAAAACACGTGTTTTTGGTGATGGATATTATCTGCGTCCGAATTTTATTCAACAGTACAAGTGCAAAAACGTTCTGATGTCTGATTTTAAATTGATTAACTCGCCTATGTGGTGCATGAATCCGGTTTTATCAGAAAACATCACAGTTGAACGTGTAAAGGTTATTTCACACGGGCCAAATAACGATGGTTGCGATCCTGAAGCTTGTAAAAATGTGTTGATCAAAGACTGTTATTTCGACACCGGCGATGATTGTATCGCAATTAAATCGGGTAGAGATGAAGATGGAAGACGAATCGGCAGACCTGCAGAAAATCACATTATCGATGGATGTGTGATGAAAGATGGCCATGGCGGAGTGGTGATCGGAAGTGAAATTGCCGGCGGTGCCAGAAATATCTATGCTATAAATAATACAATGGACAGTCCCGAGCTGGATAGAGTTTTACGGATAAAAACCAGTTCTTCCCGTGGGGGCATTATTGAAAATGTTTTCATGAAAGATACCAAAGTAGGAACCTATAAGGAAGCGGCCGTAAAATTTAATATGTTTTATGAAAAGCCCGGTAATTTTATACCTACGATCCGCAACATTTGGGTAGAAAATATGGAGGTAGAAAAAGGAGGCCAGTACGGCTTACTTTCTGCAGCATATAAATCATCGCCAGTTCGGAACGTGAAAATGATCAACGTAAACATTAAAGGCGTTAAGATTCCAATGAAGGTGGACTATATTGAAGGCCTGGACTTTCAAAATGTTCGAATAAACGGCAAAGTAGTAACTGTGCCTGATACATTGAAGCAATAATTGTTTGGATAAGAATGAAGATTGGTCGGACCGTTTGCATTATTTTTCTCTCTATTTTAGTGTTTCCGGCAATTGGTCAGCCGGTAAAAAGTACCGATGCATTATGGCACGGCAAAGAACGAAGCATCCATTATCGTCCCGATGGAAATGATTTTGTCCTTGTAAACGGGAGCAAACGTTTCAATCGGGCTCTTTATGGAACAAATACTGCTTTCAGAGTCGAAACAGGTGATCTTCCTGAGTTTGCTCTTTACCTCCCGGGAATGGGAGGGAACCTGAAGTTTGGAATCATCTCCGGCACTACCAGCAAATGGATTATTGATGCAAAACATATAGAAACACGTTACCGTCCCGGTTCGATGCTATATAAAATTAAAGATCCGGTTTTAGGCTCGGGTACACTTAATATTTCTGTGTTGGCTCAGGCCGATGCTGAAGGAGTAATTATCAAAGCTTCAATGCCCGGAGTTCCAAAGGGGATCGAACTATTTTGGACCTTCGGCGGTGCAACGGGCAAAAAGTTTTCTCGTGATGGTGATATCGGGGCAGATCCCGAATCATCATTTTATTTAAAGCCGGAATATTGTAAAGGTAATTCCTTTAAAATTGAGAAGAATAGCTTTGTGCTGAGTTATGGTTCTGGCCGGGTCTTAACAGAGGCAGAGCGTTACGAAATTCAGAATGATGCTGATAATGCGAAAGAGAAAGGTGTATTAGAGAGTCAGAAACAATTGTCTGGGTTATTTCCATTGGGATCTAAGCTTCATATTGCCGATGCCAGCCGGCAACAATCTCCTTTTACCCTTGCTCAATCGAAAGGAAGCATTCAGCCGGTTATTGCAGGGCGAATTAATGCTGCAGCCGCTAAAGAGTACTATTTTTTAATTCAAAGCCCCAAAGAAAAACCAGTTTTAACCTATTCTCTGCTTCCCGGTATATTTGCAAAGGCCGAAGGCTTCAGAGCAAGCCTGGCAAATCGTATCAAGGTCAATACTCCCGATCCCTACATAAATGCACTTGGCGGAGCATTGGGCGTTGCCGCTGATGCAATTTGGGAAGACCCTACTTATTTACATGGGGCCGTTGCCTGGCGCATGCGATTAAATGCCTGGCGAGGTGCGTCAACTGCTGACCCTCTGGGCTGGCACGACCGGGCGAAAATGCACTTATCCAGCTATGAAAACTCACAGGTTTTAAGTCCGGAGAGCGGACCCGTTACACCTGATACTTCGCGTAATTTCGCCCGACAGGCCGAAAAAATGGGAACCGCTGTTTTTAGCAGCGGCTATATTTCGCGTAATCCGAATAATAATAAAGTCGCTCACCATTACGATATGAACCTGGTTTTTTTCGACCAGATGCTGAGCCATTTTAACTGGAATGGCGATTTAACTTTTGCCAAAGAGATGTGGCCGGCAATTAAGCGTCATCTTGCCTGGGAAAAGCGCAATTTCGACATGGATGGCGACGGCTTGTACGATGCCTATTGTGCTATTTGGGCCAGCGATGCTCTGCAGTACAGCGGCGGTGGCGTAACTCATTCTTCAGCTTACAATTACCGGGCAAATAAATTGGCAGCTAAACTGGCTAAAATGCTCGGAGATGATCCGGCGCCATATCAGAAGGAAGCGGATAAAATTTTAAAAGCAATCAATTCAAACTTATGGCTGCCGAAAAAAGGCTGGTATGCGGAATATAAAGATTTATTGGGATTGAAATTGGTTCACCCGTATGCAGGAATATGGTCAATTTATCATGCTATAGATTCTGAGGTGCCCGACCCGTTTCAGGCATATCAGGCCTTAAGATACGTGGATACTGAAATTCCTCACATCCCAATAAAAGCAAAAGGCCTTCCCGATAAAAATTATCAGATCATCTCAACCACTAACTGGCAGCCCTATACCTGGTCTCTTAATAATGTGGCTACTGCGGAAGTATTGCATACAGCCCTGGCATACTGGCAGGCGGGTAGAAGTGAAGAAGCTTTTAAGCTGTGGGAAAGCATGATGGTGGAAAGCATGTACCTGAGTTCAAGTCCGGGTGGTTTTGAGCAGCTTTCTTTTTATGATGCCATTCGGGGAGAGCTATACCGCGATTTTGCAGATCCGATCGGAATGACCAGTCGTTCATTAGTTGAAGGCTTGTTTGGGATATTGCCAAATGCGCTAAATGATACTTTAACCATTAAACCTGGACTTCCCGCAGACTGGAATCACGCTTCATTAACTGTTCCGGATGTAGCATTTTCTTATAGAAGAACAGGAAATATCGACAGATATTCTATAAGCCCAACCTTTCCGAAATCCATGAATTTGCGTCTTGTTCTAAATGCCAGATCTGAACGTATTAAATCAGTTTTAGTTAATGGAAGAAGGGTTAATTGGAAGGTCTTGACTTCGTCTGTTAATCATCCATCATTGGAAATTCCGGCAGGAAAATCATCCAAATATGATATCGTGGTTGAGTGGACCGGAAATTCCTTATATAAACCTACAGATAAAACCTACGCTTCAGGTACTTCTGTAAAGCTGAGCTTCGCATCTGCGAAAGCTCTTCAGGTTTTTGATCCTCAAAATAGCCTGGATAATGAAATCTTAAATAGTTCATCAATTGAGGGAACAATCAAATCAGGATCAGGCAACAAAACTTTTTTTGCTAAGCTACAACAGGGCGACTTTACCTGGTGGGCTCCGCTTAATTTTGAAATAGTAGATCCGGTTCAGATTATCGCCGAGCAGGAACAAACAGGTAAGGCATTGTCAATAGCCTTAAAAAATGGAAGTGAGGTCTTGCATGGAAAGCTATTTGTAAATAAAGGCAGTAATTCTTTTACAAGGGAGCTTGACTTATCAGCAAATTCTTCGGTTAATATTGAAATTCCGGCATCAGCACTGGCATCAGGCACAAACCTGATTCGGTTCGAATTCGGAGATGGACACTTCGTTGAAAAGAAAATTATCAACTGGTCGGCTAAGCCCGATGCAAATTCGGAATGGCAAAAGGTGGATCTGAGTCAGGTATTTAATGATGTCGTAACTAATATTTTTAAGAATAAATATCTCTCTCCACGACCGACTTCACCAACCCTGCAACTTCCTTTACAGGGAATAGGGAATTGGTGCTATCCTTTAACTACGGCAAATATCGATGACTCCGGATTGAGAAATGCGGCGTCAGCGAAAAATGAAATTACCATTCCAAATGGAGTTCCTTTCTCGACACCTTCAGAGGCTGATCGGAAAAATATCATTTTCACATCCCAATGGGATAATTATCCTGATTCAGTTCGGGTACCCTTAAGCGGAAAATCATCTCATGCTTATTTGATGATGGCTGGATCAACAAATCCGATGCAAAGCAGGTTGGATAATGGCGAAGTACTGATTTATTATACTGATGGCACTTCGGAACCTTTGGCTTTAAGAAATCCGGAAACCTGGTGGCCTATTGAACAGGATTATTACACAGATGAATACGCTTTTAATATCGCTTATCCGCGGCCTTATCGTGTGAATTTAAAAACAGCAGAAGTAAGCCGCAATTTCAAGGATTTCTACACCATTAAAGGATTTTCCAGCTATGGCATTGATGGCGGAGCTGCCACCATTTTAGATCTGCCCTTAAATCCCGATAAGGAATTGAAAGAATTAAAATTGAAAACACTGGCGAACGACGTGGTGATCGGCTTGATGAGTTTGACTTTAAAAAGGTAGAAGGAAAAATATTCAGAACCCATAATTCAAATTGATCTATGCTGTTGCAATTAGCGGACGCGAAATCCGGTGGGCGTTGGGCCCGAACAGAAAAGCGGCCGAGCATTTTCTGTTCCTGGCTTTTTTGTCAAGAAAAAATGATTAGGCCTCTCCGCGGCCATGAGCGGAAAAAGTTTAATAATAATTTATTATGCATTTAATAAGAAAAACACAGTTACTATTCTCCCTTGTTTTAGCGACAATCAACGTTTCCGCTCAGCAACCCCCAATCAATCGCCAGTCCCTGGTTCAACGCCACAACATCACCAACACCCGAATCGATTCTCTGGAATCACTTTCTCTCGGTAACGGAAAATTCGCGTTTACCGCAGATGTAACCGGCTTGCAAACCTTTCCCGAGCGGTATGCAAAAGGGGTTTCTTTGGGCACCCAGTCGGAATGGGGATGGAATCGCTGGAAGGATACTGTGGGATATAAATTTGAAGAAACGCTGAAAGAATACACACTTAACGGTAAGAAGTCAACTTACTCGATTCAGTATTCAGAACCCCTGCGCAAAAGAAATGCTGCCGACTGGTTCAGGAAAAGCGTTCACCGCATACAACTTGGAAACTTAGGTTTTGATCTTTATAAAAAAGACGGTTCTTTGGCTAGGCCCATCGATATTAAAAATATCCGCCAGACTTTAAACATGTGGACCGGCGAATTGATCAGCCACTTTACACTTGAAAATATTCCGGTAGATGTTATAACCATTGGGCATCAGGAGCAGGATCTGATAGCATTTCGGGTAAAATCACCCCTAATTTCCTTAGGTCGTTTGAAAGTAAAGTTGATTTATCCATATCCAACAGCTGAGTTTTTGGATGAGGGTGTAAATTATAAAGATCCTCAAAAGCATTCTTCCATGATCAGTAGTTCATTATCCAGCGGCGCTTCGGTTCAGCATCAGCTGGAGGGAATAACTTATTCGGCGAGCTTTAGATGGAATAACACTGCCACGATTGCCAAAACAGCGACTCCGCATTACTATCAGATCACTCCCGGTAAAGGGGCTCAGATCTTCGAAGTAAGCTGTTTGTTTGCTCCTGCGAAAGCAGAGCCTTCGGCATTGCCGGATTTTGTTCAGACAAAAAATAGCAGCGATATTAACTGGAAGAAGTTTTGGATGAGTGGTGCAGCAATTGATTTTACCGGAAGTACAGATCCGCGCGCAAAAGAGCTGGAAAGAAGAGTAATTACATCCCAATATCTGACGAAAATACAATGTGCCGGTTCATTTCCTCCTCAGGAAACGGGCCTGACCTTCAACAGCTGGTACGGAAAGCCACATTTGGAAATGCACTGGTGGCATGCAGTACATTTTGCACTATGGAACCGCCCGGAATTAATGACGAATACCCTCGACTGGTATTTTAAGGTGAAAGATGGCGCAAGGAAAATAGCAGAAAGGCAAGGGTTTAAGGGTTATCGCTGGCAAAAGATGACCGATCATGAAGGTTTGGAAAGCCCATCTTCTGTTGCTGCTTTCATTATTTGGCAGCAACCGCATCCGATTTATATGGCTGAACTTGCCTATCGGGATAGCAACAATAAAGAAGTTCTCGAAAAATATAAAGATCTGGTATTTGGTACAGCAGAATTTATGGCTTCATTTCCGGCTTATGATAGTATAAAAAATCGCTACAATCTTGGTAAGGGATTGATTCCTGCACAGGAGGTTTTCAAGGCCGAAGATACCTACAATCCAACATACGAATTGGCGTATTGGGATTGGGCCCTCCGCACTGCTCAAAAATGGCGCGAACGCTTAGGTATGCCACGAAATGCAGAATGGGATAAAGTGATTGCAAAGCTTGCTCCGCTTCCTGAATATAACGGCGTTTATTTGTCGACGGAAAATAATAAAGACTCATTCACCAATGAGAAATGGCTGCGCGATCATCCATCTGTTTTGGGCGCTTTAGGGATGGTTCCCGCTTCGGCGAAATTGAATAAGGCAACAATGCAGCGCACCTTTGACACTGTTTGGAAAGTATGGCAATGGCCTGATACCTGGGGATGGGATTTCCCTATGGCAGCTATGACCGCAGCCCGCCTTGGCAACCCAAATAAAGCAATTGATGCGCTTTTTATGAAAATTCAAACCAACTCCTACCTGAAAAATGGGCATAACTATCAAGACGGACGCTTGCGTATTTACCTTCCCGGGAACGGCGGAGTGTTAATTGCTGTTGCCATGATGGCTGGCGGTTGGGATGGAAGTGTTGGAGAAAATCCCGGCTTCCCGAAGGATGGAAAATGGAAAATAAGATCTGAAGGGTTTAAAAAGATGCCCTAGCTTCCCCTTCTCTTGTACATCGCTGCAATTCATTAACCCAAGCTGCCGGTTCTGCCTGCTGCTTGTGTTTTTGGAATTTTATATTTTTTAATGCGAACAACGCTCCAGCCGCTATGAGCAGTACCACTCCGTCATCTAGCGGAGTTTCCACAGGGTTGCATTCTGCTGGATTATTGATTGCATAATCTGGATCGTCGCAAGGATCAGCAGTAGGTTGTCCAAAAGAAAAAAACGGGATATATATAAATATCCCAATAATTAGAAGCTTTCGTATAGTCATCTCACGTCCGTAATTCTCTTTTCATTCTGGTGCAGCGGGTGTTATTCTTTGATGAATTTTGCTTTCCCAATTAGTGAATTAGATTGTGAGTCTCTGAGTTCGAGGATGAAGGAGCCCTTACTTAAGTTTGATACATTGTGAGTTAAGGCTTCTGAGTATGCGTAAATGGCCTTATTTACAGGCTGTCCAAGCAGGTTGTAAATTGTCAGTTCTATCGGTCCGCTTTTTCTATCCAGTTTAACATGCAGCTGATTAAGAACTGGGTTGGGGAACAGCGTTAATTTTAGGTTCGAAGCACTGTCCTCAGTTGAAATCGGATTTGCTACGGTACTTTGTTTCGCAATTTCCTGCGATTTCGAGCTTCTGAAGATAATATAAAACCGCTCACTTCCAAATGTCGTGCTGATGCTTTTATCAATCAAAAAGGTGTAAGAAATATCAGATTTTAAACTAATGGTTTTGTTCAAATAGTTATCAGTCAGCAGAATGTCGCTGAAATCGGAAAGAAAATTACCAGCTAAACTTATCGAATATGTGCCAGAGTCTTGTCCGCTTACCTGTAGTTTAACTTTGGTGTCTGTCTCCGTTTTCGGAAGGTAATTAATAGCTAAAAGTTCATTATCAGCAGACAAGCTACCGAGAAGAACATCGCCCTCTCCCCAATATCTGGCATCTCCAGCTGTTTTATTGCTGCTGCTGCCAGGTTTAAACGCGATTATAGTTTCATCAGAAGAGCTGGAGCCGATTTGTTTTGCCTGTAGTTTAATGTACTCGGTTATTGTTGTTTTTGGCGCCAGAGCTGAAGTTGAAGCAACGCTTTTCGTTTTATCCCCCATTACTCGCATAGCTGAGTTTGTAGTGAATTTGCTCTCCTCAGTAAACTGAAGAACTTGTCCCGGCTGGTTTGCCTGAACAAAGAACCCTTGTCCGGGTATTATATACTGAGAGGCCCCGTTTGTTCCAGTGCCTAAGTTTACATCATAAACCGCGTAGGTGTTATTCTGTTTAATTATCCACACCACTTTGAAAGGTGTAGGTGCCAACAATTTTTGTAGATCAACAACGGATGGATATGGATTTCCAACAAGATTAAATCCGTCGTCGTTTACAACATTATAATTGGTATAAGAAAGAGGGACATTTATATTCCCTTTATTGACGTTTCCAAAATATTCCAGCACTACGCTTTCAGGGGTAACATAGGGTTGGTTAACTTTGTAATAACTATTAGTTCGGTTTCCTCTGAAATAAAAGTTAAATCCATTGCCGGTATTTATGCGTTCCGTAATGCTTCCGATACTATAATATTGTACTTGGCTGGGAGAGGCTTCTTCTCTATATCGGCGGATGGTCGGCCCATAGGGACTAACTGTTGATCCTAAATCAAATCCATTTGCCGGCCCGTTTGTTCCGGTAACCAGCATGTTTTTCTGTAATTGGAGGTATGTAAACGCGGTACTTGAACTGATTGGATCGATGGCGTCGTAAACAGGTGAACTAAGTGGTATATAGCCCCGGCTTCCGCCTTTTATAAAAGATTGAACGGTTACTTTTCCTGATATATCAGCGCCATTAAGCAATGGTTTAATGTTGGAATTTCTGGTAGAGTCGGCTTTTAAGATTAGCTTATCGTTGGTTTGAAGTAAAGTGTTCGCACCAACTTCGAGGTTTCCTTTAACCGAGCTGAAATTCGATAGCTGTTTTACCCCGCCGTTGATAAAAGTCACGTTTGTATAATCAACTGCACCCGCTATTTGGTCTGTGCCAAGGTAAGTTACATCCCCGCCGACGAATCCGCTGGCCGTATTTGTCCAGTTGCCCGCGATTGTTATGGGCAGAATTCCAGAGTTAAGTGGAGAGTCTCCTTCGAAGTTTTCGCCAATATTTATGCCGTTAATGTTTGGCGAATAAGCAATTGTTGCCGGAGAAATAATCGAAAGGGTGCCAGAGAGATTAAAGGGGCGAGCTGCGTTCGCATTGATCGTTTTTATGCCGGATCCAGCTAGCCCTAGATCATTATATGTTACCTCAGCATCTACATTTTGAGCACTTGCTCCTTTATAGATTATTTTACCCACAGATCTTATTATATTCATTCCAATAGCCGAGCGATTGAAAGGTGTTGCAGATATTAAATTTAGAATACTGCTGCTATCCGCAATAAAAGTCGATGTATTCGATGTATTCGCGTTAATAGTCTGAATAAGGCCATTTATTAATACGCTGCCCGCAGAAAGCTCAAAGGCTGCATCGTTTCGGAAGCCATTGATTTTAGAACGGAGAATCAGATTGCTGGCCGTTAAATTTGAGATGGTTGAGACGATTTTCGAAATCCTATTTGCCGTAAATACTGGATTTGAGCTTGATTCTGTTAGTTGAAAGTTATTTACAATAATAGTACCCGGCCCTGAAATAGTATCTGTTATTGATGCGTCGGTGGCCTTTAGTATAATATCACCTGCGTTTAAAGTGACATTGCTATCCACCTTTAGGTTTGTATATTTTGCTGTTCCCAGGTAGATGCTTCCAATGGATGCATTGGAAGGAACGAAAGGCTGTGCGATAAAGTCCTGTGTTCCAAGATATGCTATGTCTGTGTTTCCGGGTACATATCCCCCGCTCCAGTTGTCGGCACTGTTCCAGTTTCCGGGGGCGAGGTCTGAATTCCCCAGCCAAATAGTAGTTCTTGCGAATACAAAAGTTTGCCCCGGTATATTGTAAGTATTGTAAGAGTACGTTTGCGGGGAGCTTTGAATAATTGCTGCAGAGGCCTGCCCGCTCGAAAATTTCATCTGGATGGTATTGTTCAGTACAGTGCCATTAGTGGTATAGTCGGCCACAAAAAAGTAATAACGTATTGGCGACCAATTAAATGATTCTGCTAGTTTAGGTATACTTAAAGCTGTTCCTGTGCTCTTATTTATAGTTATTGATGCAATTAAACTGTCGTCTGTAGAATAAATATTATCGACAGATCTATATAACCTTCCATTCGAAAAGTAACTTCCAATATTATTTGAGCTGGTAAGATTAAACTGACTTAACGTGGCTATGCCTTTTACATTTACTCCAAACCCAAAAAGCACAATGTTTTTTTGGTTGAATGTAATCAGGGCAGGTGAAATGCCATTCGTTCCGCTATTTTCGTTGCTAACTTCAACCGATGGGGGAGAGATATTAAAGGTAGTTCCGCTGATGTTTGCGCCGTTGAAACTTCCTTGTGAATGTACGATTGCATTGGCTTTCTGAATGCTCGAAAAATTAAATTGGATGCTTCCCGGTACTACTCCTGTTGTACTTGTGTAATCTGCCACCAAAAAATAATAAAAGGTTTTTGCAGTTGAATCGGCATATACCTCAGATAATCCTTCAATGGTTATATTATTTAAGTTGTTCTTTTTCCAGGAAATAATGCCACTCAATAAGTTATCTCCAGTCGAACGAATACTATCACTGGATCTGTATAACCGAAAATTCGAAAAGTAGTTATTTCGGGTGTCAGGAGACGATATTCCAATGTTAAATTCTGTTATAGTTAACGGACCTGTGGCAGTTACTCCGAATCCGAACAACACTAAATCTTTTTGACCTAATGTTAAAGAGCCCTGACTTATTCCGTTCGACGGACTATTTGCGTTTTTTACAGAAATGTTCTGTGCCAAACTTTCTGTTAAGGAGAAAAAGCTTAAAGCTATAAAGAATATTACGCTGTATGGTGTTTTTTTTCCGGCCTTTATCTTTAGGGAAAAAGCCCCGAATTTAGCATTAAAGACGTTTTTTAGGTAGAAGTTTAAACCGGGTTTAGGAGCTTTAAATTTCATTTGGTCTTATTTTTCATGTTAAAAAATCAGGAGCGATATGTGGAAATTTATCCCAAGATGCGGAATAATTTCTCCTTTTTTACGCAATATATATAAAAAAGATGCGTTTGTTTTAAATTTTCTTTCCTGTGATAAAAGATTGGGTCCTTGCCTTGTTCTTAATTGGACGTAGGATTGGTCGAAAAGTGCCTTAATGGCTGCAGGAGAGTATTGTTGAGTATACTCCGGCGAATTGCATATTTTTCATGCCAAAAAAAATATGGGTATTTTTTTTCACAAAATGGTAACCTTATTGCCCACCTATCGTAACAGACCGCATTAATCATTAATTTAAAAAACGTTATGAATTATTTTACAAAATCTCTAGCAGTGGTATTGGTAGTGTGTGGATTCTCTGCTACTTCATTTGGTCAGGTAGCAGACAATGCTACGGCAAGCGCAACAATTGTTACACCAATCGCTATCGCGAAAACCGTAGACATGAACTTTGGAAATGTGGCAATAAGTACCGCATTAGGAACGGTAGAATTGGCCCCTACCGGCACACGTACGCCAAGTGGTGGGGTTACTCTTCCAGCAACTGCAGGAACAGTTGCTGCGGCGGAATTTGATATTACCGGTGAGCCCAATTACACTTACTCAATCACTTTGCCTTCAACAGATCATACCATCACCCATTCTGGAGGTGTTGAAACTATGATAGTCAATGGATTTACAAGTTCACCAACTCCAACAGGTACGTTGGATGGAGCAGGCGCAGAAACAGTGACAGTTGGTGCTACTTTGAATGTGGCTGGTAGCCAACTTTCAGGCCTTTATGTTTCATTAACTCCTTTTGATGTTACCGTTAACTATAATTAATATTTAAAATCTTAAAAAAAACGCTGCCTAATAGCAGCGTTTTTTATTGCCTGATATTCTCAAATAATTAGAGGGTTCGCATTACGATCCTGAGTTATCATCTAAATTACGCCTATGTTTTTCAGAAATAAATTAAACTTTCTTTTTTTTCCTTCTTTTCTAACTTCTTTAATTGTTATAGTGCTTTTGAATAGCTGCTCTGTATTTGCTCAAGGTAACTTGTTGATTATGCCTAGGAGAGTTGTATTTGAAGGAAATAAGCAGTTCCAGGAACTAAATTTGGCAAATTCTGGGCAGGATAGCGCACAGTACATGGTTTCTTTGATTAATTACAGAATGAAGGAAAGTGGTGAATTCGAGCTTATTACTACGCCGGAGGAGGGTCAACATTTTGCCGACAAAAACGTACGTGTTTTTCCGAGAATGGTGATGCTTGGTCCAAATGAAGCACAGACCGTGAAGGTGCAGCTTTATAAAGCAAATCAATTAGCCCCTGGAGAATATCGCTCTCATCTTTATTTCAGAGCTGTTCCTCGACCAGTTCCCCTCGGTGGGCAAAGTGTTAAAAAGGATACTGTATCCTCTGGTGTTTCAGTTCGTTTAATACCAGTATTCGGGTTAAGTATACCCATTATAATCCGTACCGGCGAATCAACAGCAAAGGTGACATTATCAAATTGCTCTCTTGATAATAATGGTCAGTTGAAAATCAATTTTAATCGTACCGGGAACATGTCTGTGTATGGTGATTTAGTTGTGAATCATATTTCCCCTACCGGAAAGAAAACCCGAGTTGGGCTAGCGAAAGGCCTGTCAGTCTATACGCCGAATTCTGTTCGTCAATTTCAGCTTAATCTTGATCAAAGTCAGCATGTCGATTACCATTCAGGAGAATTGCTGATAACCTATAATTCTCAACAAGAGCTAAAACCGGAAAAGTTGGCTGAAACCGAACTTCTGTTGCATTAATGTTGGTATTAGCCAAGTCAAAATACTCGAAATAATACTAATTGAGGGAGAATGGGGATGTTGATACGAAAGTTGCCGATTATTTACTATCAATTCATTGTTTTGACTAGTAGCTTCCTGCTCTTAAGACAAGTCTCATTAAGTCAAACTATTTCAGTTTTTCCCGTCCAGGATTTAAGTTTTGGCGCATTTTTTCAAGGAAGCGCTGGTGGAACTGTTTCTATGTCCTCTGATGGTTCCCGAGGTGTAACTGGCGATCTTGTTCTTGCAAACCTGGGTTACTTGTATTTTCCGGCAATTTTTGAAGTGGAGGCGCCTTCAGGATCAGTCCTTTCGATATTAAATGGGCCGGATGTGGTGTTAACCGGGAGTAATGGCGGTTCAATGACCTTGCATTTAGGTACTTCTGATCATGGCGGTTCTTTCACCACCTCGGTTAGTCCTCCTCAACGTACTGCGGTAAGTTTTGGTGGCACGCTCACAGTTGGAGATAAACTCAGTAACCCTTCCGGAAATTATAGCGGTACTTTTTCTGTGACTTTCATACAAGAATAATAACCCAAATCCCTTTTGGGATATTAATGATAGTATCATTCTCACATATACGAGCCTTATCTTTAAAATGGACCCACGCCATTCTGTACTGGGTGACATTCGTATCTGTGATCTTTCTTCTTTTTGCTTCGAATAAAACCTATGCTGCTGATGAATTGGAGGCTGACTATGATGAAATCTCTGTTTTTGTACAGTTACCAAGAGTTGGAGGCTTAGAAATACCTGCTATAATTCGAGACAATGAGCCATATTTGGCTGTAACAAATCTCTTCAGATTTTTAAAAATAAAAAATACTCCATCCGACGATTTAGATCTTGTTTCAGGCTTTTTTATTAATTCCGATGCACCCTACCTGATCGACAAAACTAAAAATCAAATAACTTATCAAAAAAAGATATTTGAGCTGAAAGCCGGAGACCTAATTCGGACGGAAAGTAATCTGTATTTAAAGTCTGCCTGGCTGAACGAGATATTTGGTTTAGAATGTGTTTTTAATTTTCGCAGTCTGTCCATTGCACTAAACTGCAAGCAAGAATTGCCTGTGATACGGGAATTGAAGCAAGAGCTTATGCGGCGAAATATCAGCACCCTGAAAAACGAACAAAAAGCCGACTCCACGATTGCCCGACGTTTTCCTCTTTTCAAACTCGGATTTGCTGATTGGTCTGTTATGTCAATCCAGCGCTTACAAGGATTTCAAAGTACCCGGCTTAATCTTGCATTGGGTTCATTGTTGTTCGGAGGGGAAGCAAATGTTGCACTTAATTACATTGACAAGGCTTCCTTACGGTTGAAGAATCAGCAGTATCTCTGGCGTTATGTCGATAATCAACAGCAAGGATTACGACAAGTTCTCGTCGGAAAAATCCCATCTCAGGCTACTGCTTCACTGCTTGCTCCTGTGATTGGTGTTCAGGTAACCAATACTCCAACAACTTACAGACGTTCTTTCGGAACCTACAGAATCAGCGATTATACAGAACCAGGTTGGACGGTCGAGCTTTACGTAAATAATGTACTTGTCGATTATGTAAAGGCCGATGCTTCGGGGTTTTACAGATTTGAAGCGCCACTTGTATACGGCAACTCAGCAATTACTCTTCGTTTTTATAGCCAATGGGGAGAAGAACGGTCAACTCAACAAACGATTAGTATTCCATTTAATTTCCTCCCAAAAAATGAGTTTCAGTATACTGTCAGCGCGGGTCTTGTTGAGGATAGTCTGTACAGTAAATATTCTCGGGCAAATATAAATTATGGGCTGCACAGACGTTTAACAGTAGGTGCGGGATTGGAATATTTTTCGGCTCTCCATCAGAATACAATGCCGTTCGTTAACGCGTCTATGAATCTTTTCTCTAATTTGCTTTTTTTCGGCGAGTATACTTACGGGGTAAGATCTAAAGGAGTTTTAACATATCGTCGGCCTTCTAATTTGCAGTTCGAGCTTAATTATTTAAAATATGAAAGAGGCCAGAAAGCAATTAATTATAATTATCTTGAAGAACGAAAAGCAATTGTCTCGATGCCCTTTCGGGGAAGAAATTTTTCCGCATTCTCAAGGTTGACTTTAAATCAGATTGTTTTACCGACAACCAAATACACCACAGCTCAACTTTTGCTTTCCGGAGTATATTGGGGAATAAGCACAAATTTTACCACGCATAGTATTATATCAGCATCGTTGCAACCTAATACCTACAGTATTTTATCACAAACTTTCCGATTACCTAAAAAGCTCATTTTTACTCCACAGGTACAATACAGTTATAATCAGCAGCAGATTACTAATGTAAGGGCCGAGCTGGAAAAACGAATTTTTAATCGTGGCCTGTTTAATATCGCTTATGAGAAGAACTTTCAGAGTTCTTCTCATAATATCCGCATGGGACTTAGGTTTGATCTTTCTTTTGCTCAAACATCCTTTTCTGCGCAACAAGGAAATAGTGCCACTTCGTTTACTCAATCTGCAAAGGGAAGTTTAATGTATGATGATAAATTTCGCCATATAGGCTATGGCAACCGCTCTAGCGTAGGTAGAGGTGGTCTTACAATTTGCGCCTTTCTCGATTTAAATTCTAACGGCCGACATGATAAAGGCGAACCTAAAGTGCCGGGACTTAAAATTCGTGTTAAAAGCGGTCGCGTTCAAAATAATCAGCGGGATTCTACTATTCGCGTGTTTGAACTAGAACCATACGTAAATTATTTTATTGAGTTAGATCGCAGTAGTTTTGATAACATCGCTTGGCGAATTAAGAGTGCCACATTGAATGTTGCTATTGAGCCTAATCAATTTAAACTAATAGAAGTTCCGATTGCCGTAATGGGAGAGGCTTCGGGTATGGTGTATAAAAAAGATAAGGATGGTCTAAAGGGTCAGGAGCGAATTAATGTCAATTTTTACAAAAACGGGCGACTGGTTGGAAAAGTGCTTACTGAAAGTGACGGATATTTTAATTTCGCGAGTCTTCCCATGGGATCTTATACTGCCAGTGTTGATAGTGACCAATTAAAGAAATTAAATATGTCGGTTTCGCCTCAAACCTTGTCTGTAAAAATCTCAGGATCTACAGATGGCGACGTGGTAGAAGGATTAAATTTTGTGATCTCGACAAATCCAGCCGAAAATTCAAATAAAATAGCTCCATCCTCTGTTCCGAAACCTAAACTGCCTGTAAAGAAAGTTGACGTGGAAATTAAAACCGTCGAATGAAGGGTCGGAGCCGAATGTTTTCTTAAATAATTTACAAAAATAATAGCAATATGCATGTAATGAGCTTATTACAATAAGTTTGGTAACATCCGCATTACTCAGCCTTCCAAAAAAAGCACTAAAACCCTTATTAAAAACTATATAGCCCTGTTAGGCTGTACAACCCCCAGTATTTGGCATAACAGACCATGATGCTTAGTAAGTAGTCTTTGATTTATTTTAATGAACCAATTTTTCATTTTTATGAAACGAACTGTACTAATCTATCAAGGGCTATTGTTAATTGCCCTGTTTTTTACCTTTTCTGAAGTTTACTCCCAACGGCAAATGGAAAATCTGGGTCGCGGTGTTGTTGCTGTGAACCAAGGTAACGGAAAAGTATATGTTGGCTGGCGCATGCTTGGCACAGATGCGTCTGACATTGCTTTCAATCTATACCGATTGGTAAACGGCGGCCCAGCGGCTAAATTGAATGGGAAGCCGCTGATAAAGACTACAGACTTTATCGACACAGGAGTTGACACATTCAAGTCAGCTACCTACTTCGTTAAAACAGTAATTAAAGGCAAAGAAAAAGAAATTAGTAAGCCATTTACTTTAAAGGCAAGATCTTCGGCAAAACCCTATTTATCGGTTCCTTTACAAACACCCGCCGGATATAATCCAAACGATGCTTCTGTT
>CBFGOI010000041.1:0-34440 GCA_965650335.1 uncultured Pedobacter sp. | reverse complement strand
TGAAGTGTTAGTTGTTGGCATTTTTTTTTCTCCTTTAAAATTAAAAGTTAAATGATAGTTTACCAGATTGTGTCACACAAATCAATTAATTCGCTATTTTAGCGCAGAAATTTACAAATATGGCTTATAACTTACTGAAAGGTAAAAAAGGAATTATATTCGGTGCTCTGGATGAAAAATCTATAGCCTGGAAGACAGCATTACGTTGCGTTGAAGAAGGCGCTGAAATCGTTTTAACCAACGCTCCTATCGCCATGCGTATGGGCGAGATTAATAAACTTGCTGAATTATGTAATGCTCCGATAATTCCGGCTGACGTTACCAGCGAAAATGATGTAGAGAATCTGTTGATAAAAACCAAAGAACATTTTGGCGGAGGTGTAGACTTTATTTTACACTCTATCGGAATGAGTATAAATGTTAGAAAAGGCATTCATTACACCGAAAATAATTATGAGTTCACCCACAAAGGGTTGGACATTTCGGCAATCAGTTTGCACCGTGTTTTGAAACTGGCGATGAAACATGATGCCATTAACGAGTGGGGATCAGTTGTAGCTCTCTCTTATATTGCCGCTCAACGTGTATTTCCTGATTATAATGACATGTCCGACGGAAAGGCAATGCTAGAAAGTATTGCACGTAACTTTGGTTATCAGTATGGTGTTAAGAAAAACGTCAGAATAAACACTATTTCGCAATCGCCTACTCGCACTACTGCCGGATCAGGGGTTAAAGGCTTTGATGGTTTCGTTAATTATGCTGAGAAAATGTCGCCATTGGGGAATGCATCTGCTGATCAATGTGCAGACTATACGGTTACCTTATTCTCTGACCTGACAAAAATGGTAACCATGCAAAACTTGTTTCATGACGGAGGTTTCTCTTTTACGGGAGTAACTCAGGCTGTCATTGAACAAATGGAAAAATAATTCAAATATATTGTATGATCGAAAGCCGGCTTGCCGGCTTTTTTTGTTCCAGGCTTTGCGGGAATCAAAACGCATGTCAAACCCCAACCAGGTAATAATAGATTAGCCCCTTGAATTGACAAAACATTAATTCCCTAAAACAAGAAGGCCGGATAAATCCGGCCTTCTTGAATCTAATCGAAATGTTTTAATTAAAAAGCGTAAACTACAGCTAAAGAAAATTGGGAAGCAGATTTGGTAGTATTACCATTCTCTTTAAAGAATAAATCTACACTTCCATTATCCAGCCTAAATTCTGGGATAAAAGTCAAACCACCAGATTTTAAATTACCTGAGAATGTTAATGAGGTTACACTTTCATCAGCAGGAGCTCCAACAGCAACCCCGCCATTCTTTTTAGTCTTGAAGTACTCTCCGCGTAAACCTAATGCAAATCCGTCAGTTACAGCAATTGATGGATATAAGGCTGCACCGAAATAACCAGCGTTATCGGCTCCCATGCCCGCAGACCAATCAGCAGCATTTAAACCCAGTTTAAATTTATCAGTAATTTGATATGCCGTAGTCAGGTCCAAAATAGTACCAGAATCGTAACCGGTTAACAAGTTAAGATAAGCGCTCCATCCTTCAACCGGAGATAAAGATAATTGCGCACCAAATGTGCTAACCCCAGAGATAGGGTCTGCTTTATAATTATTCCAGGAATTATTGAACAAACCTACCATTAAGCCCACTTTGCTTGAAAGAGCATAATTAGCTTTAATACCCGCATTTTGGAATGGTCCATTAGTAAACAGATAAGAAGTTGAATAGTTAAAGTTTCCCACGGGAGAAATAACTTCGTATCCAACAAAAGTACCCATGTACCCTGCAGTCATTGAAAACTTGTCGGTGAAAGCGTAAGTGGTATACAAATTCTGAATGTGAAAAGAATTATCAGCATTTGAAACAGTACCATCACCATTAAGAATCGACTGATATTGTCCTCTAGGACCAAAAGATACTTCCCCTACGAAAGATGCTTTCCCTGTAGTTTTTTTCAAAGCCACATCGATCATCCCTAATGATACAGAATTCTGATCAGTTGCGAAACTGGTTCCAATATTAGAAACTTTTGCAAAATCATATTTGTAATACGTATCAACTGAACCTGAAATGGTTAGTGGCGTAGATGTTGAATCTTGAGCGTTAGCATATGATACTCCTGCCAATGCAATAAATGAAAGTACTTTTTTAAACATGTTGCTTTTTTTTGATTGTTAAATAAGGTATTTATATGCGTTATTTCGATTAGTTTTCGATTACATCCTTTTCAAATACTTTAATGTCCCGTTCAACAGTTTTACCATTATTATTTACCAGTAAGGTGCCTTGCAGGTATTTTTCGTCATGCTGAGACGCATCCAATCCAAGTTCTTCATCTTCTAATGATACACGAATTGGCTGAATCAAATTGATAAACTTAAATATGATGAAAGAAACCGTGAAGCTGTACGCTACAACAATTACTAACCCTTTTAACTGAGTAAAGAAAAACGCTGCATTTCCATAAAATAAGCCATCGGCTCCGGCGCCATTTACTGTTTTAGTAGCAAATATGCCTGTTAGTATCATTCCGACGATACCTCCCAAACCATGGCAAGGAAAAACATCTAAGGTATCATCAAGAGAAGATTTTTGTTTGTAATGCACAGCGATATTAGAAATTATCGCAGCTATAAATCCGATAAAAATACTTTGCGGTATTGCGACAAACCCTGCGGCAGGAGTTATAGCGACTAAACCAACTACCGCTCCTATACAAAATCCAAGAACAGACGGTTTTTTACCTCTAATCACATCGAAAAACATCCATGACAACCCGGCAGCCCCAGCAGCTGTATTTGTTGTTGCAAATGCCGAAACAGCTAAAGCGTTAGCTCCTAATGCAGATCCAGCGTTGAAACCGAACCAGCCAAACCACAGTAAACCTGTACCGATAAGTACGTAGGGAATGTTAGCTGGTGGAATCTCTCTTTGCTCTAAGTGAGATGTACGACGTTTTAAAACAAGCGCCCCGGCCAAAGCAGCACATCCTGCAGAAATATGAACAACTGTACCTCCGGCAAAATCAAGAACTCCCATTTGAAATAAGAATCCGTCTGGATGCCAGCTCCAATGTGCAAGAGGCGCATATACAAATAAGCTAAATAAAACGATAAATAAAATATACGAGGTAAAGCGAATACGTTCTGCAACAGCTCCAACAACCAGTCCAGGTGTGATAATTGCAAACATTAGCTGAAACAAAGCAAAAAGCGTCAAAGGAATGGTTGGTGCGAGACTCCAGGGAGCTCCCGAATTTACATCCTTAAAAAACAGAAAAGTTGACGGATCCCCGATGAACCCTCCAATTGATTTTCCGAAAGCTAAACTGAATCCTACCGTAACCCACAGTACGCTGACAATTCCAGCAGCCACCACACTTTTAATCATGGTAGAAATTACATTTTTACGATGCACCATTCCACCGTAAAAGAATGCCAAACCTGGAGTCATCAAAAATACTAATGCTGTAGCAACGACAATCCATGCGATGTCCGCTCCATTATAAGTTTTTCCTCCATCATCAAAGTTCGGTAATACAGGGATAAAGATTGAGGCTAAGGCCACTGCAGTCAGCACCAGAAATGGTACGATCTGCTTGATTGATAATTTACTCATTTGTTTAGTTGTTTAGTGTTGTTATTGAATAATATCTGCAATAAAGTTAGACATATTTTTAAAAATTCATAACATTTTACAAGTTTTTTGAAAAAAAACCCCAAAAAATCAATTAAACTACATACTAAATAAGAAATTGAGCTTTTTTAACCAATAAAGATTAATAAAAAGCACACAGATCCAATCATTTTACCAATTTAAAATAAAAAAGAGGGCCGACATACCGTCGAACCCTCCCAACACTAAACCAAATCGATAAAAATTACTAGAAAGCCATTATCTAGGATAATAATTTTCGATTACCAGGCTCCAAGTGATTTTTTTAATACTTTTTGTCTTTATAATTCTTCATCGTGCTGACTCATATCCAAGCCAATCTCCTCGTCTTCGGCTGATACGCGAAGAGGACTAATTGCATTTGTTATCAACAAAAGGATATATGAACCAATAAAAGCAAAGGCAGAAACCGCAACCAGGGCAATTAAATGCACCAAAAATAATTTGGTTTCACCAAAATAAAGCCCATTACCTGTGGTATTTGCTGAATTCACGCCTTGATTAGCAAAAATACCCGTCATAAGCATTCCGACCATCCCTCCAACACCATGACATGGAAACACATCAAGAGTATCGTCAATATTAGTACGGGTTCTCCATAAAACCACGAGATTACTAACAATTGCCGCAACCACTCCTATGATTATGGAGTGTGAAACGCTAACGAAACCTGCCGCAGGAGTGATCGCCACCAATCCAACTACCGCTCCAATACAAGCCCCCATTGCAGAAGGCTTTTTACCTCTTGCCATGTCGAAGAAAATCCAGGCCATCGCGGCTGCAGCGGAAGCCGTAGTAGTAGTTGCCAGAGCGGTTGCAGCTAAGGTACCCGCGCCAACAGCAGAACCAGCATTGAATCCAAACCAGCCAAACCACAACAAGCCTGTCCCAAGAATCACATAACTCACACGTGCAGGTGTATGTTCCGGCATTGTTCGCTTCTTTAAGAACAATGCAGATGCAAGCGCAGCCCAGCCCGCAGACATATGAACAACCGTACCACCGGCAAAATCAAGCACACCTAATTCAAATAACACCCCGTGAGGATGCCATGTAGCATGCGCCAAAGGCGCATAAATACAAATCATAAATAAGCAAAGAAAAATAAGGTAAGAGTTAAAGCGAATTCTTTCTGCAAAAGCACCAGTAATTAACGCCGGGGTAATTACAGCGAACTTCAACTGGAACATTGCGAACAACACCAATGGTATTGTAGGAGCCAGCGACCATACCGCATTTCCAACCATTCCCTTCATCATAAAAAAGGTACCCGGATTCCCAATAACGCCACCAATATCGTCTCCAAAAGCTAGACTAAACCCAAAAATGACCCACAAAATAGTTATAAGCCCCATACATACAAGACTTTGCAGCATAGTGGAAATAACATTTTTCTTTCTAACCATACCGCCATAGAAATATGCAAGTCCAGGTGTCATTAATAAGACTAAAGCAGTAGCAACCAATAACCATGCGGTATCTCCGGTATCAATTTTGTTTTCCGCAATATTTACTACTTCTACTGAAGGATAAAGAAGGCCAAGCACAACGGCTACAACCAATAATAAAAAGGGTAATACTTTTTTCATCTTAATTGTTTAAAGTGTTGAGTAAGTGGATTAATTGCGCATAACGAGCTTTCGTCGAGCGATTGAGTTTTTTTTAATAGCTATGAGATCATCTTTCCATTTAATTTAAGTTTTAAGTTTAAAACACCAATATATTTTCGATTAAAAATAATTATAAAGCAAAATACCAAGATGATACCATCTTATTTTTAATAAGATAAATTAAAACTAGCAATATTTTTAAATAAACAAGCAATTTAAGTCACAATTTGTTAAAAATAACTGAAAAAAGAATAGACAATAAAACCATAGATAGAACAAAACGGCTAAAACAAGAAGACATGTTTGAATAAAAGCCTTCATCAAGCAATAAGACTAACTTCTTGATGGAAGACCAACAAAAAATAATCGATTTTTTGGCTGATAAGGAATAAAAAAGATAGACTTTAGAATTAAACCCGCGGAACTTAAGAGTAATTTAGAAATAGAGTGGAGCGAAAAATTCTTTTACTGAGATGCCACAACTAAAGCTTGTTCATCGATATACCAGGAACTAAAGGGTGAAAACCGCAAGGGAAAATCTGGAAGGTGACCGGAGTCGTCACCGATTAATTGGTTGAAGCAAAAATATAATTGCTCCCCTGCATAACACCCCGGCTTTCGAGAGTCTTATCAATAAAGGTTTGAATCTGTGATTTCTTAACTCCCCAGTTTGGCGCAATTAACAAATCAAAGTCAGCTATGCCGAATAAACGTTGAATTATGATATCTGGCCGAAGCAATGGAATAAATTCAGCCAGAAAATCAGTATACTCTTCGAGGGTGAAGACTTTAAACGGCTCTCTTTTATATTGCACTCCCATTATTGAACCCTCAACAATATGCAAATGATGAAGCTTTACAAATTTGATCTGTGGGAAGCGGTTAATTTCATCGGCATACCTAAGCATCATCTCTTTGCTTTCCCAAGGAAAACCGAATATGGTATGTACACAAACTTCCAATGGAGAATTATCTACCAGATTCAATGTATGTTCTAATTCTTCATGAGAGCAACCTCTATTTATTCGCAAAAGAGTATCGTTATAGATAGATTCCATCCCCATTTCAAGATCGACATCCAAACCCAGAGCTAGATAGCTCTCTAACAACTTAATTTTTTCCTCATCGATACAATCCGGGCGGGTACCAACGGACAATCCTACTATATTACCAGGTGAAATACTTTCAGCAATCTGAATTGCTTCATCGTACATAGCTTTGAGATAATGTGCAGGTGCGTAGGTATTGGTATTGGGCTGAAAATAAATAATAAACTTTTCTGCAGCATAACCAGTGATAGCACGATCGATTCCGCGTTCGATCTGTTCACGGATATTAGGAGTACTCCGGGATAATTCAGGCGTAAACGAATCTACATTGCAATACGAACAACCTCCATATCCTTTACTACCATCCCGATTCGGACAGGTAAAACCACCATCAACAATAATTTTGAACACACGCTTGCCATTGTACTTTTGCTTTAAATAAGCACCATAATGGTTATAAGGTTTCTGTCCAAAATCTAAAGGTGTACCCATGAGTTTAAAGTATTTCGAGTTCAGCCAATTAAATAAGCCACATTAAGGTTCATTTATATCAGTCCTTAATTTTACTTTTATCTAGCTTTGCAAAGATACATATTCAACTTGGTGAAAGTTTAGCAGGAATCAGATGTTACGTATATATTATAAAAAAGACCGGCGTTTAGCTAAAGAAACCGAGTTAGAGTTACTTAGAGAAATCCCCCTTGAGAGTTTAATATGGGTGGACCTTCAAAATCCTACGATAAAGGAAAAAGTAACCATTGAAACATATTTCGATATTAAATACTCCTCGGAAGAAGAATCGCAGGAAATTGAAAGCTCATCCAGATTTAGCGAAGTTGAAGAGGAGATAATCATAAATTCGAATTTTTTATCATTTCATCAAAAGGGATTTTCCTATTGTCCGGTTTCGGTAATCCTCGAAAAAGGCATTTTGTTTACCTACCGGGATGATGACTTAAAAACATTCAGCGAATCGGTAAAAAGAATTAAAGCAAGTCCGGGATCTTTCAGTAACGGATATCAGATATTGCTCACAATTCTCGAAACTTCAATTGATTTAGACGCAGACCTCATCGAAGGGCTGGCTAAACAAATCGCCGATCTCAATCAACAATTAATACTTAAAAAAGATCGTCCGGATGAAGAAATTTTAATTCAACTGTCGCTGTTTCAAAATGAAACGATGTCTTTGAGAGAAAACATCATTGACAAGCAGCGTTTAATTTCATCTTTAATGAAGAGTCATATTTTTCCGGAGGAATATAAAAGTGTTTTGCGAATAATGATCCGGGACATAAGTTCCATTCTGGAACATAATAAGTTTGCATTTGAGCGTCTGGAATATTTGCAGAATACATTCATGGGCTTTGTAAATATTGAACAAAATCGAATTATTAAAATATTTACCGTTGCAACAGTTGCATTTATGCCCCCAACGTTGATTGCAAGTATATATGGAATGAATTTCAAGTTCATGCCCGAATTACAATGGGATTATGGCTACGCCATCGCAATTTTACTAATGATTTCATCTTCAGTTCTTACGCTGATATATTTCAAGAAAAGAAACTGGCTTTAGCAACCCTCAAAAACCTGCTCAAATGTACATGTACATCCATGGATCTGTTTTAAACTAATTCGGGTCGGGTGATGTTTAGCATTCATGATAAAATGGCACATCGGCTGTTCGGGATTTCATTATAAACACTGGAAAGGGACGTTCTACCCGGAAAAGTTAGCACAAAGTAAATGGTTTGATTATTACTGCCAGTTCTTTAATACGCTCGAACTAAATGTAACCTTTTATAGATTTCCTAAACTTTCATTTCTGGAGAACTGGCACTCCAGGAGTCCGGACAACTTTCGGTTTGCAGTCAAAGCGCCCAGGGCCATAACACATTATAAAAAATTTAATGGTGTAACAGATTTGCTATCCAGCTTTTACAATACGGTACGAGATGGACTAAAAGGAAAGCTGGGTTGTATATTATTTCAATTGCCTCCAAACTTTCACTATTCGGAGGAACATTTACAGAGGATCGTCAATAATCTTGATAACTCTTTTTTAAACGTGCTTGAATTCCGACATGAAAGCTGGTGGATTGATGATGTTTATGACGAATTGCATAAGAACAACATCACCTTCTGTGGAATGAGTCACCCCACTCTACCTGAGGATATAGTAAGCAACGCTTCTTTGCTTTATTACCGGATGCACGGCAAAGGCGAGTTGTATGCGTCGAATTATGAAAACTCAGAACTTCAAAATATTGTAAATAAAATCAAATCGAACAAACAGGTAACTGAAGCCTATATATTTTTCAATAATGACATACATACGTATGCGATTCATAACGCATTAGCAATACTGAAAATCATTTAAAATTTAATTAAAGGAACAGCGCCCGTCTTGACAAATTATTGCCCCTCTTTTTTCCAATACTCCAATAGAGGACCTTCGCTTCCAAATACAGGGTCTTCGTTTGGTATACCAACTGAAGCAATTTCTTGTATTATGGTTTCTCTGCCTTCTTCATTCCCATACTTCATATCGTATGGTTTACCTTCGGGATAAGCACCCACACACGTAAAATCATGACTGCATTTTAAATTTTTATGAGCAACACCAGCAGGTATTATTACTACATCTCCCCTTACTAACTCAACACATGTACCCTCCGGCCCACCTAAAACGATATCGGCGGTGCCACAGAAAACGCCAAGCACTTCATGAGTTGAGCTATGGTAATGATCGTAATCGAACACTGTATCCTTCCAGCTATTTGTCCAATTATTTTTTTTAAATAATTCAATGATAGTGTCGATTTCATCACCTGGATGAAGGTGTAAAGCACCCTTATAGATTAGAACTGGCAAATGGGGGTTATTGGGAAAACGACCGTCATCTTCAAAAATATGGGTGGCAATGTGCCCATGGATTACTTCTGCTGTATGATTCATTTTAATATCATTGAACTATACTAACATTTAAAATCAATTAGTGATTTATTTATTATAAAATAGCCACTAGACCATTTTATTACGCTTTATCAGATAGGAATGTAATACAGGATAAAAGCCTGCATTAATATCGGCGTCGATTAAATCTATGTGGTACTGTGTACATTTTTGTTGAAGTGCCTGGCGGAAACTCTCTACAGAACTAGTGTAATTGTCCTTAACCTGTGATGGATGAACTTTAAGTTCTTCACCAGTTTCCATATCAATAAAATGATACGGCCGGTTCTCGAAGTTAAAATCCAATTCCTTACTATGATCGAGCACATTAAATATTATCACCTCGTGTTTATTATACTTAAGATGCTGCAATGCTGAGAATATTTCATTCAAGCCTTCTTCATTGAGTCCAGTTTCGAACATATCGCTAAAAATAATAACCATTGAGCGCTTATGGATCAGTTCGGCTATTTCGTGTAAAGAATTCGCAACTGATGTTTTCGATCCTTTGCTGTCTTGAGACATTAATCTTTCGAGTTCGGCAAATAAGTACTTTTGATGAACTGAGGTCGATTTCGCGGGGGTTGAAATATGCAGCTTATCAGAAAAGCAACTGAGACCGAAGGCATCGCGTTGTTTCTTAAACAAATACATTAATGATGCAGCCGAATAAACCGAAAAAAGAAGCTTGTTGAATTTTTTCTCAGGAAAATACATCGAAGAGGAAACATCCATAACCAAGTGGCAACGCAAATTGGTCTCTTCTTCAAAACGTTTTACAAATAGTTTATCTGTTCTACCGTAGAGTTTCCAGTCGATATTTTTCACAGACTCACCGCTATTATACTGCCTATGCTCTGCAAATTCAACAGAGAAACCATGAAAAGGGCTTTTATGCAAACCCGTGATAAAACCCTCGACTACCTGGCGGGCGAGCAACTCAAGGTTTCCAAAATCTTGTAAGTCTTTGTACGTGTTTAAATCGGGCAGCATAATGCAATTTACATTTTTAGAATACGATTAGCCGATTTTAGGCACAAAAAAGTCCACCCATGTTTAACGAGTGGACTTATACTGTATTACAATTAATTTCTAAGCTATCTGCTTACTTAATTTATCTGCTAGCACTGATTTTGGTACAGCACCTATTTGCTTATCTACAATCTCTCCATTTTTGAAAAACAATAAAGCAGGAATATTCCGGATTCCAAATTTCATAGAAATCGCTGGATTGTGATCGACATTTACTTTACCAACAACGGCCTTACCTTCGTACTCTTTAGCCAATTCTTCAACTAAAGGACCTACCATGCGGCATGGACCACACCATTCTGCCCAAAAGTCTATTAGAACCGGTTTGTCAGATTTCAACACTAATTCATCAAAATTTGCGTCTGTTATTTCTAAAGCCATGATATATATGTATTATGTTATGAATTCAAAACTACGTAACAAAAACCTATCCACAAATTTTGCCAGACATTCTGACAGGGGGATGATTATCCTAAAAGTATAAAGAACTAAGGCTGCGCACCATCGATCAATATCAATTTAACTTATATGTGATATTCTGGAACTTATGCAGATGTTCTAAAAATTCATTGCTAGGGAATATTTTAAGGCTTTTAGAAGGCATCTCGACTGCAATAGTCTCTTCTGCATCAAAAACAGTAAATTTAAGCTGGCAATTCCTCTGCGGGTTTTGTTCAGTATTCATTCTCACAAGTTCGTCCACCTGAGAAATAAAATCTTCTGATAACTGATGAAGTGGAAATTGAATAGTTAAGCATTTGGACATTTTATCTCTAATCTCGGACAATAGATTAATACTGGTAATTTTAAATTCCCAATTATCTTTTTGTTTGAAGCGTTCGCCAACAGTTCCCCTAACCTGTACAAAATATCCATCCGTAAAAAACTGTTTGAGTTTTACATAATCCTCTCCAAATAAAACCACTTCAAAAGAATCACTGTAATCTTCTAAAATCATCGAGCCGAAAGGCTTTCCGTTTTTCGTTGTACGATGCTGTGCGTTTGAAACTAATCCACCGATAACTAACTCCCGATTCTTTATTTTGTTAAATTCTTCAGTATCGGCATCATTTAATTCCCCGCTTTTAGCCCGGTTAATCAGAGCCAGATGCTTTACCTGAAACGTACAAAAGTGTTCCATCTCAAACTTATAATTATCTAAAGGATGGCCGGTCAGATAAATACCGATCATATCCTTTTCATATTTGAGTCTTTCTATTAAGCCCCACTCCGGACATTCGGGCATCTGAGGCTCGGAAATATGAGCATCTGATGTACCTCCAAAAAGCGAAACCTGAGATGAGTTTAAACTATTCTGATAATCATTATTATATTTTATAAGCCGCTCAATTCCATTATAAGAAGTATTATCTGGCCTGCAAAAAAATTGTGCCCGATGAAATCCAAAACAATCAAACGCTCCGCTATACACCAAATTCTCATACACCTTTTTACTCACAGTTCTTGAGTTCACCCTTTTGGCAAAATCATTGATACTAGCGAATGGGCCGTTCTCGACACGCTCCTCGACAATACTTTCAACCGCCTTCTCTCCTACTCCTTTTATGCCTGACATCCCAAAACGAATTTCTCCTTTTTTATTTACCGCAAACCGGAGATTAGATTCATTGATATCAGGACCAAGAACAGGTATACCCATCTTTTTACTTTCTTCCATAAAGAAAGAAATCTTCTCAATGTTATTCTGGTTATTCAATACCGCTGCCATATATTCAGCAGGATAGTGAGCCTTTAAGTATGCTGTTTGATAAGCCACAAAAGCGTAACAGGTGGAGTGTGATTTATTAAAAGCGTACTGAGCAAAGGCTTCCCAATCGGTCCAAACTTTTTCTGCCACCTTGGTATCGTGGCCATTGACTTTACACCCCTCCATAAACTGGGCTTTCATCTTGTTCAGAACCTCGATCTGCTTTTTACCCATCGCTTTTCGAAGAACATCCGCATCGCCTTTTGTGAAGTTTGCCAGCTTTTGAGATAAAAGCATCACCTGCTCCTGATATACCGTGATACCATAAGTCTCTTCAAGATGCTCCTTCATATCGGCAAGGTCGAATGTGACCTCTTCCCTGCCATGCTTACGCGAAATAAATTTTGGGATATACTCTATCGGTCCCGGCCGATACAGCGCGTTCATTGCAATCAAATCCTCGAACTTATCCGGCTTTAACTCCCGCAAATACATCTGCATTCCGTCACTTTCAAACTGGAAAGTTCCGTTTGTATCACCTCTTTGATAAAGTTCAAAAGTTGTTTGATCGTCGAGCGGGATGTAATCTATATCTATTTCAACGCCATGATTTTCTTTTATCAGCTGAAGAGCATTCTTAATAATGGTAAGAGTTTTCAGACCTAAGAAGTCCATTTTTATAACTCCTGCATCCTCGATCACACGACCATCAAACTGAGTTACCAAAAGGTCCGAATCCTTCATGGTAGTAACAGGAATAATGTCGGTTAGATCATACGGTGCAATAATAATCCCCGCAGCATGAATTCCGGTATTTCGAACAGATCCTTCCAGTTTTTCGGCTTCACGAAGTACTTTTGATCTGATATCGTCGCCCTTTAGAATATCTTTTAATTCTTGAACCTGATCAAAAGCATCTTTTAATGTGACACCCAAAGTATCGGGCACTAATTTTTTAAGTGCATTTACCTCCGACAGAGGCACATCCAATACCCGTGCGACATCCTGAATACTGGTACGTGCAGCCATCGAACCGTAGGTAATGATCTGAGCAACCTGATTCTTACCATACTTATCAACTACATAATCAATTACTTTCTGCCGGCCTTCATCATCGAAATCCGTATCAATATCAGGCATCGACTTCCTGTCGGGATTTAAAAAACGCTCGAACAGGAGATTGTATTTAATGGGATCTATATTAGTAATAGCGATACAATAAGCTACCACCGAGCCAGCCGCCGAACCACGTCCGGGTCCGATAAAAACACCCAAATCTCGCCCTGCTTTTATAAAATCTGATACGATAAGAAAATATCCGGCAAAGCCCATTATCTTGATGGTGTTCAACTCGAAATCAAGACGTTCCTGAATTTCAGGGGTAATGTCCTGATAACGCTGCCTTGCACCTTCCATCGTTAAGTGACGGAGATATTCCCATTGATTTAACGTATCGTCTGCATGGACTTTAAATTCAGGGGGAATCGGAAAGTTTGGTAAAAGAATATCTCGCTTTAATTTGAGATGTTCTACCTTATCGACAATTTCATTTGTATTATCGAGAGCCTGAGGCAAATCATGGAAGAGCTTGGCCATTTCGGCCTGAGTTTTAAAATAAAACTGGTCGTTTGGAAAACCAAAGCGATAGCCTTTGCCACCCTCTTCATCGGTAGCAATCGGAGTACTCTGCATATCGCCTGTATTCACACACAATAAAATATCGTGCGCATTTGAATCCTGCTGATCTACATAATGAGAATCGTTTGAACAGATAATTTTAACATCATACTTTTTTGCAAATTTTAAAAGCACATGATTTACCTTTTCCTGATCAGGGATATTATGCCTCTGTAATTCGATATAATAGTCTTCGCCAAACAGATCAAGCCACCATTTAAACTCCTTCTCGCCCTCTTCTTCTCCCAATTTCAGAATGGCCTGAGGCACAGAAGCACCCAAACAACAGGTTGTTGCTATCAAGCCTTCATGATACTTTAAGATAAGCTCCTTATCAATACGCGGCCACTTACTGTAAAGCCCCTCCATGAATCCATAAGAGCATAGCTTTACGAGATTCTGATATCCTTTGGGATTTTTCGCCAGGAAAAGCTGATGATATCGAATGTCCTTATTTTCTTTCGTAAACTGCTTTTTATGCCTGTCGTTAACAACATAAAACTCGCACCCAACAATGGGCTTTACGTTATGTTTCCCAGCTTCTGCAACAAATTTGAACACACCAAACATATTTCCATGATCGGTTATTGCCAAAGCTTTCATCCCGTCGGCGGCAGCCTTCTTGTAAAGTTTAGATATATCTGCAGCTCCGTCCAGGAGTGAAAATTGCGTATGTACGTGTAAATGAGAAAAATCGGGCATCAGGTAAGTTCCAAAAAGAGTGCATCTAATTTACGGAAAAAAAAGGTAGGCATAATAGAGTGTTGAAAAATCGATCAGGTGTTCACACCTATAAGTATTTCAAAGTCGTATCTTTGTTAAACTCTCAATAATAACAACAACGCTCTTATTAATTTCGGGTAGTGTGTAAATACTTCTCGTAATACTACAACATTTCTACACAATCCTCGTAAACAAAGGCTTGTAGGATGTATTTGTGGATTAATTACGAATTGCCCGATTCTTGCACACCTTATTAAAAAGAAACAGATAAATGAACCGTTGTTTATTCCTGATTTTAATACTTCTTACGTTTATCGGTATCTCTTGTCAAAAAGATGTAATAGAAAAAGACGGCCACGAAATAAACAAAATTGCTCCTGACGGATTTAATTTTGAAACAACAAAAACTTTAAATGTTAATATTAGACTTTTGTCGAATATTGATGAACCGCTTAAAGGGATAATCATTGACATAAATACAACGAGCGGAGAAACCATATTTAGAGGAGCAAGTGACGAGAATGGCTATTTTAAAGGCTCAGTGAATATTGCGGCATATATAGACACGCTATTAATAAGGCCAAATAACCCAGGTCTTATTCAAAACATACAAGGATTGATCGTTAACAACTCTTTAACCTGTGTTATCGGGGGCAAAAATGGAGTCTCTGGAAATGTGGTGAAGTTATTAAAAAGCAAGGAAGGTCCCTTTTATGGAAATTCGATATTCGCACCGACCACCTATACTTATATGGGGAGTTACGATCAGTATGGAAGACCTATCAGCTATCTGGAGTCTCAAAAAGGTACCGTTAGCGCAGATCTGTTGACCTATCTGGCGGAGTCACTACCAGAACAACAGAATGTGAGCGTTCACCATCCGCAATATTTATCTGATAATGCAACAGAACATCTTAATATAACCAAGACCTCCGACGTTTGGATCACGTTTGTTTCTGAGGGTGCAGGATATACGAACTGCGTTGGTTTTTATACTTATCCAACCAACAATCCGCCTAAACAAGTTACTAAAATAAGCAACATTAAATTGTTATTTCCCAATACTTCCGGTGTAGGTTCAGGGGGCACCATGCAATCCGGAGACAAAGTAAAAATCGGGCGTTTCGATGCAGGCACCTCAATCGGATTCGTTCTAATTCAAAATGGATGGTCGCAAAATGTAACATCGGTAAATACCAGCTTAACAAAGTTCTATTCAGATTCTGAGTTTAATCCTGAATCAACAACCGCTCTCCGCACCCATACGGTGCTTCTAAATTTCGCTAAAGAAAATTTGTTTGTTATTGGGTTCGAAGACATAAGACGAGATAATTCCAACTGCGATCAAGATTTTAATGATGTAATTTTATATGCGACTTCTAATCCGGTTGACGGAATATCGACAGTTGGAGTAGAAGGTATTACGCCACCTAAGGACACTGATGGAGACGGGGTTTGGGATGCTAATGACGAATTTGACGACGATCCTACCAGAGCTTATATAACTTACTTCCCTTCTAAAACCACAAAAGGAACCCTGGCATTTGAGGATAACTGGCCTGCCAAAGGAGACTATGACATGAATGACCTTGTTGTAAATTATCGCTATAGCTACATTAGCAATGCCAGCAATAAGGTTGTTGAGATGACCGGGGACTTTCAAGCTGTTGCGGCCTGGGCCAAAAATGAGAATGGCTTTGGTGTACAACTTCCGTTTGCATCAAACCTGATTAGTAATGTTACCGGACAAAAACTATCTGGTGGATATATTAACCTTAACACAAATGGAACAGAATCGGGACAGTCTAAAGCTGTTATTATCCCTTTCGACAATCATAAAAACCTTCTCATTAATCAGACTGAAGTCATTGATTCTGCAATTGTAAAAATAACTTTTGTATCGCCTGTTGATATTGCTACATTAGGTACAGGCCCCTATAATCCCTTCCTAATCTGCAATAAACAACGCGGCTTAGAAGCGCACCTGCCGGGCAACTTACCAACAGACAGGGCCGATGCAAGCTTCTTTGGAACGGTGAACGATCAAACGAATCCTTCTTTAGGTAAATATTATTTATCAGCAGACAATTGGCCTTGGGCACTTAGTTTTACAGAGACATTCCGATACCCTCTCGAAGGGAACCCGATTACCTCAGCATACCTTCATTTTGCAGAATGGGCAAGTTCGGGCGGTACCATATATACCGACTGGTATAAGAACACAGCCCCTGGTTATCGGGATGAGTTGAAAATCCGGTAAAATGAAAGGCTAGGAAAAAACCTGGCCTTTTATAGAGATTGCTGTGCAAAAAGTTCCTATACAATACTCATTTCTCCTCAGTAAATTTCACACCTTTTTTATTGAAACCCGCATTACACACTCCAAACATAATATTTTTCATACTGAAAAGATTTGAATGATGTTTGCTGTATGTGCGGTCAAATAACTTAAACAATTCTCATGAAACTTTGTTTCACCGCATTTTATACTCTAATTGTACTTTTACTATTTACTTCTTGCAAAAAAAACAGTGACCTTGATGCGGACAATCTTTTAGAGCCAAATAAAATCGCTCCTGACGGATTTAATTTCGCAACTTTTAAAACGGTAAATGTAAAGGTCAGACTTCTTTCTAACATCGATGAGCCTGTAAAACGATCCATGATAAACATTAACTCCAGTTTGTCAGGAGAAACACTTCTTAAAGGATTAACAGACGATAACGGTTATTTCATTGCTTCGGTGAACATCCCTGGCTATATGGAAACTCTGGAGATAGATCCACAAAATCCAGGTTTAATTCATAAAGTAAAGGGGCTAGTCATAAATAATTCTTTAACCCTCGTAATTGGCGGAAAAGAAGGATTATCCGGCAATGCCATTAAATCACCTGGTTCTGGGAAATTCATCGTAAATAACAATAGTAGAATTTTCAGTGCAACCTATACCTATATGGGTACGTTGGATAACTTTGGCCGACCATTAAGTTATTTAGAGCCGCAGAAGGGTACCGTGAGTGCAGATCTTCTAAGCTACCTTGGAGCAGCATTACCCGATAAACAAAATGTAAGCATTCAACATCCTGAATTTGTATCAGACAACGCCACAGAACATTTGAATATTGTCCAACTTTCAGACGTATGGATTACGTTCGTAGCGGAGGGCGCTGGCAACAAAAACAGTATCGGATATTATACGTACGAAACTGGCAATCCTCCCGCTCAGCTAAGTGATATAACAGATATTAAATTATTATTTCCCAATGCTTCTGCATTGGGATCTGGCGGAACGATGGAATCTGGAGATAAGGTCCATATTGGACAATTTCCTGCAGGCACATCAATAGGGTTCGTACTTTTCGCGTTCGGATGGCAGGGGGGCAATATTGTTCATGTTGACAATCCTAAGTTCTATTCAGATTCCAGGTTTAATCCGGAACCCTCTTCATCTTTACAATCGCATATGGTTCTCTTGAACTTTGCACAAGAGAATCAATACATAATTGGTTTTGAAGATCTAAACAGAACTGACCCTACGTGTGATCATGATTTTAATGATGTAATTCTATATGCCTCCTCAAATCCGGTTACAGCTATTTCAACAAATGGAATACCCACTATGGGTCCGGCAACCGATACAGATGGCGATGGGGTGTTCGATAACAACGATGAATTTCCAGACGATCCGGCAAAAGCCTACACCACCTATTATCCGTCACAATATACAAAAGGAACCCTCGCGTTTGAAGACAATTGGCCAGCCAACGGAGATTATGACATGAATGACCTGGTAATAAAATATCGGTATGCCTATGTAAATAATGGCAATAATAAGGTTGTAGAAATGACAGGACTGTACACTGCAGTTGCAGCTTTTGCAGACTTCAAAAATGGGTTTGGCGTCCAATTTCCTTTTTCTCACACCCTAATAAACAACGTTTCGGGGCAAAAACATACGGAAAACTATATTTCACTCAACACCAATGGTACGGAAGCCGCTCAGACTAAAGCCGTAATTATTCCTTTTGACAATCATAAAACTCTAATACAAAACAATATTGAAATCATCGATTCAGTTCAGGTAAAACTGACATTTGTTGATCCAGTTTCCTTGGCAACTTTGGGTAACGCACCTTATAATCCTTTTATCATTGGGAACAAGCTACGAGGGTTTGAGATACATTTACCTGGATATTTACCAACCGACAAGGCAGATTTAACTCTGTTAGGCACAAAGAATGATGATTCTAATCCTGCAGCAAATAAATATTATCTCTCTTCCCAAAACTGGCCGTGGGCTCTAAGTTTTACTGAATCGTTTACTTGCCCGAAAGAAGGTGCGGCAATAAATGAATCGTATCTCCACTTCGGTGAATGGGCATCTTCGGGAGGCAGTTTGTTTAGTGACTGGTACAGTAATAATGCAGCGAATTATCGAAATTTATCCAATATTTATTAGTTTATCTCAATAATATATTCATCATGTAAGGCCAGTAAATGGCCTTTTTTTGTTTAAAAAATGTTTGTACCACAGCCCCGAATCTTTAATTATTCTTTTCTGACTATCAAAATCTACATAAATCAACCCGAATCGTGGATGATAGCCTTCGGCCCATTCAAAGTTATCGGTTAAAGTCCACACGAAATACCCGCCGACCTTGCAGCCTTCCTTTTTGGCCTGTAATACCTGAGCCAGATTATCGCGAATGTAATCAGTCCGCTCGACGTCGTTAATTACACCTTCATTAATTATATCGGGAAAAGCTGCTCCATTTTCAGTTATGAGAATCTTTTTAATTTGCGGGTAGGCATCAAACTTTTTGATAATATGATATATTGCAGGGGGATATACTTCCCACTTCATTTCGGTTAACGGAACTCCTCTACTCTCTGCTTTAACAAGGCTGGCGCCAATATATGGCGTAAAAAATGATGAGCGAACAATTTCCCGCGTATAATTCTGCAAACCGATGAAATCAAAGTCGAAAGACATTTCATTTTCGTCACCCGCCCTCATATATTTCTCGATCTTCCGTAAAACAGGTAAGTCCTTGGTAGGATAACCTAAACCCAAAACAGGTTCAATAAAAGTTCGGTTTAGAAGAGCATCGACTCTTTTAGCAGCTGCAACATGTTTTTCTCGGGTTGAAAGAGGTTCGATATGGGAGCAAGAAAATGTGGTTCCAATATTCGCTTCTGGCAAAGTGTTTCTTAGAACTTTAGCTGACGCACTTGTAGAGAGGGTAACGTGGTGTATTGCTGACAGAAAATTTTTAAGTCCGGTTTTACCAGGAGCATGTATTCCTAAAAAATATCCTGCACCCGTAAAGGCCGAAGGTTCATTCATGACCATCCAATTCTTAACCCGATCACCAAAACTCTTCGCGCATATTTCAGAATACTCAGAGAACCATCCCACAATATCTCTGTTTGTCCACCCACCCTTAAGTTCGAGTTCAAGGGGCAGGTCCCAATGGTATAAGGTTAGCCAGGGAGTTATTCCGCATTCAAGAGAAAAATCGATAACCCGATTATAAAAATCTATCCCCTGTCGGTTTATCGGTCCAATTCCCTTTGGCAAAACTCTTGACCAGCTAATGGAAAAGCGAAAGTTAGGAATATTAAGATCCTGAATAAGTCGAATGTCGTCTTTATAGCAATGATAAAAGTTGCAGGCAGTTTGACCATGGTGACCATCTTTTACCTTCCCCTTTCGGGAGGTAAATTCATCCCAAATAGATGGACCCTTTCCGTCGACGTTATAAGCTCCCTCAATTTGGTAAGCTGCAGTGGCCACCCCCCACTCGAAATCATCGCCAAAATCGTCTTTTCTAAAATTAGCCAGTACCTTATTTTCCATTCATTAATACGTATTATGGAGATGTAAATTATACGGCTAAAATGGCGTAATTAATGAAGAAAAGAAAATCGCGAGCTCAAAATAGCTAGCGGATTCAAATTCATTAGCAGTCCACTAACTCTTTAAAAGGCTTTCCGAACAAATTATTCATGTCTAATCTCCGGCCGCGTACTAGAATCCTCAACAATACTTCGTTCACTATCCGAGGTATAGGCATCGTAAACGTTCCAGGCCCAAAACAATATCGGGAAAATAATGGTCCAGAAGAGCAAATACGACACTGTAACCCCCAAAACAATTATCAATAGACCTTTTACAATTTGACCCTTAACTATTTGCCCCAATCCGGGTATTACCGCCGACATTAATGCCGGAACCAGATGTTTGTGATCTTTCATAAAAATAGATTTTAGATATAAAATCTATCAAATACATTGCCAGCCTTGAGGCTTTAACCCTTATATCCTAACTTTTGAAAAAGCATATACGTTAGCCATAATGGGCCCGTAAGCAAAGACTTAAGGTTTGAGGAAAGCGATGGAACTTTCCCCTCATATCTGTAACCTATAAATTGTAAGATTAAACCAAATAGAAATATCCCCATGCTAATAATTCCCATCTGGGGCCAGTTATTCTGGATATGAAGTTTTTCTAATCCAACTATGCCTGCAGAAAACACAAACACAAACAATAAAATACCATAAGAAAGAACAGGTGATATTCTATAATAATAGTAAATTGAAAATGCTATCAAAAAAGAGGCCCAATTAACAAACCCATTGTACTTTCCCAAAAAAGATAAATATGGAAAAGGGATAGACCAAACAATACCTAAGGCACCAAAGATTAACAGTGGAACACAAATCCATTGTATGTCCCGGTTAGCTTGGTTTTTGTGAAAAGCAGAATAGTTGTCGATTATAAGATTGAGCTTTTTTTTAAGCTCTTGCCTGTTTACCATAATGGAAGCAAATATAAATCAATAAGGCTGCAAGGAAGGAGATAAATATCCCTGGAATATTTATAAAATAAAAAGTGCTGAAAAAATCCAGCACCTCTTTATTTTATACTTTGTATGTTATTTCGCGTACGAAACCGACCTGGTTTCACGAATAACAGTAACTTTAATCTGACCTGGATAGGTCATTTCAGTTTGAATTCTATTTGAAATATCGGCTGCTAAAATTTCAGCCTGGTCATCAGTAACACGTTCACTCTCTACAACTACCCGTAATTCACGACCGGCCTGAATAGCAAAAGTTTTTTCGACACCAGGATAGGACAATGCCAGCTCTTCAAGCTCTTTTAGTCGCTTAATATAACTTTCTACCACTTCGCGACGAGCCCCAGGACGAGCGCCTGATATTGCATCACACGCCTGAATAACAGGTGAAATCATCGAGGTCATTTCGATTTCATCGTGGTGAGCACCAATGGCATTACAAACTTCAGGATGTTCCTTATATTTTTCTGCAAGTTGCATGCCCAGAATTGCGTGTGGCAATTCAGGATTATCATCAGGCACTTTACCAATATCATGCAGAAGTCCGGCACGTTTAGCCAATTTCACATTTAAGCCGAGCTCAGAAGCCATTGTTGCGCAGAAATTCGCCACCTCACGCGAGTGCTGCAACAGATTCTGGCCGTAAGACGAACGATAGCGCATCCGACCAACCATACGAATCAACTCAGGGTGCAGACCATGAATTCCAAGGTCGATAACAGTACGCTCACCAATCTCTACTATTTCGTCTTCAATCTGCTTACGGGTTTTTGCTACAACTTCTTCAATCCGCGCAGGGTGAATACGACCATCTGTTACCAAACGATGTAAAGCCAATCGGGCAATTTCTCTTCTCACTGGATCAAATCCTGACAGAATTATGGCTTCCGGTGTATCATCAACAATAATTTCGACGCCGGTTGCCGCTTCTAAAGCACGAATATTCCTACCCTCTCTTCCAATTACACGACCTTTAATTTCATCACTTTCGATATTGAAAATTGAAACAGTGTTTTCGATCGCAGCTTCTGTAGCCGTACGTTGAATCGTCTGAATTACGACCTTTTTAGCCTCTTTACTTGCAGTAAGTTTAGCTTCATCAACAATGTCTTTAATCTGCATCATTGCTTTTGACCGAGCTTCCTCTTTTAAAGAATCAACCAGTTGGTTTCTTGCGTCATCGGCAGATAAACCGGCGATGGTTTCAAGCTGACTGATATGTTGATTTTTTAAAACTTCAACTTCTTCCTGCTTCTTTTGGGCTATCTCTGTTTGCCTTTCAAGGTTCTTACGTTGATTGTCAAGATCCTGTTCCTTTTTGTTCAGGTTTTCTAAACGCTGATTTAAAGATTGCTCCTTTTGCTTGATCGAGTTTTCACGCTGATTAATTGAATTATTCTTTGCGTTGATCTCTTGTTCATGCTCGCTTTTTAATTGAAGAAACTTTTCCTTAGCTTCTAATAACTTATTCTTCTTTAAAATTTCAGCATTATTCTCAGCGTCTTTTAATATTTTCTTGACTTTGTTCTGCGCTGCAACTTCCTGATTTTTCAATAAGGTACGGAGCATAAAACGCCCTATACCAATACCTACTACCAGTCCTAATAAAATGTATCCGATTATCTCCATAGTACTTTTTTAATAAAAAAACCGCAATAAAATATAAGCTCCAGTATTGTAAAACTTCATTAAGCACGATTAAGTCTTGATCCTAATCAACTGAATACAGGTGATTTACATCTTTCCGACTTCGTTAATATTGAAGTGTTAAGTTTATTAATAGTGAAACTTAATTTAACTGCGGTTAAATCTTTGCCCTAATATAAAGAACGTAAATTACTTTGAAAAGAAGTTGTTAAGCATCTGATCTAACTGATAAACCTTATCGGCCACTTCCGTATCTTCATCAACTCTTTTCTTATCGGCTTTTAATGTCGCTGTTGCATAATGCAATACACACATCGACAATAAATCTTGTTTATCTCTGACCGCATAATTGTCTTGAAACTCTTTTATACGATCATTTATAATCTTAGCTGCCCGCCTAATCATTTCTTCCTCTTCCATGTTCACTCTTAAAGGGTAAACACGGTCAGCAATATTTATTTTAATGGAGATTTCTCCCATTTGGCTTTAGTTTCACGTTATATTACTTCTTTAGCAATACAATGCACTTATCAATTTCTCGCACAAAATCGCTAATTTTTTGCTTTATGTCAAGCGTTTTTTCATCGCTTGATATTTGTGTCACCGGAATACCCTCTAAAGACCTAGCAAGTTTCAATGCTTTTAACTTTTCCTCCAGGTCAGAAATTTTGGATTTGTTGTCATCCAAATTGGCCTCCAATGCCTTATTCTCTTGTTTTAAAAGATTATTCTCTTCCTGTAAAACCTCACACAACTCTAAAAGCCGCTGTGTTCTGTCGAGTACATTTGTTAATTGGCCTGCTAAGGACATGTTCTTTAATATTGAAGGTTAATTAATAAGTGATTGATTATCCTTTTATCACTTTCTAATTTCCGCTCCCAGTTCTTTTTCGAAAATACCAATTAATTTACTCATTACCGAATCAATCTGCTTATCGGTAAGAGTTTTTTCTTCATCCTGCAAAAGAAAACTCAATGCATATGATTTTTTATTCTCAGGAAGCTTCTCTCCTTCATATACATCAAATACATTAACCTCTTTCAACAAACTTCTCTCTGATTTTAACGCTATTGCTTCCAACTGACTAAACGCAATATCCTTATTGATCAACAAAGAAAGATCTCTTCGAACAGATGGCGTTTTAGGTACATCTTTAAAGGTTATCTTATTTTTCCTGATGGATTTCAAAACTAAATCCCAGTTAAAATCGGCAAAGAAAACTTCTTTTTCGATATCTAATTTCTTTAAGGCTATTTTCGAAACCAATCCAAAAGAAACTAACGTTTGCTCACCTTTTCTATATTGGTGTGCTTGTTGAAAGTTTGCGCTATCGAAGTTACCTTCTGATAATCCAGAAATATTCAGTCGTTTTATTATGGCGTCCACTGCTCCTTTTAAGTTGTAAAAGGAAGTTTGGCTATTGCCGTGGTTCCACTGCTGACTGAAATTCCGCCCTGTAATAAAAATTCCAAACCGAAAATTCTCACTGTATCCTGCATCAGAAGTGGAGTATACTTTTCCAAACTCATAGAGCTTCAAATCTGCGTTTTTACGATTCTGATTATATGCTATCGCTTCGAGTCCTGAGTAAAGAAGGGTTTGGCGCATGGTATCCAAATCGCTACTCAGTGGATTTAAAATACGGACAGCAGTTTCAGGTTGCTGATCATATGCTGATTTAGTCAACGAGTTCGACAAGATTTCTGAAAACCCATTTGCTGTTAATAAATCGGCTATCTGATTCTGAACTGCTTCTTTATCCGGTTTAACCGAATTAGTTAAAGAAGCCCGGACTTGGGATGGAATGGCAATATTGTTATATCCGTAAATACGAAGTACTTCTTCAATAATATCCACTTCACGGGTAACATCTACTTTGAAAGGCGGAACCTCAAGATTTAAGACATCTTTAGTTTCATTCACGATCGAAATCCCCAGGGCTTCGATAATGCTTTTAATCGTTTCTTGTGGGATCTCCTCACCGATTAAGCGATTAATATTTTGATAAGAAACAGAAACATTAAACGGAGCCGCGGGCGCAGGGTAAAAGTCCGAAATCTCGGAAGAGATCTCAGCACCGGCAAGTTCTTTTAGTAATAATGCGGCTCTTTTAATTGCAAAAACTGTCATTTCAGGATCAGTACCGCGTTCAAAGCGAAAGGATGCATCTGTTTTCAAGCCATGCCGCTTTGACGTTTTTCTAACTGATACCGAATTGAAATATGCACTTTCGAGAAAAACTCTAGTGGTTGATCTTTTAACCCCTGAAGTAATTCCACCAAAAACACCTGCGATACACATAGGCGACTCGGCATTACAAATCATCAGATCTTCTGAAGATAGTTTGCGTTCTACATCGTCTAAGGTTGTAAATAAAGTACCCTCAGAGCTGTTTTTTACAATAACCTGGGCACCTTTAATTTCATCGGCATCAAAGGCGTGTAATGGCTGACCAAGTTCGTGAAGAACATAATTTGTAACGTCGACCACGTTATTTACCGGACGAACACCAATGATCTTCAATTTATCCTTCAGCCAATCGGGAGACTCTTTAACTTCTACGCCTGTTAAGGTCACTGATGTATATCTCGGACAAGCCTCAATATTCTCAACCTTCACAGGAATTGACAAATTATGGTTATCTGGTTTAAATGCAGACACATCCGGCATACTGATCGATGTTCGAAGATAGGCTGCCAAATCTCTGGCGACGCCTAAATGTGAAGCTGCATCAGCACGGTTAGGCGTTAAGCCAATTTCAAAAAGGAAATCATCGCTGATATTGAAATATTCTTTTGCGGACTCTCCTATAGGAGCGTCATCTTGCAAAACCATGATACCTTCATGAGACGCACCGAGACCAATCTCGTCTTCTGCGCAAATCATGCCTTCAGAAACCTCGCCCCTAATTTTGGATTTATTTATTTTGAAAGCCTCTCCGCCAGTTGGATAAACCGTTGTCCCTACCGTTGCAACTACTACTTTTTGACCTGCAGCAACATTCGCAGCACCGCAAACTACCTGTATATCTTCGGCGGCACCAACGTCAACTTTAGTGATTCGCAGACGATCAGCATTAGGATGTTGAACACATTCATTAACATACCCAATTACCAGGCCTTCCAAACCTCCGGGAACAGTTTGCACCTTATCTACACTTTCAACCTCCAGACCAATCGCTGTTAATATTTGTGATATCTCGTCCGGCGACAGATCAGTATTTATAAACTGTTTTAGCCAGTTATATGAAATCTTCATTTAATTTTTAATGATAAACGGCAAAGATAGAAAAAAGTGAAAGGTGAAAGGTAAAAGCTGAAAGGTAAAAGGATGAAAAAAAGATTAAGAGGTAAAAGGTGAAAGGTTGAAGGTGAAAGATTCTGGGCCAATACTGCCGACTATCAAGATCTTTTACTTTTGCCAATTTCCTTACTATTCTTTACTACATCTGTCAGAGCATTCCTTCATCAGCAAAACTAAAGTAGGACGCATTGGTAAATATGACATGGTCAAGAACAGAAATATCCAGAAGCTGACCACAGTCGCGCAGTTTTCTTGTAAGATTAATATCGGCCTGACTGGGTTTTAAGTTTCCTGATGGATGGTTATGCGTTAATATAATTGAGGCCGCGTGATTTTCTAAAGCCGCCTGGAAAATGATTTTTGGATCGGCTACCGTGCCTGCCTGACCACCTTTCGATATCAGATGCTGTGAGAGCACATTATTTGCCCTGTTCAAGAGCACGATCCAAAACTCTTCGTGATTTAAATCAGCAAAAAAACGACTCATCAGATTGAAAATATCTTTGCTGCAACTTATCTGACTTGTTTTTGGAGCTTCAATTTCTCTACGGCGCCTCCCCAATTCTAACGCAGATATTATAGAAATTGCTTTAGCCTCTCCAATTCCCTTGAACTTTGAAAGTTCGTTTACCGATAAGCGCCCAAGTTTATCCAAATCACTGTCGAGCGAATGAAGAATTCGTTTACTTAACTCAACAGCGGTTTCCTGGCGGTTACCCGAACCTATGAGTATGGCTATCAATTCGGCATCAGTCAAACTTCTTCTGCCTAAACTTAATAACTTCTCTCTTGGCCGGTCCTCTTCGGCCCATGATTTAATTGTGATTTTGTCTTTATAGGTTTCCATTGCCTAAAACTATAAAAACGATGGTACAAAACAAAAAAGGGGGACACTTTACAGCATCCCCCTTCTACTATTGAGAAATCTCTTATTTTAAGCCATTAACAAACTTAGTCAGTTTTGACTTATTGTTAGATGCCTTGTTTTTATGGATAACATTTTTCTTTGAAAGACGATCAAGCATTGATATAACTTTAGACAAAATTGGAGTCGCCTCTTCTTTTGATGTTGCACCACGTAATTTTTTTATCGCAGTACGAGTAGTTTTCGCCTGATAGCGATTACGTAAACGTTTAGCTGCATTTGCTCTGATTCTCTTTAACGCTGATTTATGATTTGCCATTTGTAAGCTTTTTGTCCGTCTTATTTTAGGACTGCAAATATAAGGTGAACTATTTAAAAATCAAACACTATTGCTAAAAATATTTCTTTATCTAAAATAAACCTAATCTCCTATCTTTCACGCTCCTAAGAAACCTATGATAAAAAGAATAATATACCTGTTAACTGTTGTAGCAATCGCTATTATTTGTTCGTCCTGGGGCTTTTTCGCACATAAAAAAATCAATCGGCTTGCAGTTTTTACATTACCATCAGGAATGATTAAATTCTACAAGAGCAACATTTACTACTTAACCGAGCATGCTGTTGATCCGGACAAACGCCGGTACGCCGACTCCGCTGAAGCTGCCCGTCATTATTTGGATGCAGATCATTTCGGAGCGTCCCCTTTTGATAGCATTCCGGAAAAATGGAAAGAAGCAGTTGATAAGCTTTCTGAAGATACATTAAAAACCTATGGAATTATTCCCTGGCAAATACAACGGAGCTATTATTCTTTAGTTAAAGCTTTCGAGAACCGAGATTCATCTAAAATATTGAAATATTCAGCAGATCTGGGTCACTATATTTCGGATGCTCATGTACCTCTTCACACCACAGAAAACCACAACGGCCAACTTACCAATCAGGTGGGCATTCATGCATTTTGGGAGAGCCGTTTGCCAGAACTCTATTCCCGAGACTATGATTTCTTTGTAGGAAAGGCCAACTACATCGAAAATCCACTAAAAGAAGCATGGAAAATACTGAGAAACACATATTCTTATAAAGACTCAGTTCTTTTAATTGAAGCCCGACTTTCTAAGAAGTTCGCGAGTGATAGAAAATTCAGCTTCTCGGAGCGAAACGGTCTTGTAGTGAAGGAGTATTCGGGAGAGTATTCAAACGCCTACCACAAAGCCTTAAACGGGATGGTTGAGCGACAAATGCGCTCCTCTATTCTTGAGGTAGGAAGCTTCTGGTATTCTGCATGGGTTGATGCCGGCCAGCCTGCCCTAAATCAATGGAAGAAAGGTGAGTTAACTGAAAAAGAGAAAACCCTTGCAGAAAAGGAAGAACTTCTTTTCAAAAAAGGCCGGATACTTGGAAGAACAGAAGCCGATTAAGCTAGCTTCTCTTTTTTGAATTTGTCTCTGAGTATTTCGATAAAAGGGGGCAATACTGATAAGATTATTATGCCAATTATCACGTAAGTGAAATTTTGCTTAATAACAGGCAGCCCGCCAAAAAAGAAACCAATAAATAAGAAGCTGGTAACCCATAGAAATCCCCCAATAACATTATAAGAAGCGAATCTTGAATAGGTCATGGTACCAACACCCGCTACAAAAGGGGCGAAAGTTCTTATGATAGGAATAAAGCGGGCGTAGATAATTGTTTTGCCGCCATGCTTTAGATAAAATTGCTGAGTTTTATCTAAATATTCTTTTTTAAGTAGTTTATATTTTCCACTAAACGCCCTTGGACCAATATAATCGCCGATCATATAATTGACCATATCGCCCGTTATGGCAGCTATTAAAAGTAAGCCCCACATCAGCCATATATTCAGATCACTTTCTGGTTTAGCGATAATTGCACCCGCCGCAAAAAGCAAAGAATCGCCCGGCAAAAAAGGAGTGACCACAAAGCCTGTTTCCGCAAAAATCACTAAAAATAAAATAAGATAGGTCCATGTTTTATATTCACTAACAATATCAACAAGGTGCTTATCTATATGAAGAATGAAATCAATCAGAGTATGTATAATTTCCAAGATATTTGTTTTTAGAAAGGCCAAAAATAGAAATACTTATCTATATAACTTAAAAAAAAAGTCTGGCAATTGCCAGACCTGCTCTTGTCCTATATCTATGGAATTAATTATTAGTAGCTACATGTATACCCAACACTGTAGTTCCAGAGAGATAAACCGTATAAATCTTTCCAGCCTCAATAGTAGCGGTTGTTGTAGCACTGATATTAGCGTTAACTGCCGATGTCACTTTAAAGGCATGTGAGCCAGGAGCAACCATCGCAAAATCAGAGCTAGAACCATATGCCACATTGGTAAATAATGTAGTTGTATTGTCCATTACCAAACTTGCATTGGAGGTTAAGGTGCTCAAATTAATGAACCTAACTTTACCCTGGCTGGTTGAAGGAGAAGAATTGTCGTCTGTTGTTACCACAGAGCTATTCCCTCCCGCTGTACCATTGCCGGTTACATAAATGGTATATTGTTTACCATTCTCAAGATCCATTGATTGACTGCTTATCACTTCAGAACTGCCTAACAAGCGTACTTGAACCATTTTTTCTCCTGCTCTGGTTTCAAAATAATTTGACGATTGAGCGTAAGCGATTGCGGATGTATTCAGTTTTACATCATCGGCGTATAAATCTACAGCTCCAGTGGATTCAGCAGAGTGTATTACCCTTATACTTGCCGTTCCTCTCATATCGGGGTTTTCGTGATCGCAAGAGGAAAGAAATAAAGTAAAACCAAGTGTAGCAACAAATGCTACCATAAGGTTCAAAAAAGAATGTGTGTTTGTGTGAGTTTTCATAATTGAGTTATTTAATTTAATTAAATAGCACAAAAGCACCTGAATTAGTTCAAAAACTAAACCAAGTGCTTTTTACATGAAAACCCGGATGGATTTGTACTAATCTATATACATTATGCGTAACTATTTAACATTACAGGCATAACGAGCATTAAAACATCTTCTTTATCATCATTAGTTTGAGGGAACAGTAACCCAGCACGATTTGGAGTACTCATTTCAATCGTAACCTCTTCACCACTCAGGTTGTTTAACATTTCTATTAAGAACTTAGCATTAAAGCCAATTTCCATATCATCACCTTCATACTGACAGCTTAGGCGCTCGTGGGCTTCATTAGAGAAATCGATATCTTCTGAGGAAATATTTAATTCGCTCCCGGTAATTCTTAATCTAACCTGGTGTGTAGTTTTATTTGCGAAAATTACAACCCTGCGTAATGAATTTAAAAACAAGGCACGATCCAGTGTAAGCTTGTTTGTGTTATTTTGAGGGATAACTCCTTCGTAATCCGGATAGCGTTCGTCGATAAGGCGACAAATTAGATTAATGTTTCCGAACTTAAAAAATGCACTTGTAGAGTTATACTCAACAGAAACGTTCACATCATCAGAAGGTAAAGATGATTTCAATAATGTTAAGGCTTTCTTTGGCAGGATGAATGAAGCTGATGAATCCGCTTTAGCATCCATACGGCGATACCGAACTAATTTGTGCGCATCCGTCGAAACAAAGGTTAAATGCTGGGGCGTTAACTGACAAAAAACACCAGTCATTGCCGGGCGCAATTCGTCATTACTCACCGCAAAGATTGTCTTGTTAATTGCTTCAGCTAAAACAGACGCCGGAAGATTAACAGAAGATGCATTTTCTACAACCGGAATTTTAGGGAAATCTTCACCGTTCTCTCCACTCAATTTATATTTACCATCTCCCGCACTTATTTCTATTGCAAATGTATTATCATCAATAGTAAAGGCAATCGGCTGATCGGGTAGAGTTTTTAGTGTTTCCATCAAAATTTTAGATGGAATGGCGATCTTACCTTCTTCTTTTGATTCGACAGGTAAAGAGGTGGTCATACTGGTTTGTAAATCAGTAGCCGAAATTGTTAAAACATTCTCTTTAATTTCGAACAAAAAGTTCTCCAGAATAGGCAACACCGTACTGCTGCTTGACGCCCCGTTTACCGCCTGTAATTGCTTTAACAATGTTGACGTCGAAACAATAAATCTCATATCTTATATTAAATAAACACTATGTATCAAACAAATCTTTAGTTCCCGAAAAAAGGAACCATCACCCCTCAAAAATAGAAAAACGAAACACATACAGGAAAAGAAAATCCTAACATTCTTCAAAGAATGTTAATAAGAAAAATCAGCTGCCATTTCCCGAACTAAATCGTTCCGGCAAACCTTTTTTTCCGGTAAATATGATAGAGAACGGCAAATATTCCAATCAACAACAATGGTGTTATGATATTAATAAGTTGCCAGCTTAACTTCTCGCTACGGATTCTCGCCTTATCCAGTAATCTGATCTTAATTTCTTTATTTCTTAACTCAATTATCCCGGAATCATCGGTCAGATAATCAGCAATATTTAGTAAGAAATTCTTATTTCCAAACTGTTGCTCTGTATACCGATCAAATCCTAAAGGAAAGGGAGATCCATCTTTGCTACTGATCTGGTTTTTTAGAATATCACCATCCGATACCACGATCATTTTTGTATCAATACTTTTGGCAGGTATCTTCACCGTCTCATTTATTCCTTCAGGAACTGGCCGATTAACAAAAACGGAAGGAAACTTTCCTTCGAGTAAAACGCCGACCGGGCGTGATATGCTCTTAAAACTTTCGGGATCAGGTTCCTGCTCTACCATTTGCAAAGAAATCAACGAAGGAATACGAAGCAGTCTGTTAAATGGAGACGTACTCAAAATAATCTGTTTTTTAACTTCAGGTATTGCTATCGTATCTATGGTGTTTGCAAATTCACTTCTGATTCCGTCTAAGTTTTTCACTAATGGATGATTCGATCCAGGAATAAAAATTGGATAAAACAACCAGGGAACAAGCTGTATTTGTGCCTGGCCACCCACATTTCCAACACTCAGCGGTATTTGAGAGCAATTCATATCGGCAATAAGATCATAATTGATTCTTATTCCATATTTAAAAAGCATATCGTCTAAATTCAGTTTTTTAGCAAATGCCAATTGCGAACCTGCGCGTTTTAAACTATCTAATTCGGCATGAACATTATCAACTGCCCAAAAAAGACTTCCGCCTTTCATCAGGAAATAATCGATTTTATACTTCTCAGCTTCCGTAAATTCAAGATCAGGCTTCGGGATAATTAAGAGCTTCATTTTGTCGAGTCCTTCAAATGTGATCGACTTCAAATCAACCCGGCCGGCCTCATAGCCATATTGTAATGCATTCATTGCATCGGCCAATTGCAAGTCATTTAATTCTCCATGCCCTTCGGTAAATCCGATGCGGGGCTTCCCTCCGCTTAAAACTTTTTTTATTGCACTGGTAAATGCATATTCTAGGTTTTGAACGGAATTATTCAATACTTCTTCGGGAGATGTATTTTGCTTGTTTTGAAATAGGTTTACGGCAATTTGTTCGCCTTTATATGTGATTAACGCAGCCGGGAATATTATCTTTTGAGTACGACCGCCTTCATTATCCACAGTGAGATTAGTCGGCTCAAGTCCTTTTTCAATCAAATCCTGATAAATTCGCTGCTGTGTTTCCTGATCTCCCGAAGAGGGATTTACGAAATCATACCTGATCCGGCTATTTGAATATGCTCTGTAATCAGCCAATAGATCGCGGGTAGAATTTCTCAGTCGTTTAAATCCTGCGGGGAAATCGCCTTCAAGGTAAACGGTAACTTGCAGAGGCTCTTCAATTTTAGATAAAAGGGTTTTGGTGTTTTCGGAAAGTGAGTAGCGTTTTTCTTTTGTGAAATCAAAGCGTTCAAAGAAAGAAGAAGAAACTACGTTTAATATAAGCAGACCTGCTATAAATAATCCTAAATAAATTAAATCATTTTTTCGGCGGTTTACCATTTTCTTCCTCCCAATACCGTTTTTGTAAACACCAAAAAAAGCGAGATTAAACTGAGAAAATAAACCAGATCCCGGGTATCAAGCACGCCCCTGCTGATGGATTGATAATGCTCATTTATTCCCAGAGACGATACAAATGCATCAATTGAACTAAAAGTCAATAGGGTGCTTAATGAGTCAAATCCGCTAAAAGCGAAAAAACATAAAAACACGCCTATTGCAAAAGCAATAATCTGATTTTTAGTTATTGAAGATGAAAAAACGCCTATAGCGGCGAAAACACCTCCCAGTAAAAATAAACCAATATACGATCCGATTACAGCGCCAGTGTCTATATTTCCTCTGGTAACCCCTAATTCGTACACTGTAAAATAATAAACGAGGGTTGGTATTAAAGCGAATAATACAATTGTTAAGGCGGCAAAATACTTCCCAAAAACTATCTGCCAATCGGTCAAAGGACTCGTGGCAAGCAATTCAAAAGTACCGTCCTTGCGCTCTTCAGATAATGTACGCATGGTTAAAGCCGGTATCATGAACATGAAAATATAGGGAGCGGTATTAAATAAGCTATCCAGACCTGCATAGCCGTACTCAAGTATGCTTGACTCGGGGAAAACCCACAAAAAGAGACTCATCACCAGCAAAAATATTCCGATCGTGATATAAGCTACCAGCGAGCTCAGGAATCCATTAATCTCTTTTTTAAACAATGTAAGCATGGAAAGATTTGTAGATGCCGAAATTAGTTACAATATACACCAAAACAAAAGGGTCAATTAATTTCACCGACAGAAGTAAGTTTTAAAAATATTTTTTCAAGAGATGAATTCCCGTGTTGGTGCTTCAATTCATCTAAAGAATCATTCGCAACGATATGTCCGCTGCTTATAATTACTACCTTGTTGCATATTGCCTCTACTTCCTGCATTATATGTGTCGAAAGAATAAGAGTTTTCGACTGTCCTAAATTTTTAAGCAGGTTTCTAATTTCTACCAGCTGGTTGGGATCGAGGCCAGACGTTGGCTCATCTAAAATCAACACCTGCGGATCGTGGATGATTGCCTGAGCAATTCCAACCCGTTGACGATAGCCTTTAGACAAAGCCCCTATTTTTTTATGTTGCTCAGCACCAAGGCCTGTTAATTCAATTACCTCACTTATTCTCGTACTCTTATTTTCGATTTTGTGAAGACTTGCGGAAAAATCAAGGGATTCTTTCACATACATGTCCAGGTAAAGCGGATTATGTTCAGGCAAATAGCCTAAGTTTTTTCTTACCTCAATAGATTGGCTGCTAACGTCAAATCCTGAAACGCTTGACCGCGATGGGCTATCAAACTTCGGTCGTGCCGA
>CBFGOI010000040.1:0-34705 GCA_965650335.1 uncultured Pedobacter sp. | reverse complement strand
ACAGAACCTATTGATATGTGAATTCCTACAGCTGAAGCAGCTATTAGCCACCTGTTTTTTACTTTTTTCATCTCTATTAGGATTATTTCTATGCCACAAAATAACACAGGCCAAACTGGGGAGTAGGTGATTCCAATCATGATAAAATTTGATTGACATTCAGGATGAGCTTATTTCTTACAAACTCTGAAATCAATACACCTTAGTGCGCAAACCTGGAAACCATCGGAACGAGATAAAAAGGCAATTTAAGGCAAGGAGCAACAAAAAAAGCTGCACTCCGGCAGCTTTTTTCTTATGTTTTTGTTTAACAATTCTTATAACTGCAGCAAACCGATACACTGGTTAGCAATTTCCAGTTCCTCGTTGGTGGGTATAATCAACACCTTTGTTCGTGCCGCGGGTGTATTAATTTCTCTGATACCGGGGGGCCGTAAAGAATTTTTTTCATCGCTGATTGTGATTCCAAAAAACTCCATATCTGCACAAACGAGTTCGCGTGTATAGGCATCATTTTCACCTACTCCGGCTGTAAAAATAATAGCGTCAAGTCCGCCGAGTGCGGCGATATAAGATCCAATGTATTTCTTAATTCTGTAAGCATACATATCATAAGCCAGCTTAGCATTCTCATTTCCCTCTTCTATCGATTTCCTGATATCCCGCATATCACTATAGCCGGTTAATCCCAGCATTCCGCTGCGTTTATTAAGCAAATTGCTTACCTGTTCAATATCATAACCTAAGTGCGATACAAGATGAAACACAATCGAAGCATCTATATTTCCACTCCGTGTACCCATAATTAACCCATCCAGAGGTCCCATACCCATACTGGTATCAATACATTTACCACCATCTACCGCAGCCATACTGCATCCGTTTCCGAGATGAATGGTAATAAGTTTAGCATCCGGTTTGTTGAGGTATTGAATTGCCTGCTCGGCAACGTATTTATGACTTGTGCCATGAAATCCATAAACACGAATCGCGTAATCGGCATAATAGGATTCGGGAATTGCATAACGGAATGCTTTCTCGGGCATAGTTTGATGAAACGCTGTATCAAATACCGCTATCTGAGTTGCCTTGGTAAATATCTTCTCGGCTACCTCAATACCCAAATATCCTCCTGGATTGTGCAAAGGAGCAAGTGGAAATAATTTCTTTATTTCGTCTTTTACTTCCGATGTAATGATCGTTGTTTTAGAGAAACTCTCGCCACCATGCACTATCCTATGCCCCACTACTTCAATCTCGTCGGGATTTTGAATAACACCAATGCCGGCCTCAGTCAACAGATGCCCCACTTCGAACATCCCGGCTTCATGATCCGGCAAATCAAGCGTTCGTCTGACTACTTTTTCTTCCCCATCTGTATAAACCTTATGGGTAATAATCGAATTTTCCAAGCCAATTCTTTCTACCAGTCCGCTGCATATTGGCTGCTCGGATGGCATTTTGAAAAATTGATATTTTATAGAGCTACTGCCTGAATTTATTATAAATATGTTCATGAATGAAAAGGAAGTTTAAGTATTAAATATCTGGTATTAGGTACGAAGTACCAAGTATTAAGTAGCTAGTACTTGGTACCCAGTGTTAAGTATAAGTCGGATTAAAAGGCCTCATCTTGAGCTTGAATAGCCGTAATAATTACCGTATTAAAAATATCATCCACGGTGCAACCACGACTCAAATCATTAACAGGTTTATTGAGTCCCTGCAACATGGGCCCGATCGCCAAAGCACCGGTTTCGCGTTGTACCGCTTTATATGTATTGTTACCGGTGTTTAAATCCGGGAAAATCAAAACGCTGGCTTGCCCTGCAACATCCGAATTCGGCATTTTTTGTTTTCCAACTACCGGATCAACTGCGGCGTCGTATTGAATAGGTCCTTCAACTTTCAGGTCTGGGCGTTTTTCTTTTACAATTTCTGTCGCACGTCTTACCTTTTCTACGTCTTCGCCAACCCCCGATGTACCTGACGAATAGGATAGCATGGCGATCCGGGGTTCTATGCCAAAACGCTTGCTGGTTTCGGCCGACGAGATTGCAATCTCAGCCAGTTGGTCTGCTGTTGGATTCGGGTTAACCGCACAATCGCCAAAAATCGAAACCCGATCTTCGAGACACATAAAGAACACAGAAGATACCGTAGAAATCCCCGGTTTAGTTTTTACAAACTGCAAGGCTGGTCTGATGGTGTGTTGTGTGGTATGGGTAGCGCCGGAAACCATCCCATCTGCATCACCTTTAAATACCATCATTGTACCAAAATAAGATACATCCGTCATTAAATCCCGTGCCATTTCTAAAGTCACATTTTTGTCCTTCCTTAGCTGATACAATGTCTCCACGTAATTAGAGTAATAATCAGAATCAGCAGGATCTATTATTTTAACACGTTCGTCTAAATGAATACCTAAACGTTTTAAAGAAGCACCAATTTCAACAGGGTTACCCAGGAGTGTCAGCGTAACAATTTCTTGTGATATTAACCTGGCCGCAGCTTTTAAAACACGGTCGTCATTCCCTTCGGGAAGAACAATGTTTTTTATCTTCTGCTTAGCCCACTTACCTAACTGATACTGGAACATATGCGGGGTCATACCATCCGATTCATAGGTAACAATCTTTTTATCCAGAGATAAAACATCTACATATTTATTAAACGTATCAATTGCTAGCTGGATTTTTTTTACGTTATCTGTAGTTATGCGTGGTTTCACCGAGGCAATCTCAGTTATCGTTTGAAAGGTTCCCGTCTGGACGGAAATAATGGGGACCACATTCTGCAAACCCTTAATCAGCCGCACAATTGGTTCTTCAGGTTCCGAGCCCGCAGTAAGTATAATACCTGCAACTTTTGGATAACTGGTAGAAAGATTGGCTTGTAAGGACCCAATAATAATATCTCCACGATCACCGGGTGTAACAATTAAAACATTCTCCTTTATATGGTTTAAAAAATTAGGCACATGCATGGCACCCGTAACAAAGTTATCTACCTGATTAGAAAGATATTCTTCACCAAATAGCAATTTACCGCCCAGGTGCTGATAAAGATCTTTTAAAGTTGGATTCTTAAGCGCTTTATCCGCGGGAATGATCGCCAGAATAGTATCTGCAGGTAACTGAGCACTTAATATCGATCGAACATCATCAACTTGCTCGGGCTCTACTTTATTAGCTACAATAGCCAAAACCTGCACTTCACGGGCTTCAAAATTACGCAAAAGGTTTAAAACATCGTTTATAACCTGTGCCGTGGCCTTTTTTTCTCCTGAAACAACAAGCATTACCGGAGCATTAAGATTTTTCGCAATTTTTATGTTCGATTCAAATTCAAAAGCTGCGCCTTCGCCTTCGTAATCACTCCCTTCCAGAATAGTGAAATCGTAATTTTCCTCGAGCTTTTTAAATTTACTGATAATGGTATCGATCATCTCGCCCTGACTCTCACTTTCCAGATGACGCATCGCCTCCTGACGGGTAAAAGCATAAGCATCTTCGAAATTAATAGGAAGGCCAAAATGCTCAATTATTGTTTGAATATGAACGTCTTTTTTCTCTTTTGGATCGTGATTAATAATTGGCTTGAAATAACCAATCTTCTGAGCTTTACCGAGTAACATGTTAACTAAGCCTAAAGCAATGAGAGATTTTCCACTGAAAGGTTCTGCTGATGCTATAAAAATTGTTTTGGTCATTTTGGATCGATGGGGTGGATCTTTAATTAAATAATATTAAATGTGAAAAAGCAGGGCGGATATCGCGATTAATGCCTTCAAAACAAATCGCTAAAACTCAATTATGAAGCCTGCAAATCATGTTTCAAATCTCATTTCTTTAAGACAGATATTAAGTGACAGCTATCAAAACTAAAAATGATCATCATCATCAAGTTTTACATCAAGTGGCGAAAATTGTTGCCAGTAAAAGCACAGAATATAAAGCGTCGTGACAGAAATTTGTTTTATAACATACAAAACCTAACCCTTGAGTACAAATTACGAAACCAAATTGGTCTCATTAAATATCATAATCAAGTCGGATATGATAGATACTCATTAACATGTTTTTAAATATTGATTTTATAACCGTTAAATCTTTGAGAGTGATATTACTATTATTCAACTGGCCCTGATCTAACTTGTAATCGATAATCCTGTCGACCAGGGAACTGATACTCTCGGCATCTGGCTCTTTTAAACTTCTGGACGCTGCTTCAACAGAATCTGCGAGCATAAGCACACCTGTTTCTTTCGAAAAAGGTATCGGCCCCGGATAACGGAAAATATTCTCATCAATAAATTTCTCAGGAAAATTTTTCAGGAATGACTGGTAAAAATAATCCATGCGGGTATTACCGTGATGTGTTTTTATAAAATCGATAATCAGCTCGGGAAGATGATTTTTTTTAGCGATTTCCACACCTTTATTTACGTGTCTAATAATAATCTGGGCGCTCTCTTCATAAGACAAATCATCATGAGGGTTTCCACCTTTATTTTGGTTTTCAATGAAGTATTGCGGATTTTCCATTTTCCCGATATCGTGATACAAAGCTCCTGCCCTCACCAGCAAAGCATTACCTCCAATATTAAAAATAGCTGCCTCCGCCAGATTTGCCACTTGTAAGGAGTGTTGAAATGTCCCCGGAGCTTTATATGATAACTCTCTTAAAAGCTTGGAATTGGTATTGGTTAACTCCATCAGCGTAACGTCCGATGTTATTCCGAATACCCGTTCAAAAGCATAGATAAGCGGGTAAGCCAGTAATGACAATAATACACTAAAGATAAATGGCACAAAATTAAACCATTCAATCGCCAGTAACGAACCATTTCTGAGCAGGGAAATACCCAGATATGCAACAAAATAACTACATAAAATTAATACCGCCGAAATTAAAAACTGCTCTCTTTTAATCAGATTTTTTATGCTGTAAATTGCTGTAATCCCGGCAATCGTCTGTAGAAAGGTAAATTCAAAACTATTAGAAACAACGAAGCCGGCGATTAGCACAACCAATAAATGAATATTGAGCGCCAGACGAGTATCAAACAAAATCCGGGTGATAATGGGGACTATACAATACGGGAGATAATAAACGCTAGGAATTTGAAGCTTTATGGCCCATGTAAGCACAATTACCATCGTTGTAATCACCAGCAAAATCAAGGATAGCTGCCGGTTATCACTATAAATGTCTTTTCTAAAGAGATATAAAAATACGAGGAGCAAAAATACAACGAGCCCAACCAATAAAAACTGACCGAAGAAAATCAGTTTTTTATTACCGTTAATTTTAGCGTCATCTTCATATGTTTCTTTTAGAGATTCAAGTTTTTGATAAATTTCAGGTGTGATTACAGAGCCATCAGAAACAATTAACTCTCCCTTTTGAACCATCCCCCGGGTAAGTGAAATATTATTTAAAGCCTCCGTTTCAATACTTTCGCTCAGCTGTTCGTCATAGAGATAATTTTGTTGAATGTGATCACTTATTATATCAAGTAACCATGCCTTGTTCCGTATACTTTCGTGAATCTTGAGTTGATTTTCGGCGTATTTTATGGCATTATCTGTGCTCAGTACTTCTAAAGAATTCAATTGCTTCGCAATATTCTCTGTTAATAAAGTGAAGTTATAGTGCGTACCACTGCGTTGGTATTTTTTACTCAGGCTCATTACACCCTGACTATAAATGTCGGTTAAAATTGCCTGACCAACACCTTTATAGGTTTCCTTAAATCTTTGATTAAGTCCTGAGGTGTTCCATTTTAGATCGAAATCGGTAGCAAAACCTTCCAGCTCCGACTGAGCTAATTGCAAATTATTCTGATAGACAGGCAAAACAGATTTTAAAACCTCTGCTTTGTCTATGTTAATTTCTTCCTGGGTTTTCTCAATTGCAAAACTGTAGGGAGATATTAAATCTTTATTCTGCCATATTTTCCCTTTTTCATACTCAAATCTAAACCGTGCATGTTTAGGTAAAACCATTGTAATTACCAGCACAGACAGAATCATCATAACATATTTTGATGCAGATGAGTATTTGCGATATAAAATAAGGTGAGAATTTTTTCTAAATTTTGCCACAGCTTGATCCTAGTTCTATCAAAAATATATAAGTTTTCATAAATCGCTAACTTAGTACAAAAGTAGTTTATACGGATCGATAAATATTAACGTTTATTATTCAGTTTTTAGCATACTCCAATGAAAGAGGTTTACATCTTATCTGCTGTACGTTCTCCTATCGGGAGCTTTGGAGGGAGTTTGTCTTCTTTATCAGCTACACAGATAGCTGCTCTCATAGTAAAAGCGGCCGTAGAAAAATCCGGTATTGAATTCAATTCAGTTCAGGAAATTTTTATGGGCAATGTGCTGCAGGCTAACCTGGGTCAGGCGCCAGCTACACAAGCCGCAAAATTTGCAGGCTTACCGGATATCCCTGCTACAACAATCAACAAGGTATGTGCCTCTGGCATGAAGGCAATTATGCTTGCAGCCCAGGGAATTGCCTTAGGCGATATAGATATTGCTGTCGCCGGCGGAATGGAAAGCATGAGTAATGTTCCGTTTTACCTCGACAAAGCCAGAAATGGGTACAAACTTGGCCATGGTCAACTAATCGACGGCTTAGTTAAAGATGGATTGTGGGATGTATACAACGATTTTCACATGGGCGCTGCTGCCGAACAATGTGCCTGCGATTACAATATAAGCCGGGCAGATCAGGATAATTTTGCAATCGAATCATATAAACGCTCTCAAAGAGCTCAAGCCGATGGCTCCTTTAATGATGAAATAGTGCCAATAGAAATTACGGGAAAAAAGGGCGACAAAACCAGTGTTTCCGTTGACGAAGAACCTTCAACCGTGCAATTTGAAAAAATCCCTTCATTAAATCCTGTATTCAAAACCCAAGGTACTGTAACTGCTGCCAATGCTTCTACGTTAAACGATGGAGCCGCGGCACTTGTGCTAATCAGCGGAGACAGAATGAGAGAATTGGGTTTAAAACCGATAGCGAAAATAATCAGCTATGCTGATGCGCAACTTAGTCCTGAGAATTTCACGACAGCACCATCAAAGGCTATTCCTCTGGCTTTAAAAAAGGCGGCTCTTGACATCTCTGATATTGATTTTTTTGAGATTAACGAGGCCTTTGCTGTAGTGTCTTTAGTAAATAATAAGCTATTGAATATCGACTCGGCAAAAGTAAATATAAAGGGCGGAGCTGTATCTTTAGGGCATCCACTTGGCGCATCAGGAGCGAGGATTTTAGTAACCTTAATTCATACACTGAAACAAAAAGGGGCAAAAGTGGGCGTAGCCGGAATTTGTAATGGCGGCGGCGGGGCAAGTGCAATGGTAATAGAAAATATAATATAAATGAAGTCTATCTTTTCAATAACATTAATTTTAATCAGTTTAACAATTAAGGCGCAGCATTCTGTGCCAAACCGTGCTCCAGGGCAATTCAATGTATATCTTGATAGTTTAAAAGCTTTAAGCTATCAGGTTATTAATAATGCAGCCGAACCCGACCGGTACAATGCAAATTATGCCATGGTAAAAACTTTGGTAAGCACGTTAAAACTACCAAATTCATTCAATTTCAATTTTGATTCGTTAAAAACCATCTCGGTACTTACATCCCCTGATCGTAGATTTAGAATTTTCACCTGGCATGTTATGAACCAGGATGGGAGTTACAGGTATTATGGCACTATTCAAATGAACAACCCATCAGGAAAATTGCAAATGTTTCCTCTGGTAGATCAAACCCATACTTATAAAAAACCCCAGGACACCACCACCACCAATGAAGACTGGTATGGATCGCAGTATTATAAAATCATTCCGGTACTTTACAATGTGCGTACGCCATATTATATTTTACTTGGCTGGAAAGGAAACAATGTAAAATCAACTAAAAAGGTAATTGAAGTTCTGACTTTTAAAGACAAGAAGGCTAGCTTCGGAATGCCTGTTTTCGAAGGTGATAAAGAACGTACCGGAAAAAAACGCATTGTTTACGAGTACAACAGGCAAGTTTCCTTTATGATGAATTACCTTCCAAAGGAAGGCACTATTGTTTTCGACCACCTTGCTCCGCCAGATCCTAAACTTGAGGACAAATATGAACTTTATGGACCAGACATGTCCTATGATGGATATAAACTGGTTAATGGCCGATGGAAATACGTTTTAGATCTTCAGTTAAAAAACCCGCCTTCAGGGATGGATGGAGAGTATAATGATCCGAAAAAACCAACGAAAAAAGTAGTCAACAAACTAAATTAGAAAAAAATGGTTTATTAGATTTAGCGCTTCATATCGAACATATTTTGAATAAGGTTAACATTTATTATATCTGTGTTTATGAAGCATAGTTCCGATTTCCATATTTCTTTCACAACTAAAATCTTAATTACCTTCTTATTTATTCCAGCACTTGCCAGTGCCCAAATTGGCAAAGAGATTACGCTGGAAGACTTTTCCAAGGAAGGAAGATTTACAGCCAAAACCATTCAGTTTTTACCATCTAAGAAAGAAGGGAAAAACTATGTTTGCATGAAGGTATTTACCCTGAGGTTCTACGAAACAATGTATACTGAGCTATATTTGAGGACTCCACAGAAGAATCGCGAAGAATTTAACAATCCTAACTAAAACTATGGCATGTATAGGGGAATACCCGTATTCATCTTTTCAAAAAAATGACTGATTTTATTAGTCAAAACTTGTAGAGGAAAATTACTAATTTAAACAAATCCGATATAGTTCAAAATTCAGGAAATTAACATGGATAAAAAGCACGATATGATTGGCCATCCTCTGGGCTTATTTATTTTATTTTTCACAGAAATGTGGGAAAGGTTTAGTTATTATGGCATGAGAGTGCTCTTTGTACTATATCTAACCGCCGAATATACACAAGGCGGACTTGGATGGTCAAGAGAAACTGCCACGATGCTATATGGGTGGTATACGGGCCTTGTATACATTACGCCCATTCTCGGGGGGTTAATTGCCGACAAATTTTGGGGTTTTAAAAAGGCTATTGTTGTAGGCGCTGCTTTGATGACGCTTGGCCATATTGTTTTAGCAATTGATGCTGTACCTGCTTTTTATGCAGGTTGTGTTCTATTAATAGTTGGAAATGGATTTTTTAAGCCCAATATTTCCTCAATGGTAGGTCAGCTATATCCGGAAGGAAGTCCTTTAAAAGATTCTGCCTATACAATCTTTTACATGGGAATAAATGTGGGCGCATTTTTAGGTATTCTCCTATGTGGATATATTGGTGAAACCGTAGGCTGGCACTACGGCTTTGGGTTAGCTGGTATTTTCATGTTCTTTGGACTCATACAATTTTGGTTTGCGAAAAAATTCTTCGGTATTATTGGCGAAGAACCTATTAAAGCAGTGGCGGTAGATGGCGCTATCATCAAAAACACTCCCCTAACAAAAATAGACCGTGACAGATTAATTGTAATTGCAGTTTTTTCATTCTTCACAATCTTCTTTTGGCTGGCGTTTGAACAGGCTGGTTCATCCATGAACTTATATGCCAGAGATTATACCGATCGGGCTTTAGCTCCAGGCCTTCCGGCGAATTCTTTTAAAGTAATCAATACAATCATCACGTTAATACCCTTAGCTGTTTTGACATGGTTATGGGTAAATATGTTTAGAAAGATAAGAAACGAATACCCCTTAACTGTTGCAGCGATGGGGGCCAGTGTTGTCACCATTTGGGGTCTGGCTTTATGGATGTTAAACAGGCAATATTCAGCCGATGCGCTCGAAATACCCGCGTCCTGGTTCCAGACGTTAAACTCACTATTTATTGTTTTACTTGCCCCTTTATTTTCAGCCTTATGGGTTAGGCTCTCGGGCACCAGACTAAGTCCCGGCGGACCGGTAAAATTTTCATGGGGCTTAATTCTAGTGGCAATTGGATTCGCAGCTTTAGTTTTTGGCTCCATGGGTATACCTGCAGGAGCGGCTACAGCCAGGGTGAGTATCATCTGGCTATGCTTAGCTTATTTGTTCCATACGATGGGAGAACTTTGCGTATCGCCGGTAGGACTCTCCTACATCAGTAAATTATCTCCCAAAAAATTCATTGCCATGATGTTTGGAATTTGGTTCCTTGCTTCTGCTTTGGCCAATTACTTAGGAGGTTTTATGGCTAGTTTCATGGATAAAATATCTGAACAATCCTCCTTATCAAGCTTCTTTATGATATTTGTTATCGCGACTGGAGTAGCAGGTCTGTTATTACTTCTTTTAAATAAGACATTGCGCAAAAAAATGCACGGTATAGAATAAACTGCTTACGTGGTGCAAGAAGTGTTTACTATCTTGCGCCGTTAAAAAATAATATTAGTGTTATCTGATAGCTTAGTACTCATTCCTACTTATAACGAGAAGGAAAATATTGAAAAGATCATCCGCGAGGTATTTTCCCTGACCCATGTTTTTCACATCCTGGTTATCGACGACGGATCTCCAGATGGCACTGCAGAAATTGTCAAACACTTGCAAGGGGAGTTTGCAGGGAAGCTTTACATCGAAGAGCGAGCCGGTAAACAAGGTTTAGGAACCGCTTATATATTTGGATTTAAGTGGGCTCTGAAACACGATTATGAATTTATCTTTGAGATGGATGCCGATTTTTCTCATAACCCCCACGACTTAATTAAACTACGTAAGGCTTGTATTGAAGGCGCGGATGTAGCTATTGGCTCGCGTTACATAAAAGGGGTGAACGTGGTTAACTGGCCAATGAGCAGGGTTTTGATGTCTTATTTTGCCTCTGTGTACGTCCGTTTTATTACGGGAATCTCAATACAGGATGCCACTGCTGGTTTCAAATGCTATCGCCGTATTGTATTGGAAACCATCGATCTGGATAAAATCACGTTCGTAGGATATGCGTTTCAAATTGAAATGAAATTTACGGCTCTACAGCACGGCTTTAAAGTAGTAGAAGTTCCGATAATTTTCACCGACCGAACCGAAGGAACTTCGAAAATGAGCACACATATATTTAGAGAAGCTTTTTTAGGAGTAATTCAAATGAAAATAAGTAGCTGGTTCAGAAAATATCCGAAAGCCCACTCAAGTTCCATGACGAATATGCCCGCCTAAGCGTATACTCAGCATTATTTCTTATTACAATTTCTTATCTTTAATACAAGCTACATCTGTATGAAGAAAGATCTGTATACTTCGCCCGACTATTATTTACTCGATGATTTACTTACCGAAGAGCATAAATTAATAAGAGAAACCGTACGGACCTGGGTAAAAAAAGAACTAAGCCCGATTATTGAAGATTATGCTCAAAGAGCAGAATTCCCGAAAATTCTATTGAAAGGATTGGCAGACCTGGGCGCTTTCGGCCCAACAATCCCTCAGGAGTTTGGTGGCGCAGGTTTAGATAACATTTCACACGGGATAATGATGCAAGAGATCGAACGGGGCGATTCTGGTATACGTTCTACAGCATCTGTGCAGGGCTCATTAGTAATGTATCCAATATTTTCGTTCGGATCAGACCAGCAAAAGAAAACATTCCTGCCAAAACTTGCCTCTGGTGAGTTAATCGGAGCTTTCGGCTTAACCGAACCGGATTTTGGCTCAAATCCAGCAGGAATGAAAACCAATATCAAGGATGATGGAGATTCAGTTATTCTCAACGGATCAAAAATGTGGATTTCGAATGCTCCTTTTGCAGACATCGCAATAGTGTGGGCAAGAAACGAAAAGGACGAAATAACGGGCTTAATAGTTGAACGGGGAATGGAGGGCTTCAGTACTCCAGAAACACATAATAAATGGAGCCTTAGGGCATCAGCGACAGGTGAATTAGTGTTTGATAATGTACGGATCCCGAAAACAAATATATTACCTGGTGTTAGCGGAATGAAAGGTCCATTGAGCTGCCTCAACCAGGCAAGATATGGGATCGCATGGGGCGCATTAGGCGCAGCCATGGACTGTTACGATACTGCTTTGAGATATGCCCAGGAAAGAATTCAGTTTAACAAACCAATCGCAGGATTTCAGCTGCAGCAAAAAAAACTGGCTGAAATGATCACCGAAATCACGAAAGCGCAATTAATGGTATGGCGATTAGGCGTTCTTAAAAACGATAACCGCGCTTCCGCCGCACAAATATCAATGGCAAAACGTAACAGTGTAGAAACTGCTATAAACATAGCAAGGGAAGCCCGTCAGATACTTGGCGCAATGGGAATTACCGGCGAATATTCAATTATGCGGCATATGATGAATCTTGAATCTGTAATAACGTACGAAGGAACTCATGATATTCATCTGTTAATTACCGGGCAGGATATTACGGGGATTAACGCATTTAATTAATTCGGATTACACCGATTGATTGGATTAACCGATTTAAGGATTATACAGATTGAGAGGATACACTGAATTATATGACTACGATAATTAAGAGCTAAGGTTTTGAAAACCTTATAGCTCTGGTCCATAAAATCGCCTTATCTTTGTAAATGTTTTCGGATAAGCAGAAATACAGCCAGATAATTAAAGACGAAGCCAAGCGTCTGGGTTTTTTATTTTGCGGTATTGCCAAAGCTGAATTCCTGGAAGACGAGGCTCCACGGCTTGAACATTGGCTCAATCAAAGCTATAACGGAGAGATGTCGTACATGGAAAATCATTTCGATAAACGACTGGATCCGACAAAACTTATTGAAGGCGCAAAGTCGGTAATTTCTCTGGGTTTGAATTATTATACACAAGCGGTTCAAACTGACCCAAATGCTCCGAAGATTTCCAAATATGCGTACGGAACAGACTATCACTTTGTTATTAAAGATAAACTGAAAGAATTACTGCATGTACTAAATGAACAAATCGGGGAAGTAGGCGGCCGCGCATTCGTTGATTCTGCTCCGGTTCTCGATAGGGTCTGGGCAAAAAAAGCAGGCCTGGGCTGGGTTGGAAAAAGCACGAACCTGATCAGCAAAGAAGCCGGCTCATTTTTCTTCCTGGCCGAATTAATTGTGGACCTCGAACTGGATTACGATATCCCTGCCACGAAAGATCATTGCGGAACCTGTACCAGGTGTATCGATGCCTGTCCAACCGAGGCAATTGTCGGGCCATATATTGTCGATGGAAGCCGCTGCATTTCCTATCTTACCATCGAACTCAAAAACGAAATACCTACCGAGTTTCAAGGTAAAATGGATAACTGGATGTTTGGCTGTGATGTTTGTCAGGATGTTTGTCCCTGGAATCGATTTTCTACCCTAAACAATGAAATTGCATTCCAGCCCAATACCGAGCTTTTGAATATGTCCACACGCGATTGGGAAGAGATTACAGAAGACGTATTTCAGAAAGTATTTCAAAAATCTCCTGTTAAGAGAACCAAATATTCCGGATTGAAAAGAAATATCGATTTTGTGAAAAAGAATTAAGATTAAAGGGCCAATTGGCCCTTCAATCTTAATTTTACTCAATAAAACTTCCGTCTCCCCTACGCATCATCTGCCTTCCTTGTCTAGTTGGGGTTCCTGTCCATTTTTGAAGTCTTAGTGTGAAATTGAGCATGAAATATCTGCTTAAGGCGTTGCTCTTTGTATCAGTATATCCATTATCTCCTAAAGTTCTTACAATGAAGTTATTTTGATTTAAAAGATCGAAAGCCTGTAATCGCAGGGTTCCTTTCTTTTTAAAGATGTCTTTTGAAAGAGATGTATTTATGATAAATGGATTATTAGTAACATTGGCACTGATGCCCTTTACATAATTTTTGCTAAGGTCATATCCCATGAAAAACCCGTCTACAAAGTCTACTCTCCCTTCTGCACTAAAAGCCCAGGTTGTGGTTTCGTTGTTATTTTTAGGATTTAAGCTATAATCAGACTTTAAATAACTGTAACGAACGTTCGGAGTTAATTCAAACCAGGTTGTCGGATATAATTGTATCCCTAATCGCTGGTTAAAATTCCATGATTCGGCAACGTTTTTATTTCCATTGAGCATGGAAATCGAGTTTGCGAAAGTTACTGTTCCATTTAAGCCAACCTGGTATTTTCGGTTAGCAAACTGCTTGGAGATATTATAGTTTGTATTCAACGAATAATCACCATTGGCGTTCATGAAATAAGTCTCTCTGGAATTCCGGGTAGGGTCTTTCTCGACTGTGTTACGCACCACTTTATTATCAGTTTGCGTAGCTTGAAGATTTAATGAAAGATTCATTTTTGAATTGGTAATATAATTGTTAAACCCGGCGCTGACTGTATGTCTGAATTGGGCTTTCAAATTTGGATTACCATAAACTACATTAAGAGGATTGGTAACATCAGGCACATCCTGAATCTGGTCAAAAGATGGCTCCTGCGCATTGCCCGAATAATTAACAAAAAGTCTCTTTTGGCGGCTCCAGCGATACTCAGCTCGGGCAATTGGGATAATATTAAGGCTTGTGCGATGTGTTGGCGTTTTAAGACTTTCAGAATATCCGGATAATAATGCGGGTACCGCCGTTACACCCAGTGAGGCATTATATCGTCCCTTCAAATATCTATAGTTTAATGCGTATCGCTGCTCAGTAAAAGAATAATTATATATTTTACTCAATGAAGGCACTCTTACAATAACTCCATTATAAACGCTGTCGGTCAATTGATTGTTATCATAGTCTCTCCTGTTAATTTGGCCGTTAAATTCGATGCGAGAAGTGACCGTTATCGGTTCGGAGAAGGTAACACTAGCTCTAAAATTCCTGCTATCGTTTCCATTATTAATCAAAAGATTTACTATCGAATCGGGCAGAAACTCTCCTTTGGTCACGTCATAAAACTGATATGTATTATCAGTAGTTCGATCCTGATCGCTGGAGTTTGAGTTAAATGTGATTTGGGTTGAGAAAATTCGAACTTTTTTATCGAAGTTATGACTGTATAGCGCTGTTAAGCCATAATTAGGGGCTTTACTTTCGGCACCTGTTTGATTTTTCCGATTTTGTATAGCATCGCCAGTTTGACTTATAAAAGAGGAGTTAAAATTTCCTGAAGATGATAATCCCAGTGAAGGACTTACCTGCAGATAATTAGCACTGTCAATATCGTATTTCATTTGAAATTCGATATTGTGCGAATTGCTTTTACGTTCTATTGTTCCATCGGTTTTAATGGAAAGATCACCAAATTTTTTGGTTGATTGCTGAGTTAAACTGTTAATGATAGAATTTGAATTACTTCCCCTAAAGGAATAATTTCCGCTCACTTCAAGTTTCTTATTCAGTTTATCAGAATAACTAACAGTTGTTCCGCCGGATGTACTCAAACCTCCACTTCCCGAGGCTCCTGCGGTCGCTTGCCCGCCGCCACGGGTTGTCCCTACACTCGACTGATTACTATTTGCAACCCCAGTAACTGTGTTATTAAAATTTCCGCGAGCAAAAACCTGCTGATTGCCGTTGAATCTTGTTAGATTCAGCCTTGTATTATATCGATCATTATTACCTATTCCCCCTTCTGCCTGTAAACGGTTCCCAACAGACCTGTCTGCTCGAGTAACAATATTCAGTGTTCGCTCCGGATCACCATCTTTAATACCGGTTCTCGCTGCCTGATCTCCATAGTCATCCACCATTTGAATTTTTTCTACAATATCAGCCGGAAGATTTTGAATCGTACTGGCAATATCTGCACTTCCCAGAGGCTTGCCGTTAAGTTTAGCCCTGGTTACGGCGATTCCCTGATGGGTAACGGTACCATCGTTTGCCACCTCTACTCCTTCCATCTTCTTGATAAGATCTTCAACAGTGGCGTTTGCCTTCATTACATAGTCACTTGCCCGGTATTCTACTGTATCTTCTTTATAAACTATAGACGGAGTCCCATTAATAGTTACCGTATTGAGCATATTAGAGCTTTCTTTTAAAACGATTGGATCTAATATCAATTTAGAAGTTCCATCATTATACAAAAAACGCTTGTTGAACGTGCGATAGCCGATGCTTCGAACGGTAATAGTAAACTGTCCCGATTTAATATCTTTAAAAACGAAAACGCCCGAATTATTGGTTATTCTCTTTACTGAATCAGTACCGGTGCTTAAAACCACCACGGCACCAATCACTCCATTATCGGTACTGTCTTTAACAATACCACTTACTTCACGTCCAGGAACGACGGGCGTTTGTGCATATATCTTAGCGGCTACAAAAAGAGCAGTAAGAAGTATAGATATTTTTTTCATTGCAATAGGTCGATGAATATTATTTCTTAGCTAATGTATATTTACCCCAAAAGTCAGTTGGCAGAAAGGCCGAAGGATCAAAGCCACCTCTTGCTGAGCCACCCCCTCCGCCTCCGAAGCCGCCACGTCCACCTCCGCCAAAGCCACCACCGCCACCAATGCCACCGCCACCCTGTCCTCCTTCTCCTCCGCCGCCTTGCACGCGAATTCCGCCTCCGCCGAACTGCAGTCCATTCAATTTAATATTGTATGCAAATTCCTTACTGGCTAAAGTCAATCCTAATAGATTTAATGGAATAGCCAATTCATAAACAAATGCTCCTTTCTCATCGAAATTGGCTGCTGCCTTAATATCAAATTCATTGTATATTGAAATGAGACTATCCTGGATATCTTTAAAGCCCAAAACTTTAATCTCTTTAGCTGCTGCCAGCTGCTGTTTGCGCATAGCCAACATAGCAGAATCAGCAGATCCACCCGTTGTCCTCTGGCCAAATCCGCCCTGTCCTCTTTGTCTTTGCGCTCTTACAATTACGGGATATGTTATCGAGAATCCGTCTTTCTCCTTTTTCTTCCCATCTGTATTGATTGAGAGCTTTATCCCTCCCATCATTATTTTGTTATTGTTTGTATTGTCGGTAGATTTTATAACAAGGTATAAGTTCTTATCATCATTAGCCATGGTATAGGACAACAAAGTGCTTTTATTACTTGCCTGAAAAACATCTTCAGTTATTTTACCATCAATTTTTATTGGTGCAGAAGCCCATACCGGCTTATCCTGCACATTTGGATTTTTTTGAGCAAATGCTAACATATTAATACATGTGAGAAGCAGAATAATAAAAATTGAGTGTGGGATACGGTTCATCGTTGTATTTTTTTGATAAACAAGGATAAGAATCCTAAAGACGAAAAAAGTTTAAATGATACCTTCAGAGTAAGAAATGATACCAAAGGCTATTTTTTAGCGATTTTATTTTTCCGTGTACGAAAAAAAAAAGCATCTGTCTCCAAATGCTTCTATATAAATAAGTTTCCGTTGACTCTATTTCCCGAACTTCAATTTTAGCTGTTCGAGCATGTCCGTAGTTAAGGGAGCAGCTTTTTCTTCTTTTTTGGGCTGCTGAGGATATTGTTTCTTAGGATGAGCAGGTCTTTGCTGATCCTGCTTCTTATCCTGCACTTCAACCGTGATGGTCTTTTCTGTATGCTCTTTGATGATGATCTTCTTATTATTGTTCCACCTCACCCATATCTTTTCAAGACAACGTTTGGTATATAATGGAAAATCTCCCTGTTGCATCCATGCGTAATAGCTTGGTTCGGCGGTGAAAACCTCCTCCACGCACTTACCTTTGTGTTTTCCAAAGTTAAACACCTCAATACCCTCTTCATTAAAAACCAATCTCCCGGCAAAATCCACAGGGCGACTTAGATTAGTGAAGGAATGCAAGGCATCAATATCATTTTGTACCGGTATAGATTTGTTCCCCTTTTTATCTTCCCACTCCGTATCTTTATATTTATCTAATTGTGCCAGAAGAACTTCATACGTTGCACGAATATCCGCTTCTGCGGAATGTGCGTTTTCAATATCCTTTCCACAATAGAATTTATAAGCTGCTTTTAAAGTGCGCTGTTCCATTTGGTGGAAAATATTCTGAACATCAATAAAACGCCGGCTTTCTAAATCAAAATTGATTTTAGCACGAAGAAATTCCTCCATAAGCAAAGGAATATCGAACTTATTAGAATTGTATCCGGCTAAATCCGCATCTCCCAAAAAATCCGCAAGCTCCTGTGCAACATCACTAAATTTCGGAGCATCCTGAATATCCTTATCGAAAATATTATGAATGATCGATGTTTCGTAAGGAATGGGCATTTCAGGATTGATGCGCATACATTTAATTTCCTGCGAACCATCAGGAAGTACTTTTAAAATGGCAATTTCTACTATTCTATCAGTACCAAGATTTAAACCTGTTGCTTCAAGATCAAAAAATGCAAGCGGACGTGTGAGATTTAATTTCATATTTATAGTAAAACAAAGGTGATAAAAAGCTTTGAAAAACAGCTAATAATAATCTAAGTGTTTTGATTCTTTTATACTTCTCACTATCTTTCACAACCTTACAATATCACATGAAAAAAACATTTATCCTTATTGCAATTTTCTTGCAGTATTTCCTGGCGTCTGCCCAGGATTTTCCCTTCGGTAAACCAAGTTCAAAAGAATTTGAATTAAAACGATACGACAAAGATACCAGTGCCAATGCCGTAGTTTTAAAGGAGTTTGGTACAGCTTACATAAATAATAATGATGGTGAACTGATGTTCGAATATCATGTCCGTATTAAGATTTTTAATAGCAAAGGATTTAAATACGGCAATATCGAGATTCCCACAGTTAGAGAAGATGCCGATTCGTTTGAAAAAATAAGCAACATAAAGGCCGTAACATTTTACAACGATGCAGACCACCTGATACGATCAAGTGAACTTGATCCAAAGCAGATTTTCAAAGAATCAAAAGCCGACAAATATCATGACATTACCAAGTTCGCAATGCCGAATCTGCGGGATAGCTGTATTATAGAATATAGTTACACACTTCAAACTCCATTCTTTTTCAGAACATTCAGAAACTGGGATTTTCAATCAGATATACCCAAAATTTACAGTGAGTATTGCGCAAAAATACCGGGAGTTTATAGTTATAATGTATCGCTAAGAGGACCCTATAAATTAACCAAGAGCGATGGAGAGATCGCCAGAGAATGCTTCGATCGTGGCCGAGGCTATAAAGCCGATTGCTCAAAAATGACTTATGCGATGGCAGATATACCTGCTTTTATAGAAGAAGATTACATGACAGCAGCCAGCAACTTCAAATCTGCCATGTACTTTGAACTAACAGAGTTTATAGACTACCAGGGAATTAAACACAAATTTTCAAAAGAATGGAAAGATATTGACCTCGATTTAAAAAAAGAAGGATATTTCGGTACTCAGTTAAGGAAAAAAGATTTTTTTGAAGATAAAATCGCCCCGGTTATTGCCGGAAAAACATCACAACTTGATAAAGCAAAAGCCATCTTTAGCTTTATGCAAACCTGGTTTAAGTGGAACAGGTATTATGGTAAGTACAGTGACGGCATTAAAAAAGCATTCGACAACCGTTCTGGTAGTTCAGCAGATATCAATCTTGCATTGGTCACCGCGATAAATTCTGCAGGATTAGTAGCCGAGCCTGTTATTCTCTCAACACGATCTAACGGACTGCTGAACGATCTTTACCCAGCCTTAAGTGACTTTGATTATGTAATATGTAAAGTAACAATCGGAGAAAAGTACTATCTGCTTGACGCAACTGACCCCATGCTGCCATTTGGATTACTTCCTTTAAGATGTATAAACGATAAGGGACGGGTGATGAGCTTTGATAAACCATCTTCATGGATAGACATAACAGCATCACAAAAAGAATCGCAAAGCATAAATCTGGATCTTGAAGTAGATGAAACAGGAAAAATAAAAGGCAGGATGCAAGTTCTCTCATCAGGTTATGAAGCTTATAATAAGCGAAATGCAATAAAAAAGTTTAATTCGACAGATGAGTATGTGGAAGATCTGGACGAACGCTATCCCAAAATCAAATTTACCAAGTCGGAATTTCAAAACATCGATAGTCTGGAAAAGTCGCTATTAGAATCTTTCGAAATTGAAATAAAAGCGCAAGGAAATGGCCAGGTAAATGTAAATCCCTATTTTCTGAACAGAATAAAGGAGAATCCTTTTAAACTAACAGAAAGAACCTACCCGGTAGATCTTGGTGCAATCTCTGAATCCAGAGTGGTAATGAACCTGAAATTTCCAGAAAGCTTCCAAATAGTGAATAAACCACAGCCGCTGGCCATTTCTTTGCCAAATCAGGGCGGAAGGTTTATAACACAAACAACTGTAGAAGGCAATACACTTACACTTTCCTGCTTCTTACAACATACGAAATCGGTGTATTCATCTGAAGAATATTTTTATTTGAAGGAATTATATAACAAGATAATTCAAACCCAACAGTCTGATATCATCATAAAAAAGAAGTTATGAAGATCATATCATTAGCTATCAGTCTTTTTTTATTTGGGACATATGCAAGTGGGCAAAGTAATTATGCGGTGTCATCAATACCCAAAAACATATTAACAAGAGCCGGTGCCATTATCAGAAATTCGGAGACTGTAATAGAAGTAAAGGATTTAAACGAAGTTTATTATCGCCAAAAATATGCTATTACCATTTTAAATTCATCCGCCCTAGATGAAGCTAATCTTTTTCTATATTATGATAAAAACAATTCAATAAAGTCGGTAAGAGGTTTTATTTATAATGAACTCGGCATGCCTACATTCAAAATATCTGAGAAAGATTTTCAGGATAGAAGTGCCGTTTCTAACTATACTTTATACCAGGACGACCGTGTAAAATATTATATCCCTTCAAAAATAACCTATCCCTTTACTATTGAATATGAGTATGAAATGAAAAGACGACAGAGTCTTTACTTTCCTACATGGATTCCTGGCGGATCCACCGGAGTAGCTATTGAAAACAGCGCATTAAGTTTTATATGTCCGGAAAGTTTCAACCTGCGCCATAAAGAATTTAATTATAATGGAAAAGTTGATGAAACCACCGAAAATGGCATCAAAAGCTTCAAATGGCACATTAGTAATATGCTGGCTATTCGCGATGAGCCTTACAGCCCGAGCTACGAAGAATACCTGACCACCGTTAAACTCGCACCAGAGAAGTTTGCATTTAGAAGTATGGAAGGCAGCTTCTCAAACTGGCGAGAATATGGATTATGGACTAATGATAATTTATTAAAAAGCCGGGATGAGCTTCCACAAGCAACCAGGGACCTCATTTTAGATTTAGTAAAAGACATTTCCGATCCTAAAGAAAAAGCCAAAAAAATCTATGAGTTTATGCAGAATAAAACTCGGTACATAAGCGTTCAGATTGGAATTGGCGGTTACCAGCCTTATCCGGCGGCTGATGTTGACCGTTTGAGTTATGGCGACTGTAAAGGATTGGTGAATTACATGCGCTCTCTTTTAAAAATTGCGCAAATTGAATCATATTATACCGTGGTTTATGGAGGATCTTTTAAAAGAGATATTTCTCCTGATTTTACAAGTATGAATGATGGCAATCATATCATTTTATGTTTGCCTTTTAAAAACGATACGACTTGGCTGGAATGCACGAGTAAAGATGCTCCGTTCGGATTTTTAGGTGATTTTACGGATGACCGTTATGTACTTGCTTGCACACCCGAGGGGGGTAAAATCATGCGGACACCAAAATATACCGCACTCGAAAGTAAACAGCTCAGAACAGCAAATTTCACGATAACTGAGAATGGTGCCATCGCCGGAAAAATGACTACCTTATTTAGTGGCATACAATACGACAATCATCATAGTTTACTTAACGAACCCTTATCCGAACAAAAGAAAAAAATTCCTGAATTGTATCCCCTCCCCAATCTCGAAATAAAATCTTTTCAGCTTACACAAAACAAAGGAATAAAACCAGAGACCGAAGAAATTATTGATCTAAGCTCTGCTAGCTATTGCAGAACAGATGATGGTAAATTACACATCACATTAAATGGATTTAATAAAACACGTAGCTTACGGGAAGTGCGTAACCGAACCAACCCGGTAACCATTGGGAGAGGATACTATGATGAAGATATTATATCATATCAGATACCTAAGAGCTTTAACTTAACTATTCCCCCTCATTCAAAAACAATCGAAAAAGCATTTGGAAAATACTCTGCAGATGTGAAAATTAAAGATAATACGATCATCTATAAAAGGACAATGCTGTTAAATGAGGGAAAATATAAAGCCGAGCAATACCAGGATCTGGTTGATTTTTTCCAGGAAATAGCTGATGCTGATAATTTAGAATTGGAATTAACTAAATTGTAATTAAGAAAATATCAATATTCCTAGTAGTATTCCTACAACCATTACGAGATAAAGCAAGATCTCTGTGGTAGCAAACCGTTTGTACTTGGTCCAGAAAGAATAGTCTGATTTTTGTTTTTGCATAAAAAAGCCGGAATAAATCCGGCTGCAAATTTATCAATTATTAGCCATTAGGCTCCTTCTTTTTTCCACTTAATAGTACAACCAATAGCTTTTGTAGTGGTTACTTCCGGCTTTTTACCAACTGCTATAGCATCAATGGCCTTTTCGACATAGTTAACCTTATCAGGATTACTACCTTCGGTATCATTATCAATCGCCCCAATATATTGTACAACGTTTCCTTTGCTGGTTTTTTCAAGCAAAAAAACATGGGGTGTGCGACTTGCACCAAACTTCTTTGTAATTACATGATTCGGATCCATGAGATATGGAAAACTGAAGCCTTTTTCCTTTGCCCTTTGTTGCATCTTCTCGTAAGAATCTCCGGGCTGGGTACCAGGGTCGTTGGGATTGATTGCAATAACCGGATATCCCTGAGCAGAGTACTTCTTATTCAATGCATTAATGCGGTCTTCATAGGCAATTGCATAAGGACATGTATTGCAGGTAAAAACAACAATGTAACCTTTAGCCGATTTCATATCAGCAAGGGAGACTTTCTTGCCATCCACATTCTTTAAGTTAAAATCCGCAGCTATATCGCCGATCTGATATCCGGCTGTCTGCGCTTTTGCTAGCAAACTCATGCCAAGCAAACATAGAACAAGTAATTTTTTCATGATTTTTATTTAGATGACTGATAAACTTTTTCCAGTTCCGGATAGCTGAACTCTCTTTCGTAGAACTTGCGTAAGTTATTTCTAGTATTATAAATTAAGGTTGCTGGCAAAGCACCAGACCACTCTTTACTTATTCGGTCTATGTACTCTTGCTCGTTGGTTTCATTCAATAAAAAAACCTCGTTTTGTAACTTGTTTCGCCTGACAAACGGTATCACAACTTTTTCAAGCTTCGATTTTAAATCCAGACTCACCAATATTACCTTTAGCGGCTGATCTTTATGCTCCAACTGTAGCCTCTCGAAATGAGGCAGTTCTGCTATACATGGAGCACACCATGTAGCCCAAAAGTTGACCACATAAATAGTATCGCCTCCATTTTTAACCCGGTTTTCTAATTGATTTATTGTTAACTTACTGACTACCTGCGCGTTTACTGATCCGAAAAAAAACACAAAAGCTAGTAGAAAAAGTGTATTCTTATATCTTTTTAGTATTTCTGGTATCATATTCAAAGCTAAACTATCTTTACTTAAGGTAGAACTTACAATTGTAAATTTGTTATTATAAAAAGAACTGGTAGTATGTGCGAACGGCATCTTATTAAAATACAATCTTGTTATCATTGAAAACCATGAGATCATTTGCATCATTTTTTCTAGTCGCTTTCATCCTTACGGGATGCTCAAAAGCCATTAAACCTCAGCAATTGTTTAAAGATGTGCAGGAACTATCTGCCGACAAATATAAAGGCAGAAAAACCGGAACAGCTGAAAATAAACTGGCAGCAGACTATATACTGGAACGATTTAAAGAAATCGGGTTAGGTGCTTTTAATACCGAATATAAAAAGCCTTTCAGCTTTAAAGAAAGTTCGGGTAAAACCATACAAGGCACTAACCTTATCGGGTACATTCCTGGTAAGAAACAGGATGCGATAGTAATCTCTGCTCATTATGATCATATCGGCGTTATCAACGGTCAAATATACAATGGTGCTGATGACAATGCCTCTGGAGTTGGCGGGCTGCTCTTTATTGCAAAATACTTTGCAAAAAATCAGCCTGAGCACACCCTGATTTTTGCGGCATTTGACGCAGAAGAATCGGGTTTGCAGGGAGCAAAAGCGTTTATAGCAAATCCTCCGGTAGAATTTGACTGTATAAAATTAGATGTAAATATGGATATGATCAGTCGCAGTGATAGCAACACATTGTATGTAGCGGGCACCTGGCACTATCCTTTGCTAAAGGCTCATGTAAATAATGCCAACCCCGAAATAAAACTACTTTTTGGACACGATGACCCTAAATTGGGTAAAGATGACTGGACGAATCAAAGTGATCAGGGTGCATTTCACGCCAGGAAAATACCTTTTTTATATTTTGGAGTTGAAGATCATGCAGACTATCATAGACCCACTGACGATTATTCGAGAATTCACAAAGATTTTTATCAAGATGCAGTGAATTTAATTTTGGAAGTAGTTAAGAATATTGATAAAAGCGTTACGATACAACAGATATACAGGGATAAACTGATTATGCAATAAAAAACCAAAGCCGCTTCGTTAAAAAGCGGCTTTGAATATCAGAAAAAACAAAACATCGTTTTATTTCAGCTTAAGCTTTTTAGGGTCTTGAATCATTCCTTTAAATTCATTATCAAGAAATAGGCTTTGGCTTGATATTACTTCTGGCTTTTGACTCATAATAGTACCGGACGACTTTACCTCAGCGGTAAATGTCCCTTTTGTGAGAAAATTGTATGCCGCCGCAAAAGAACTTTCCCTCAGGTCGCCAAAATCATAATTAACATTGTCATTATCGGCTGTTGAATTCCCAGTGGTGGGAGTTAAACCTAAATAGTATTTACCTTCACCTTTTGAATTCTGAGTTTCAAACATGCTAAAATAAACCTCGTACTTGTCTATCCGAACAGGAAAAAACCCTACCGGCTTACCATAGGTAGTTGAGCCTACGATTGTAACCGGCAAATATGGCTTCAGGCTATTGATAACCAACTCACTTGCGGAGGCTGTGCCGGATGATACAATGAAAACCACATTTTTAACACTATTTAGAGCACCAACCTTCTGGAAATAGTTGGTATTTGCTTTCACACTATAATCTACATCAGCATAAGTTCCAGCTCGACCGTTTACACCGGTCAATGGCTGTTTTGACAAAATAGTTGCCCCTCCTTCTTGCATCAGCTTATTATAATGCTCGGTGAACATTACCTTTCCGTTGAGAGAACTCGGAATAATTCGATTCATAAGGTTTTGAGCAGTGGTTACAAACCCTCCCCCATTATACCTTAAATCCAAAATTACATCAGTTACTCCTTGTTGAACAAACTTGGAAAAAATTCTATCAAATTCAGGGTAAGAATTATTGTCTTCCGAAAATCGCGCGTAAGCGATATACCCGATTTTTTTCGACCCGGACGTATACACGGAGTCTTTATAGATCGGACTGCTTTTATAAACAGCCGTAGTGAGATTCCTGTCGTAAGAGACGTTCTCTATAGTGGTACCAGAAATTCTTATTGAAGAGCTATTAAATAAAGCACTGTTTATTTCATTTATTTCAGTATCGTAATTAGTTCCAAAGCTTTTATTATTGATTTTTGTGATTTTATCTCCTCGCTTAAAACCTGCTATGGCAGCGGGCGAGCCTGGATAAATTGCCTTGATGGATAAAGTATATGAAGTTCTTTGACCGTAGATGCCAAGCAATAATCCGAAATCACTTCCATTTCCCTTTAAATCAACTGAACTCTTTTTTTCGGGGACATAAGCAACAGGATTTTGTTGGGTGATATCTGATATATAAGAGTACTTAGGCTCATATGTATCAGCCCCGTTTGCATCCGCCTGGAATTCGTAAGGTTTGTTGGTTAAAGGATTGATGCCAAAGCGGGTAATTGCATAAAGTTCTGAATCGAAACTCGGATAATCCCGCGGTTTAAATGTATCATAATTCGGCACAAGGTCCCACCATAAATAAATCTGACGGGCATATAAAAAAATCGAATCTTTAGTGAGTTGATCTCTTGTTCCTGTAGCCGGAGCCACATCCGCAGGAGTTTTAGTTTCTGTCTGAACGGGAGCATCTTCAGCGGGATCATTTTTTTTACATCCGCTTGCCAAATTAACCAAGAGGGCTATAAACAAGAACAATGAAACAGCTTTCGAGTTATATGACGATTTCATATGTAAAAGGCAGTTTATTTTAATCATTGAATAGATATATATACGAAAAGCATTAACGTGTAGTTTACTCTCCGATTATCTAATTCTATAAATTATTCCCTTCAAGATAAATATATGGCTTTTTGCCGACAATTCTATTGCTTCTGTAAGTGCCTTATGAATGGCGGCATTCGGGAAGGTCTGTTTTCGATAGTAACCGAGGGCAAATGATCGGCAATCCCACTATTCAGCTCGCTTACATGTTGTATTTCTGAGGCACTGACAGAGGAAATCTTATCAGGGGCTATCGCAGAAAAGCTGTTGTTTGTAAAATAATATAAAGCTTCTTTTAAGTTCGCTTCTTGTTGATCTCCGAAATCGTGTATCAAGTCATCGGCCACATTTTTATCAACCGGAAAGCCTCCATAAAAATCCGCGTTACCTACACTATTTACCGTCTTAAAAGATACCGGAAAGATATTGTATTGAAAAACCGGGATTGGGAAAAATCCTACAGGCTTGCCATAAGTTCTCGTTTCACCAATTAACTTAACATTCATTACAGGACTTAAATTATTAATCAGCAACTCGCTCGCGGATGCTGATGAAGGTGAAACAATAAAGACAATCCGGGTTAAATCGAGATTTCCCACCTTGTAAAACTTAAAGGATTCGTTCCAGGAAGTATATTTCTTATTGAAAACATAGGTATACATCACTTTTTGCCCTCGCCCCACGGATTTAGGAGCCAGCATATTTGCCAAAGTATCTTGTGTTGAAACAAAGCCACCCCGGTTGTAACGAAGGTCGACAATTACTTCATTTACACCTTGATTCTGAAAGTCACTTATGGTATTCACTAACTCGGCCACTGAAATTGCTTCAGAAAATTCGTTAAAAACGACATATCCAATTTTCCTGTCTCCTCTTAAATAAACATTGGAATATAACACGGTATTAAGGGTATAAGTTGTTTTTTGAAGAGAAAACACTTCAACTGTACCATCGGGTTTAATAAATTCAAATTGGGCCGACTCTGGGTCTCCGAAGAAAATATCATTGATATAATCAATATCTGCCGCAATGCTGCGGTTGATTATTTTACCATTAATTTTGTTCACCCGCCAGCTCCTCTTCACTCCCTTTAAACCAGCAGACGAATTAGCATATACATAGCTAACCCGAATTTCCGTATTGCTTCCGGGAACAAATTTTACCATGAAGCCAAAATCTGTAGAAGAGCCTTGTTGACTCTGCTGGGTTTCTTCTTTGGTTTCGGCAAAACTCCATTTATCAAGTGGCTGATAAGATCTTACCCTCGCCACTACATCATAAATATCGGGCGAGTTTCTGGGTTTAAAACTTGAAACCGATGGAAGGCGTTCCGTCCATAAATAAATATCTTTTGTTTTTAAATATGCAGAATCTAAAACATTCGATTCAACTTCGTAATCTTTATTCTTTTTACATCCTGTAAAGGAAATGGAAAGGAACGTAAAACTGAAAAGCAAAAATTGAAGCAAGGGCTTAGATCTAAGGTTTCGATACATCGTGTGGTTTATAAGCTTTATAACAAATATTACAAAAATAAGTCGGAAACCTGTATGTACTCAATAGCTGCAGCTTCAGCGAATTTTGAATCCAAGTCAGAAGCCCCGACTATAACAAGATCGGCCGCTGCTAATTTGTTGTGGTCCATCAAGAAACGGAGCACATCCGGATCTGGCTTAGGCTTTATCTCGTCAGCAAAATAAACCTTCAGAAACTCTTCCAGACCGTGCCATTCGATCTGCTTAATTTTATTCAATTGCTGCAAAGGATTGCCGGCAGTAACAATAAAAATTTGCTTCCGATCTACTACAATCTCCTGCAGAAAACTTAAAATATTTTGGAACAAAAGAAGTTTAAGCGGCAAATGGCCTTCACGTTTCAAGCGCTCAAAATTTTCTTTATACTTTTCATCAAAGCCATAAACCTCCTTTGCCTTATCAAAAATCCTATCCGGCCCGTGCTTCTCGTAAACTTTTTTCATAAACTGGATCACATCATTCGCCGGCGGAAATCCCTCATGAAATTCCAAAAAATTAGCAAACAGATAGTATACCTGCAGATCATAGTCTTTTACAGGGAACAGAACATCGTCAAGTTCAAAAATAACGGCCTTTTTTCTACCAATTAAATCTGAGTAGCTCTCCATTAATTAACAGTAAATAGTTGAAAATCAAACGACAAATCATCTTTCAAGAAAATACCCCGATCAGGAAGTCCGTCCTGATCAGTATTATCCTTTATTATAAGTTTGCCTTTCAGGCCTTTATTCAAGAGAGGGAGAATTTCCGATTTATCCGGGACCATCAATTTTATTCCATACTCATCAAATAGTTGCCTGGCTTCTGCAAGGGCAATAACTTCCGAGCTTCGCAGGGGATAAACTTTTTCAATATTATTATCCAGGCAAATAGTTAAAAGCAAATGCGCAAAAGATGGAGAATCGCCGGAAGGAATTTTAAGAAATTTTTTATCCTTAAGTGTAACCTGGGGCAATTCTTCGTAATCGGCCAGGTAGATGCTATCATCGGTGTTCAATAAACGTTGTAATTGATATGCTTGCGCGGCAGCCGCGGCAGTAATTAAAATATTCAATCTGTAGAATCTATGATTTGTCCGTCTTTCATTGTTACTTTTCGGTCGGCCATTGCGGCTAATTCTTCATTATGAGTTACGATAATGAATGTTTGAGAAAACTCATCTCTTAAATCCCTGAAAAGGGAATGCAGACTTTGAGCATTGTGAGAATCTAAATTACCTGAGGGTTCATCGGCCAGAATAACTGAGGGATTATTTACAAGCGCCCGGGCCACCGCCACACGCTGCTGCTCGCCTCCAGAAAGTTCGTTCGGTTTATGCCCCGCTCTGTGTTCCAAACCCAGCATCCTGAGTAATTCCATTGCCCTTGCTTCGGCTTCTTTTTTACTTTTTTTGGCAATAAATGCGGGAATACAAACATTTTCGAGAGCTGTAAACTCGGGCAATAAGTGATGGAACTGGAAGATAAAACCGATGTGTTTATTCCTGAAAGCGCTTAAACCAGAAGCTGATAATTTTGCAATATTAGTTCCGTTAATAATCACCTCGCCTTTATCGGCCTTGTCCAAAGTACCTACAATATGAAGCAATGTACTTTTACCGGCTCCCGAGGCACCAACAATCGTCACAATTTCGCCTTTTTTGACACTAAAATCGACTCCCTTCAGAATTTCAAGATCTCTGTATGATTTATGTATTCCTTTAGCCTGCAGCATAAGGCGAAGATAGAGGTTAAAGGTGAAAGGTGAAAGAGGTGAAATGAAAGGCTAAAGGTAAAAGGTTTGAAGGTGGAAAGCTTACAGGGAAATCTGAGCATCTGTAAAAATCCAGGTGACGAAAGATGGGGGGCGTAAGAGGCTTCGGAGGGAAAATTATAGCATTAGCCAGAAAAATTCAGAAATTCATCGATAAAAGCTGCAATTTTTTGATATTTTTTTAAATAATAGATGCAAAATGGTAGTTTTACGACGAAAAATTTTCAAATCATGAATATTCACGAATACCAAGGTAAAGCCATACTAAAAAGTTTCGGTGTAAGAGTGCAGGAAGGCATCGTTGCTGACACACCTGAACAAGCCGTAGAAGCAGCAAAAAAGCTAAAACAAGAGTACAATTCTGATTGGGTTGTAGTAAAAGCGCAAATTCATGCCGGTGGTCGCGGTAAGGGCGGCGGTGTTAAGCTGGCTAAGAATCTGGACGAAGTAAAAGAGAGAGCAAGCCAGATTATTGGCATGCAACTAGTTACTCCACAAACAGGACCTGAAGGTAAAAAAGTTAGTAAAGTACTTATTGCTCAAGATGTTTACTACCCTGGAGAAAGTGAAACAAAAGAATTTTATGTAAGTGTATTGCTTGACCGTGCAAAAGGCCGCAATATTGTAATGTATTCTACCGAAGGTGGTATGGATATTGAAGAAGTTGCTGAACACACTCCTCATTTAATTTTCAAAGAAGAGATCGATCCTAAGGTTGGACTTCAAGGATTCCAGGCTCGTAAGATAGCTTTCAATTTAGGTCTTAGCGGCGACGCGTTTAAAGACATGACTAAATTCATTGCTGCCTTATATAAAGCATACGAACATACAGATTCGTCAATGTTCGAAATCAACCCGGTTTTAAAAACTTCTGATAACAAAATATTAGCAGTTGATGCAAAAGTAAATCTTGATGATAATGGTTTATTCCGTCACCCGGATTATGCTGCTTTACGCGATGTTGCTGAAGAAGATCCAATGGAAGTTGAAGCCAGCAAATCAAACCTTAACTTCGTTAAGCTTGACGGAAACGTTGGTTGCATGGTTAACGGTGCAGGTTTAGCAATGGCAACTATGGATATTATTAAACTTGCAGGTGGCGAGCCGGCAAATTTCCTTGACGTTGGTGGAACTGCAAACGCACAAACTGTTAAAGCTGCCTTTAACATTATCCTACAAGATCCTAACGTAAAAGCGATTTTAATCAATATTTTCGGTGGTATTGTTCGTTGCGATCGTGTAGCTCAAGGTGTAATTGATGCGTATAAAGAACTTGGCGATATCCGTGTTCCTATTATTGTCAGATTACAGGGAACTAACGCTGTTGAAGCGAAAAAATTAATCGATGAGTCTGGCTTAAAAGTTTATTCAGCGATTCTTTTAAAAGAAGCTGCGGCACTTGTAACGAAAGTACTGGAAGACTAAGCTTTAAATTTAAATACTAAAATGCCATCACCGAAAAGGAGATGGCATTTTTTTTTGACATTAGAATACATGCAAGCTGATTTATTCATCCGATAAAATCACTCCAACAACGATTGTTTCGAAGCATAAATCCAGTATAATCCATCAAACATGCTGTCCTCGAATGGATAGTAATAAATACCTTCAGGGGATTTGTATTCAGTTTTCGGCTTGCCAAAATGGGTTCCTGACTTCACCACTGCACCCTTTTTTATCTGTTTAAAAATCGGCGAATAGGCTTTCTTTCCTCTCGATTGAAAGGCCCAGTAACTTATATCAACACCAGCGGCTGGGTTTGCTTTTACATAACTAACATAGGCCTTGATTTTATTATCGGCAATAAACCGGTAATCGCCGTCTTTAGACGGAGTATAGCCCGATTTTAGCAGCAATTGTATTGCAGCACTATCGTCCAGAGAAACTATTGACTTTATAAAATTGAAATCAACAACCTGAGCCTTAACAATCGATGCGAAGAATAAGAGCAGTGCGAAAAGTGTGTATGTCCGTTTCATATCTTTCCTAAAATAACTCTAAAATCGGAAATACATTATATTAACAGACCAAAAGTTTCTCGTCATCTGTAAAAACCCCATTGTAAAACATAAAAACAACTATTCCGTTCTAATTTTATGTCCATGAATAAAATCATCTTAATGCCGGCTTTAATAATGGTCATTCTTTCATGCAGGAATGTTGATACAGAGGAGCAGCAACAAGATTTAAAGGACACTGCCGATCATACAGAGGTGTCTGTCGACACCAATGAAATAACCGAAGCCTTACCACCAAGTTCAAGCATTGATACCCGTGATGTAAATCCGGTTGAACTGACAAATTTTGCAAAAACACTTATCGGAACTCCTTATAAATATGGCTCTATCGAACCTCAGCAAGGATTTGATTGTTCGGGATTCATCACATATGTGTTCAATCACTTTAATATTGCAGTTCCCAGAAGCTCCATAGATTTCACGAATGTAGGCACGGAAATTCAGACGAATGAGGCGAAGCCGGGTGATTTGATTTTATTTACCGGAACAGATAGCACGATCAGAAATGTGGGTCATATGGGTATCATTGTGGAAAATGGAGATTCAACCAAATTCATCCATTCAACTTCAGGAAAAGCCTATGGTGTCACCATTACTCCTCTTAACGAGTACTACCAGGGCCGGTTTGTGAAAATCATCAGAATATTCAATAAAAACAGCTGATTTATTTTACAATCCTCATCTTTGCGCTGATAATTCATGCAAAACATTAAAAACATCATATTCGATTATGGAAACGTGATTTTCATGATCGATTTTTTAAAAACCCAGCATTCGTTCACCGAACTGGGAATTGACAATGTCGAAACCTTCTTCGGTCATGCAGGTCACGATCCGCTTTTCAGCGAATTTGAAAAAGGCAACATAGATTCAGCTGCGTTTCGGGACGGAATTCGAAGACTAACCAAAAAGCCAAATTTGACTGATCAACAAATTGATGATACGTGGAACTCGCTTCTAATCGGGATCCCTCCAGTTAACCATCAGATTTTGTTAGAGGCTAAAAAAAAATACCGGACATTCCTGTTAAGTAATATCAACGAGATACATCTAAGTTATATCAGCAATTACCTGCAGCAGACGTATCAGATCGAATCGAACGATGGCTTCTTTGAGAAAGTATATTATTCTCACCTAGTAAGACTCAGGAAACCGAACAGGGAAATCTTTGAATACGTGATAAACGATAGTAACCTGGATGTTTCTGAAACCCTTTTTATTGATGATAGTCCGCAACATTTAAAAACCGCACAGGAAATGGGTTTTCAAACCCACCTAATGACACGCGAGGATTCTCTGGAAAAGTTCATGTATGGCTCGGGTTTACTTTTTAAACCCTAGAAACTGTGTTTCCAGCATAAGGGTTTTTTATCTTCTTGACTAAATACATAATTAAGAGCTGGATAATCAGACATACAAGAGTTGCAATAATAAAGGTATAGCCGATCGTTAAAGTTTGGAGGTAATGAGAAATCACAACAAAGAACACTGAAAACGAAAATAAGCTTACAATAACTCCTTTTAACAGTTTAATGCATGCGTTGGACCCATACAAATGATGAGTTGTGACAGCGAAAATAGTACCGAATATTGGGAAAGTGCTAAGCAAGCCACTTAATTTGGGTCCGAGACTGGCAGAAACGTAGGTCAAACCGATGATAAATAAGGTGGCCAAAACAATCCTTAAGGGAATATCCCATCGCGGAGGCACGATTTCCAAATCTTCATCCTGGTATTTTGGAAAAAAGACAAGAAAAGCAAGGAGGGCCAAAATGGTAAGAATGAATGTTGACAAAAGGGAAAAATCGAATTGTCGCAGAAAAAAAGTTGCGCTCAGATACACCATCCATCCAGTCAATGCTGATATCGCCCAGCTAAATCTTCTAGAAAGTGCAGCATATACTGTAGAGTAGCAGGCAAGAGAAACTGCCCCAAAAACAATTCCTTTTGCTGATAAGCTTGCAAAAGTATTACCATGATCGAGGGCCAAAAACAAAGCAATGGGTCCGGCGTTTAAAGGGAGTCCAATTAAAATACCACTTATCGAATGTCCGTACTTTCTTCCTGCCCAGGTGGCAGCACCTGTTAATAATGGGGTAAGAAATAATTTAAGAGCTAAAACTTGCACCGCACAAAGTTAATTGATCCGGGGCAGGCAATCAATTTTTGAAGGAACGCTTGGGTGATTTTTATAAAGAAATGACAAGTACCTTATTTAAAATCATTTTTCAAGATTATAAACTAGTAGGAAGAAAAAATCCAGAAACTGCATCTACCTTGTGTAAACAAACTTTAAACACTGCTGTTTAATGAGTATGGAAGATTATCAAACAGTAACAGAAGCACTTGCCGACTTAAAAAAAAGAGGTTTTACATTAGATTTTAACCTCGCAAACGGCGCATTGCATAATAGTTCTGAAAATATAAACCTACAGCCTGAAGATTTCAGAATTACGGAAATTTACCGGTTTGAAGGAATGTCAGATCCTGCGGATAACACGGTAGTTTATGGTATTGAATCGGATAAATACCATGTAAAGGGAGTTTTTCTGAATGCTTATGGTGTGTATTCGGATGATGTTTCGGAAGAACTTCTTAAAAAGCTGAATACAAATGAAGAATCACAACATCAATCTGGAGATATAAAATAATAACTACGATATTGAAGCCCGGTGGATTCAGCTCCTGTAATTTAAAGATCTAAAATTTAGTCTTTGAACTCCCAAGCGGGAGTTCAAAAGACTATGTCTGGTCATTTTTCAGGCCAGCGTATTGTGATTAAGGTTTGTTTCCTGATCGTCCATTATTCTTCATCTAAGGCGTATTCGGGTATTTCAACCTGCAGATAATTCTCCACGCCATTGACCCCTGGTGCTGCCCACGCGGCACTTTCTGCGTCTTCTTTTTCGGCCAAGGACCGAACCTTGCCACGGAGAGTAACTATGCTTCCCAGGACGGTGACCGATACCTTTCCTGCATCAATACTGGCACTTCGTTGAAACGCTGCACCGATTTTGTCCTGAATATCAGATGACGTAACCTGAGGCTTTATAGTGATT
>CBFGOI010000039.1:0-35165 GCA_965650335.1 uncultured Pedobacter sp. | reverse complement strand
AAACAACAAATAATAATCTTATAATAGAGGGTGCGGGTGGATTAATGGTTCCGTTAAATAACAAAGAATATATAGTTGATTTAATACAAACACTCGGGGCAGAAGTAATTCTGGTAATAAAAAATTACCTGGGAAGTATTAACCACTCGCTTTTAAGTTTGGAACTTTTAAAAGCACGAAACATCCCCGTTAAGGGATTAATTTTTAATTATGAAAGTGATAACTATTCCGAACAGGCGATACTTGCTCACAGTAATTTTCCAGTACTTGGTCGTGTGCCGAGAGTTGATACATTAACCAAAGAAAAAATCAAAGATTTAGGCAATTGCTTGAGAATAGATTAATTCAATTTTTATCCAAATCTAAAGTCTATCATGAAAATAGCAGTGATCGGTTCGGGAACTATGGGCAACGGTATTGCCCACACATTTGCGCAGTTTGGCCATGAAGTAAACTTGATAGACACCTCTGAAGAGGCATTAACAAAAGGATTTGAAACGATAAAAAAAAACACCGAACGACAGCTAACTAAAGGAGTTATAACTGAAGCTGAAAAATGTTCGGTATTAAATAACATCCGGTTATTTACTCATCTAGAAAGCGCTTTAACTGATGTTGATTTGGTAGTTGAGGCTGCCACAGAAAACACGCAGATAAAGTTAGATCTTTTTAAAAATCTCGACCTTTATTGCAAACCTGCGACCATTCTGGCCTCCAATACATCCTCAATATCAATTACCAAAATCGGAGAATCAACAAAACGCGCTGATAAAGTCATCGGAATGCATTTCATGAACCCCGTTCCATTAATGAAACTAGTTGAAGTTATACGGGGAAGGGAAACTTCTGATGAGACCACCAAACTGGTAATGCAGACAGCTCGAAATCTCAACAAAATACCTGTCGAAGTAAATGACGCACCCGGATTTGTAGCTAACCGCATATTGATGCCAATGATCAATGAAGCGATCTATACTTTACAGGAAGGTGTTGCCGGCGTCGAAGAGATTGATACAGTGATGAAACTCGGAATGTCTCACCCGATGGGCCCGCTTCAATTAGCAGATTATATTGGATTGGACGTTTGCCTCTCAATTTTAGAAGTAATGCGGGAAGGATTGAAGGATGATAAATATACCCCTTGTCCGTTGTTGATCGAATTGGTTAAAGATGGAAACTTAGGTATAAAATCCGGTTTAGGATTTTATGTGTATACCGAAAAAAGCAAGGAGCCGGTGGTAGCTCCCCGCTTTAAAGTATAATACGTTACATTCTCTCCGGAACATCGATTCCCAAAAGTCTCATTCCTCTTTTTATGATTGAACCTGTCGTTTCAGACAATGACAGTCTGAAGTTTTTCAACTCCTCATCATCCAATTTCAATATGGGTTCTTCATGGTAAAACTTATTATAAAGCTTTGCCAAATCATAAATATAATTAGCAATCTGAGCAGGACTGTACTCTTTTGCGGCAGACGTTAAAACTTCAGGGTATTTATTCAAAGTAATAATCAATTCACGCTCGGTCGCTGTGAAGGTTTCAATCTTACTGAATTCGGGTTTTTCAACTCCAGCCTTAGAAATAATTGAACGAATGCGGGCATGAGTGTATTGTATAAACGGACCGGTATGTCCCTGAAAATCGATAGACTCATTGGGATCAAATAATAAGCGTTTTTTCGGCTCTACTTTAAGCAGGAAATATTTTAAGGCGCCTAAACCGATCAGCCGGTAAAGCTCTTTCTTTTCAACTTCCGAAAAACCCTCCACTTTACCGAGTTCTTCAGTCCTTGATTTGGCAGTTTCGACCATTTCGTCAATTAAATCGTCTGCATCAACCACCGTCCCCTCTCTGGATTTCATTTTCCCGGAAGGCAAATCAACCATCCCGTACGATAAATGATGCAAGCCTTTCGCCCATGACTTACCCAGTTTCTCAAGTATCAGAAAAAGTACTTTAAAATGGTAATCCTGCTCGTTACCAACTACATACAACGATTCATCCATTCCGAAATCATTATATTTTAGTTGAGCGGTGCCCAAATCCTGCGTTATGTAAACTGAAGTTCCATCCCCGCGAAGAACAAGTTTTTCATCCAGGCCCTCAGCGGTTAAATCAATCCATACTGAGTTGTCTTCCTTTTTAAAAAAGACACCTTTTTCCAGACCTTCGTCGATGATATCTTTTCCTAAAAGATAAGTGTCCGACTCGTAATAGAACTTTTTAAAATCTACGCCAAGCTTTTTATAGGTTTCATCAAAACCTGCATACACCCAGCTATTCATTGTTTTCCAGAGCGTTATAACCTCTTCGTCACCAGCTTCCCATTGCTGAAGCATTTGCTGAGCTTCTTTAATTAATGCAGCATTCTTTTTGGCATCCTCCTCACTCTGACCAGCAGTTTTTAGTTCATCGATCTGTTTTTTATATTCTTTGTCAAAAATCACATAGTACTTTCCTACCAAATGATCGCCTTTTAAACCGCTGCTTTCGGGCGTTTCAGCATTTCCGAATTTCTTCCATGCCAGCATGGATTTACAAATATGAATACCTCTGTCGTTGACAAGATTTGCTTTAATCACATCATAACCATTCGCTGATAAAATTTCCGCAACCGAATATCCCAATAGATTATTACGAACATGACCTAAATGCAGCGGCTTATTGGTATTGGGAGAGGAGTATTCAACCATTACTTTTTTCCCGTTTGCCGGGAAATTCCCAAAGCCAACTTGCGAAATCTGGTCTTTATAAATAGAATGGAGAAAAGCGTCGGTTAAAGACAGATTAAGAAAACCCTTAATTACGTTGAATTTAGAAACATATGATATGTTATCTACCAGGTATTGACCTATTTCACTTCCTGTTTGTTCGGGAGATTTTTTCGACAAACGAGTTAGAGGGAAAGTAACCACGGTTACATCACCTTCAAACTCTTTCCTGGTTTCCTGCAGGCCAATTTCTGTTTCTTTTAATTCGGTATTATATAATGCCTTTACAGCATCAAGGGTTCCTTTAATTATAAAATCCATCGGTCAAAATTAATCATTATAGAATAAGCACAGGAAGAATATATTTAAGAATTGAGGTAAATTTGAATAGCAACATCAATCTTATGCAAAAAAGCACTTTTAAAATACAGGTTGGTTCAGAAATCGGCACTCTCCGTTCGCTAATCATTCATAGCCCTGATAGTGGTATTGGAAGAGTTGCACCTTCACAAGCTCAAGATTGGCTGTTCGAAGATATTATTCATTTAGACACTGTCCGAAAGGAAGAATATGATCTATACGTTAAGATATTGATGTATTTTCTTGATCCTGAAAAGATTAAAGGAAAGCTCGCCGAAATCGATTCACCGGAAAATGAAAGAGCATTTTTCAATCCGGGCAAAGCCGGATTCCACGCGTCATCGAAAGTAATTGAATTTGAAAAACTATTAGCAGATATACTCGCTCAGCCCGACATCAAAAACTCACTTACAGCTTCCGTTTGCGCAATTGAGGGCTGTAACTATAAAATCCAGCAGGAACTTATTCACACTGAGCCGCTGGAACTGGCAAAGACCTTAATTTCCGGCTCACGTTTTGTCGGAGAAATGCTTTTCCCTCCTATACCGAATCTCATCTTCACCAGAGATATTGGTATTGCGATAAACAATTTTATACTGATTAATAAACCTGCTAAAGCCGCCAGGGCAAGGGAAACTCTTTTAGCCAGATATATATTTTTTAACCATCCCGTTTTCGAAAACCATCAAAACATTCTCGAAATTCCGGATAAACTTCAGGATTTTTTAAGACCCGGTGAAGAGCATGGCGAAAAAACAACCATTGAAGGGGGTGATGTTATGGTTGTGAGTCCTGATCACGTTTTAATTGGTTGCACAGAAAGAACTTCTGCCAGCGGAGCAAGCGAGGCCATAAAACTGCTTTTTGAACGAAAGGTTGTAAAAAAGGTAACTGTCGTAAAAATTCCCCCCAAGCGTGATTTTATGCATATCGATACCGTATTTACCCAAATAAACAGAAACACTTGGGTGGTACTGGGTTCAATGTCTTCGCAAAAACCCGACAAAGAGTCTGAAGTTGTAGATTATATTTCAGAAAAAAGAAAGAAAGAAAAACCTGAAATCCTGCAATTCGAAATTGATAACATAAACGAGCCAAAATCATTTAATTGCATAGAAGCTCTTCTTGATGACATCAGCAAAAATGATTTAAAAAGCACAGAAAGAACTCAGTTTATCTATTCAGGAAACAATGTATTTCCGTTTGATGTGCGCGAACAATGGACCGACTCGTGTAATTTATTAGCACTAAAAGAAGGCGTTGTGGTAGGATACGAGCGAAACGATAAAACAGTGGAGGCATTTAAAGAAAAAGGATTCAATATAATAACTGCAGCAGATTTAATTACCCGGTTGGAGAGCGGAGAAAGTTCTGCAGAACATATTGAGAATACGCTTATACTAATGCCCTCTGCAGAATTATCAAGAGCTCGCGGAGGTTTTCATTGTATGAGCATGCCACTTTTCAGAGAAAAGCTGGAACCTATTTTTCCAGGAGAAAAGCTCACGAATGGACCAGCATCTACAATTATGATGATACGTCCGGTAAACTTTGCTTTTAATGAACAAACTGCTGGAAGCAATGCTTTTCAGGACGAGAGAAATAAAGAATTGAAAGTTCAGAAGAAGGCTTTGAAAGAGTTTGATGACTTTGTCACAATATTAAGAGAGAACCATATAAATGTGCTGGTCTTTGAGGATAATCCCGAGCCACACACTCCCGATTCTATTTTCCCCAATAATTGGATTTCTACCCACTCGGACGGCAAGATTTTCATTTATCCCATGAAGGCCAGTAACCGACGATTTGAAAAGCGGCCGGATATTATTGAAGAATTACGAATGAAATATAAAATTGATACTGAAGTGGATTTGAGTTACCTGGAATCGGAGGGAAAATTTCTCGAAGGAACCGGAAGCATGGTATTAGATCGAGTTAAAAAAATTGCCTATGCTTGTATATCGCCACGGACCGACGAAAAGGCGTTAAAGCTATTTTCGGATCTAAGTGGCTATAAGCCTATCGTTTTCCATGCTTTTGATAAAAAAGGTAAAGCCATCTATCATACCAATGTGATGATGTGTATAGGAGAAACATTTGCTGTAATTTGTCTCGAATCGATTACAGACAACAAAGAGAAAAATCAGCTTGTTAAATCACTTCAAGCTTCAGGAAAAAAAATCATCGATATTTCTTTTGAACAGATGTATAAGTTTGCGGGAAATATGCTTCAGTTAAAAAACACAAAAGGCGACAGCCTGCTCGTCATGTCTGAACAAGCTCGGAATTCTCTCTCCCCTCAGCAAGTAGAAGAATTAGAGCAATACAGCAAAATCATTGCCTCGCCTTTAAACACAATAGAAAGTTCAGGTGGAGGAAGTGCTAGATGTATGATCGCGGAAATTTATCTTGCGATGAAGTAAATCATTAAGCATTCTGTCACCAGTTAAAGTCCCTAAAAAACCAAAACTAATCGAACTATAAAGGCTTAGCAAGGATACTAATGCCTAATGAACCTCATTACTACTGAACTATTCTGTAACAAAAAATTCAAATAAAAAGAATAAGCGTAGAAATCATTAAAAAAATCTCATTTTTGCCAAAACTTAATAAATGCAGAGTTACGAAGAATTTATAGACCTCAGTGTTGGCTTCCCTCAAGAAGGCTTTGAGGTTATCGATGATGAACTTTATTTCCATGATCTTAACTTGATGGAAATGATCGAAACGTACGGCACGCCCCTCCGTTTTACTTACGTTCCCCTGATTAGCAAAAAAATACAACAGGCTAAACTGTTATTTAAAAAAGCCATAGTAAATAATAACTATCGCGGAAGCTATAAATACTGTTACTGTACTAAAAGCTCGCATTTTAAGCATGTTGTTGAAGAAGCCTTAAAAAACAACATCCACCTCGAAACATCTTCCGCATTCGACATGCCGATGATTGATGCCCTTGAAAAGAAAGGTGTTTTAGGTAAAGAGATTACGGTAATTTGTAACGGATTTAAAACATATCAATACAAACAATACATTATTGATATGCTGCATGATGGTTTCTCTAACATCATCCCGGTATTAGACAATAAAGAAGAATTTAATCTGTATGATGACGAGCTTGATATTCCATGTAATTTGGGTATCAGGATAGCAGCAGAAGAGCAGCCAGATTCTCAGTTCTATACGTCAAGACTGGGTATCAGGATGGAAGATATTCTTGATTTTTACAATAATAAAATTGCGGCTAATCCTAACTTCAAAGTAGTTCTTCTGCATTTCTTTATCAATTCCGGAATTTCGGATACTCCGTATTACTGGAATGAGCTGGAGAAATATGTGACGTTATACTGCAAATTCAAAAAGATAAATCCCGACCTGACAACCCTTGATATCGGCGGTGGAATGCCGTTTAAGGATTCCCTGGTTTTTGATTTCGATTACGAGTACATGGTAAACGAAATTGTAAAACGGATCAAAGAAATTTGTGCCGAGCACGACGTGGTTGAACCGGACATCATTACCGAATTTGGAAAATACACCTGTGCCGAGGCTTCGGGTATTTTATACAAAGTTTTAGGTAGAAAACAGCAAAATGACCGTGAAAAATGGCTTATGCTCGATGGTTCTTTTATCACCAATCTTCCTGATGTTTGGGCATTAAACCAAAAATATATTTTATTGCCTGTAAATAATTGGGATTCTGAATACGAACGTGTTAACCTTGGTGGCATCACTTGTGATGGTCAGGATTACTACAGTCAGGAGGCGCATATGAATAACGTATTCATGCCTAAAACTCGCAAAGTTCAATATGTAGGCTTCTTCCATACCGGCGCTTACCAGGAAGTGCTAAGTGGCTATGGTGGAATTCATCACTGTCTGCTTCCCTCTCCAAAACACGTAATTATTCGACGTAACCGCGACGAAACCTTCAATTTTGAGGTATTCGGAGAAGAGCAGAATAGTAAGCAGGTGTTGAAGATTTTAGGATATACATAGAGAAAAAGAAGGATTTAGAAAACGACCTTTCGTCTTTATTGGAAATCCAGTCCCGCTTTTGTTTCAAATCCTCATTACGCGCCCGAAGGGGGCGCTTCATTCCGGGTTTTCCACTCAATCGGGTTTGGATTTGAAAAGACACTTTTCCAAATATCCTGTAAAATCCCTGGATTTCGAGATTTGACAACTTTTCAAAAAGTTGTCAAATCTTTAATCTCACAATCACGCCTCCCCCATCATCAATCCTTCAATAGTATGGCCCTGTTCAATAGGCTCAAGGGCATCCACCAAACGACAGGTTAAATGTTCTTTTAAACTCTGCGGAAGCCTTTCATAAAATGCTTTTGTAATTTGCAAATCATGCCGTTCAGCATTATTCGCTCCGGGTGCATCAACCCCAAGAACCAGAGCTGGCCTCGATTTATCTGAATAATTAGCAGTGCCGCGATGTATCGTGAGAGCGGACCGGGCCGAGATATCTCCCATCTTCGGCATTTTACGTTGAGCCCGCTGCTCATATCTCTCATAATTGCCCTTGGGTGGAAACATATCATGCTGAAAATCTATAGGTAAATCCCATTGTGTGCCTGGAGCAATTTCGAAAGGACCCATATCTTCAAACACATCAACGGTAGTCAAGTTGAATGCCAATGAATTTAACCTCCTTCCTCTTATTGTATCTTCAGGAGCAGCGAAATCACGATGCCAAGGCTGAACTTGCGCACCCGGATTTGGCACATCAAACCCTATTTCGACAATCTTATATTCGGGACCAAGCACAGTCTCGCATACAAATATTATCCAGGGATGAGTAGCCAGGTCAAGAAAACCGGTAATATCTTCAGGATGTATTTCAACATAATGCCGCTTTGGCCCGCGTCCAACAGCACCACCCGGACGTTTTAATGCCTCTTCGTAAAGCTCTAAAAGTTCTTCATGCAGGTGCTGCACCCATTCTCGGCTAAATGCCCCTTTGTAGGCTATTATTCCATCCCCGTACAAACCACCCATAATTTCGGCAACATCAAAAGTTGGCGTTTGTACCCCTGACACCTCAGTATGAGCTTGATTTATGTTTTCGGTTTTCATATAGTTTTTCTATTCCACCTCGCAACGATAATGCCATTCACCCAAGGCAGGTTTTAGCATTTATTTCTTATAACGATAAGACACCAAGTATTTCGCACATCTTAAAAAACTGTGATATATGCTTATTACCAAGCTGTTGAAACACAAAAGCTATGTTAAAACGCTTAAATCCGAAACATTCAATCGTTTATTTTAAAATATTCTGGTAACCTAATTTAAAATATTAACGTAGTAGAGTCCTGTTAAAACAAAACTCTTCAAATAAATAACTAAAACGAAAAAAAATGAACACTTTTACAAAAACCTTAGCTCTTGCATTAACAGTTTTCGGATTTTCAACGCACTCTTTTGCGCAGGTTTCCGCCACTTCAACTGCAACGGCCTTAATTGTCACGCCAATTACAATTACAAAACAAGTGGATATGAATTTTGGCAACATTGCTGTGAGTGCAACTGGTGGTACCGTTGTATTGGCACCTGCAGGAACACGTACAACAACTGGCGGTGTAGTACTTCCGACAACAGCAACCGGTACTGTTACGGCAGCATCTTTCGATATTACAGGACAGGCTAACTACACCTATGCAATCACTTTACCTTCCACTGCTACTACACTTACTAGGAATTCCGGTGTCGAGACAATGAGTGTAGGTACCTTTACAAGTTCACCATCTCTAACTGGCACTTTAAGTGCAGGGGGTGCCCAAACAATTACGGTGGGTGCAACGCTAACTGTAGGAAACAGCCAAGCCGCTGGTACTTACGTATCAGGCACGCCATTCACTGTCACTGTAAATTATAACTAGTATTATCTTAGACAGAAAAAAGCGCTTGGGTAGTAAGCGTTTTTTTCTATTGTCTATAATCTAAAACCAACTTAATTTTTATATTTATTTATATCTATGACGCTTCTTAAAAGATATAATCGTAATTTTTACCTCTATTTGTCTTCCGCTTTTCTTTTCTTCTTTGCTTTTTCTACCGCCGCCTCGGCACAAGGAAATCTGCAAGTTATGCCTAAGCGAGTTGTTTTCGAAGGAAACAAGCGGTTTCAAGAACTCAACTTAGCAAATACTGGTCAGGATAGCGCCCAATTCGTCATTTCATTCATTAATTATAAAATGAAAGAGAATGGAGAATTTCAAGAAATAACAACTCCTGAAGAAGGGCAAAACTTTGCAGACAAATTTCTGCGCATTTTTCCACGGACAGTAACACTAGCGCCAAATGAGGCCCAGTCCATTAAGGTTCAGGTTATAAAAACTTCGAACTTAGCTGCGGGCGAATATCGTTCTCATATCTATTTCAGAGCGGTTCCTCCAGTCAAACCGCTTGGCGAAAAAGATACCAAAGCAGATACGAGCTCAGGAATATCTATAAAATTGACGCCAGTCTTTGGCCTAAGCATTCCGACTATTATCCGGATGGGTGAACCCGATGTTAAAATAACTCTTTCGGATCTAACCTTCGATAACAGTAATAATCTCCCAAAACTTAAATTAATTTTTAATCGTAGCGGCAATATGTCGGTCTATGGCGACCTTACAATTAATTATATTTCACCCGAAGGAACTGTTAAGCAGGTGGGTATGGCAAAAGGCCTGGCCGTATACACACCGAATCCGAAGCGAAGTTTTATACTAAATTTGGAGCAGAACAAGGACATTAACTATCGCAAGGGCAAACTTCAGGTTATCTATACCACTCCTCAGGATGCCAAGTCGATAAGCCTTGCGGAAGCAACGCTAGCTTTGAACTAAAACACTTGTGGAGAAACAGTACTGAGCATGAAGCTAAGAATAAGTATGAAAGTTAACCGTAGAATCTTAACACAGTTCATATATGTGGGATGTCTTGTCATGGCCAGTACTTTCACAACACAAGCTCAAACGGTTTCTGTATACCCCATACAAGATTTAAGTTTTGGTGCCTTCATACTGGGTAACACTGGAGGATCTGTAACTGTTTCGCACAGTGGCAACCGTAGTTCGACCGGCGATCTTATTCTGGCAAATCTGGGTGTTTTTTATTTTCCTGCAACAATTGAAATCGAAGCCCCTGCGGGCACTATCATTTCTATCCTGAACGGTCCTAATACTCAGCTATCCGGCAGTAATGGCGGTTCCGTCACACTCAGTCTGGGCGCTTCCGATAAAGGTTCATCTTTTACTACAACGGTATCTGCACCACAACGTACCACAGTAAGTATTGGGGGCACATTAACAGTAGGAAACCAGCAAAGTAATCCAGCTGGAAATTATAGTGGCACCTTTTCGGTAACATTTATAGAGCAATAAAGGTCCCGTTTAAGGGATTGTCATGAAGACGCAGTATACATACAAGCCATCTGAATATCCGAAGAGCATCGACTGTGTTATGACGAGCATTCTTATCGGCCTTTTGATATTGCTGTTAAATGCTGCCACTCCTACCCTTTCTTTCGCAAAAGAGGAACTTAACCCTCCCGACTATGACGAAATTTCTGTTTTCGTACAAGTTCCGAGAGTAGGCGGACAAGAAATTCCAGCAGTAATTAAAAACCAGGAGGCCTACCTCGCCATTACCGACCTTTTTAATTTCTTAAAATTAAAGAATAATCCTTCTCCCGATCTGGACTCGATTTCAGGCTTTTTTTTAAATAGCGAGAACACCTATCTTATTGACAAGGATAACAACCGTATTGTTTACAAAAACAACCCGATTAGACTTAATCCGAATGATCTTATCCGCACAGAATCGAATTTATATCTGAAAGCTCATTATTTCGGCGAGGTATTTGGCTTGGTATGCACATTCAACTTTCGCGGACTTTCAATCACTTTAAACACCAAAGATGAATTACCGGTAATTAAGGAACGAAAGATGGATCTGATGCGAAAAAATCTCAGTATCTTAAAAAGAGAAATAAAAGCAGATACTTCGATTGAACGGAGCCATTCACTTTTTAAGCTGGGAATGGCCGACTGGTCCGTCTTTTCAACGCAGCAAGAACAACGCATTCCCCTTACAAGACTTAATTTGGCTTTAGGTGGCACACTGGCTGGTGGCGAAACGAATGTAAACGTTAATTACTATAATAATCAGCCCTTCAATTTAAAGCAACAACAATATCTTTGGCGACTTGCTGATAACCAGCAGCCTTTGTTAAGACAAGTAATGGCAGGAAAAATTCCGGCTAATACGATTTCCTCTATCTACTCTCCAGTAGTTGGAGTACAATTAACCAACACGCCGACGACTTACCGGCGTTCGTTCGGCACCTACCGGATAAGCAATGTAACCGAGCCTGGATGGACCGTTGAACTTTATGTAAATAATGTTTTAGTAGACTATGTTAAGGCAGATGCGTCGGGATTTTACAAATTTGATGTTCCATTAATTTATGGAAACACAGTGGTTAACCTACGATTTTACGGGCCTTGGGGAGAAGAGCGAACGAGCGAGCAGAATATTAATGTACCCTTCAATTTTTTACCGGAAGAAGAATTCGAATATACCTTAACTGCAGGAGTTGTTGAGGACACCCTAAGCAGTAAGTTTTCACGTGCTGCGTTTAATTACGGAGTCGACAAGCGTTTTACTGTTGGCGGGGGAGTTGAATATCTCTCTTCTGTGGGATCCGCTCCTATACCGTTTGTAAACACATCTGTCAAAATACATAACAACCTGTTATTTACGGGGGAGCATAGTTACCGGGTACGCTCCAGGGGCGTTTTAACATATAGGACGCCATCAGAACTCCAGATCGAATTAAACTATATCTACTATGATAAGAATCAAAAGGCCATTAATATCAATTATCTGGAAGAAAAAAAATTGACTATGTCAATGCCTTTTCAAAGAAAAAACTTTTCTGCATTTTCCAGATTCACGTTAAACGAGGTTACGGTTCCCGGTTACAGATACACTACTGCGAGTTTGCTATTTTCCGGTGTATATGCAGGAATAAGCACCAACTTTAGCAGCTATGCCGTTTTCACCAGACAGGCCCAGTCAACGACCATTTTCAGCACTTTAGCACAAACTTATCGTTTGCCACACAGTCTTCTTTTTACACCACAAATACAATATAATTATTCTCAGCACACCATTTCTTCAACCAGAGCGGAACTCGAAAAACGCTTCACCAGACGAGCAGTATTTAATATCTTTTTCGACCGAAATTTTCTTACTTCTTCTCAATACGCAGGCTTTGGCCTTAGATATGATTTTTCATTTGTCCGAACTGCTTTTACGATGCGTCAAGGCAAAAACTTCTCAAATATGACCCAGCAGGCAAATGGTAGTCTTGTTTATGATGGCAAAACAAAATATCTGGGATTTAACAACCGTAGCAGTATAGGAAGAGGAGGAATAATTATTCAGTCATTTCTTGACCTTAACATGAATGGTAAAAGGGATAATAATGAGCCCAAAGTGCCAGGACTTAAGATCAGAACAACAGGTGGGCGTGTACATAACAATATAAGGGATACTACAATTCAAATATTTGATCTCGAACCCTACGTTAAATATCTTGTTGAGATCGATCGAAACAGCTTCGAAAATATAGCATGGTATATTAAAAACGCGACTGTAAGTGTAGCGATTGACCCTAACCAGCTTAAACTTGTTGAAATACCGGTTTCGATAGTTGGTGAGGTTTCGGGTATGGTAAACATAACCCGAAACAAAGAACTAAAAGGTCAGGGTCAGATTAATGTTCACATTTACAAAAACGGGCAACTTGTCGCAAAAACACTTTCTGAGAGTGACGGCTATTTTAGCTACATGGGTTTAAAGCCAGGCTCATACACGGTTCAAATCGACCCAATACAATTAAAAACCCTTAAGCTAAAGTCAACTCCCGAGGCGCTGCCAATTAACATTCTACCGACTATCGAGGGAGACTTAGCAAATGGACTCGGTTTTGTACTTTCCAGTTCTCCTTAACCAGATTTTGAACTCAAAACCTCTGGTGTAAAAACCAAACTGTTAGCAGTCACAATCAAACTTATCGAGCTGATTCAATAATATTGCAAAATTTTCGGGTTAGTAGAGCTTTATTTCTATTTCTCATCGATTAAATGCTACTTAAAAGCACAGGAGATAATGTGCTCCACACGTCCCACTCAAAGAGCCCGCAAACTTAAAAAAAAGAGCTAACCCAATCATAGGCACGATTGTAGTACCAGAGTTTTCTCTAATGGCTGAGGAGAAGTATTATCTTCCTCGTATTTACAACAGGGCTGTATAAACTGAGCACGAAATTAAAATTTTGTATTCTGTAAAGAAATTTATTTAACTTTACTATTAATATGAAGCTCTCTCTCAATTTTTGCATTCTAAGTTCTCTGATTCTGGTAATCTCTGCCAGATCATTTGCACAGAGCTCTGCTTCGGCCTCTATTTCCGCAACGATTACCACTCCTATCTCTATTGAAAAAGTTCCGGGTAAAGATTTAAACTTCGGCAATATAGCAGCAAGTCAATCTGTTGGAATAATAATCCTAAATACTAGTGGTGTTCGTCGGGCACAAGGGGGAGCCACCCTCCCTACTACTGCAGGCACAATTACTCCCGCCGAGTTTGTAGTATCAGGAGAAGGTTCCTACTCATTCTCTATAACTTTACCAGCATCTCAGGTTACCATGGTAAATTCTACAAATAATGAAACGATGATAGTTAATGGGTTTACAAGTTCTCCAGAAACTACTGGTACCCTTTCCGCAGGGAAGCTAACGCTCAAAATAGGTGCTACTTTAAATGTAAACCCTAACCAATCTCCGGGTGTATACTCATCTATTGCTCCGTTTGCCGTTACAGTCAATTATAATTAAATAAGACTGATTATTTGGTCTCAATTGCGTTGACTACAATCCTTGGGAGAAACTTGATTGGAAATTGGCTAAAACAACCACTTTACACGTCAAACTTGTCCAGCAACTTCAACAATGTTGCAAAATCTTTCGGATAGGGCGCTGATACCGTAATTTCATCCTCCTCATTGATTTTAAATGTCACCTCTTTTGCATGCAAAGCAAAGCGTTTCATAATTGGAAGTTCTTCCTGGTCTTTCCCTAAGCGGTAACCTCGCTTGATTCCAGAAAGAAGTACCGGTTGCCCGCCATACATGTCATCTCCTGCAATAGCAGCCCTCTGAGACGCCAAATGGATGCGAATCTGATGCATCCGGCCAGTTATTGGCTGGCATTCAATAAGTGTATAATGTTTATAAAATTTAATAGAATTAAAAATGGTTTCTGCGGCCTTGCCTTCCTGGCGACTTATCGCAACATTTTTATTTCCAAGGTTAAGTATGGGAAGATTGACATCTAGATTGTTAAACTGATGTGTGCCGTTAACAACCGCATGGTACACTTTTTTAACTTTGCGCCGCTCAAACTGCATTGATACCAGACGATAAGCCGCCGGATTTTTAGCGATAATCAAACAGCCCGAGGTTTCTTTATCCAGGCGATGACAAACCTGGGCGTCTGGAGTGTATTGCCGGGCAAGGCGCAGCATACTCATTTCTCCTCCTTCCCTTTCATCTAAAGAACTGATAAAAGGTGGCTTATTTACTACGATGATATCGTCGTTTTCGAATAGAATGGATTCTTTAAAATTTGGAAATTTCACAGGTCAAAAGTACAGAAAAAACCCGTTTCTATTTCTAATCCCTAACTTGTATACCATCAAACTTATACCCCACACCCTTTACCGTGCTTATATAATCCTCGCCAAGTTTTTCACGAAGTTTACGAATATGAACATCGATAGTTCTATTCGTTACTACGACAGAATCTTCCCAAATGCTCTTCAGTATCACCTCCCGCGTATACACTTTGCCCGGTTTTGAAGCAAGAAGATATAAAAGTTCGAATTCTTTCTTTGCCAATACTATTTTCTCACCATTGCGATACACCAGATATGTTTCTCTGTCAATGGTTAAGTCGGCTATTTCAAGCTTATTTTCAACAGGCTCATCTGCCTGACTGTTTCTTCTTAATATTGCATTTATGCGGCTCACAAGAGCTCTGGGTTTTATAGGTTTAGCGATATAATCATCGGCGCCTACATTAAATCCCGCGATTTCGGAGTATTCTTCGCTTCTGGCAGTGAGAAATACCATAAATGTATTTTTAAATTCATTCATGGTTCTTAAAATGCGACAAGCTTCAATACCATCCATCTTAGGCATCATAATGTCGAGGATGATTAAATCAGGATGAGAGCGTTTGGCCTCGCTCACCCCTTCCTGCCCATTTGAAGCAGTAAAAACCTGGTAACCTTCTTTTTTTAGATTGTATTCAATCAGTTCCCTGATATCAGGTTCGTCATCTACAACTAGGATCTTTTGTTTTGTTGAACTCATGGTTGTTATTTACCACTAAAGTATAACGCCAAAAGCATGAAATAGTTAAGGCTATATTAAATTATTGTTAACAATATACCTTTTGTTAACAAAATAACTACTTTACTTCAAGGTTTTAGTTAAGAAAACTTCAAGTTCGGCTCCTCTAAGGTTCTTAGCTAAGATTTTACCTTCTTTATCTAGAAGAAAAGAAGCTGGAATACCTTCAATACCATACTGCTTCACAACTTCGCTGTCCCATTGTTTAAGTTCAGAAACATGATTCCAGCTAAGATTATCTGTCTTAATTGCTTTTAACCATAAATCTCTGTTATTATCCAATGAAACACCAAGAATAGTAAAATTTCTATCCTTAAATGCATTGTACTGCTTTACAATATTCGGATTTTCCTCCCGACAAGGAGCACACCAAGACGCCCAAAAGTCTAATAACACATATTTACCTCTAAAATCTGACAGCTTTAGTTGTTTACCATCATTTGAGGCCATTTGAAAGTCAGGAGCGGTTTGTCCAACTGCAAGTGATTTCAATTTATCCATTTTGGCTAAAAAGCTTTGAACTGCAGCAGTATTGGGAAACTTGCCTTTAATATCTTCTGAATACTTTATAAGCTGGGACTCATATTTAGTCTGATCAAGCGAACTCATAGCATAAAATCCGGCCAGATTGTCTTTGTTTTTTTCACTAAAAACAATGGTCTCTTTAGCAAAAGCATCCATATTTTGTTCAAAACGCGGAATCAAAACAGCTTCGATTGAATCTTTAGCCGCTGGATTTTGGCTCACTTTCGTCTGATATTCTTGCTGAATATCCATATAGATCTTACTATACCTGGCGCTGATCTTATTAAAATCTTTTAGTTTTTCAGAATCAACCGAACCTGTTAACTCATATTCCCCTGCCTCGTTTGAATAATCGGCTGTGAACTCAATCTCATCTCCATTTTTCGCAATAAGAGGATACGTTTTTTGCCCTGCTGATAGGTAATAAAAATCATTTTCCGGAGAAATAAAACTAAATTTAAATTCACCTTTATCATTTAGAATAGCTGAATCAACGAGTTTATCGCCTTTGTAAATTGCTATACTTTTCAGCCCTGCCGCATTCTCAAATTTACCGCTCAGGGTAACCTCATCGCTATTTTTACAAGCTGCTAAAACTGCGATTAACAGCATCAGCATTCCAATTATTTTCTTCACTTCAATGAGTCTAATTTCTCAACAACCAATTTATTTGCGGTTTTAGGATCTATTTTTCCTTTGGATAATTTCATTACTTCACCCATAAATAATCCCAGAACTCCTTTTTTGCCCTTATTGTACTCGGTAACTTTATCAGGATACATAGAAATTGCCTGATCTATGTATTGCATCAGCTCGTCACCGCCAGTGTCGATAAGAAGATTCAACTCCTGTACCATATCAAGAACATCCATTCTGGGATTCTTAATCAATTCGGGAAACAACTGCTGAGTAGCCGCCGTATTATTTATTTTCTTATCATCAACTAACGAAATTATTGTGGCAACAGATTCCGCCGGAATTTGTTCCAAAAGTTTCCCTTTGGGATTCTCGTTTAAATAAGACTGGATCGGACCGCTAACCCAGTTGGCAGCCGACTTGTAATTATCTGTAAACTTTACTACTTCCTGAAAATAATCGGACACCGATCTATCAGATGTAAGCAAATAAGCATCATAATCAGACAATCCAAAACTTTCTGTATATCGTTTAACCCTTTGTTCCGGAAGCTCCGGAAGGTCGCTCTTAATTTTATCGACAAATTCTTCGCTTAGCACCAAAGGAGGCAAGTCTGGCTCAGGGAAATAACGGTAGTCATAGGCCATTTCCTTAGAACGCAAAACGGATGTTACTCCACTTGCTGCGTCAAAATTCAACGTATTTTGATCAATTTTCCCGCCATTCTCAATTACTTCTATCTGTCTGCGAAATTCGTAATTCACTGCCCGCTGAAGATTTCGGATAGAGTTAAGATTTTTCACTTCGCATCTTGATCCATATTCAGTTGCTCCCTTTAACCGAACAGAAATGTTGGCATCACAACGTAAACTGCCTTCTTCCATATTCCCATCACAAATTTCAAGATACCGAACAAGCTTTCTGATTTCGCTCAAATAAGCCGCAGCTTCTTCTGCCGACCTTAAATCTGGTTCAGACACTATTTCCACGAGAGGTACACCAGCGCGGTTTAAATCGATTAAAGAACACTTGTCATCTTTGTCATGAATACTCTTACCCGCATCTTCTTCCATATGGATACGATTTAAACGGATATTTTTTTTCGGCTGATCTTTTACGCTAATAGAAACAAAGCCCTGCTGACAAATGGGCAAATGATCCTGGGTGATTTGATACCCTTTCGGAAGATCAGCATAAAAATAATTTTTACGATCGAACCTATTTACTTTATTAATGGTGCAATTGGTTGCCAAACCCATTTTCACTGCAAAGGATACGACTTTTTTATTCAGCTTAGGCAAAGAGCCGGGTAAGCCTAAAGAAACAATACTTGTATGATGATTTGGCTCAGCGCCAAATGATGCAGGATCTGAGGAAAAAATCTTTGTATTCGTTGACAGCTGGGCATGTATTTCCAAACCGACAACCAGTTCATATTTATCAAGCACCTCTGGGGTAAGTTTTTGTTCCGTTTTCATTTTATTGTAAGGGAGCCAAATATACTATTTCTGTTTAATGATACAGATTCGGTCGGGAATGAAAGTCAATCAATATTTAACTAGAGCTTATTGATTGACTGCTTGTCGTATTCTGATGAGCTTCTCTAATAAGTTCTCGAGTAAAGACAGGTGCAACATATTCGCTCCATCTGACTTTGCATGCTCTGGTTCCGGATGGGTTTCAATAAACAAACCATCGGCTCCAACCGCAATTGCAGCTTTCGCAATAGTTTCAATCAAGGTAGGTTTGCCTCCAGTTACTCCCGAAGTTTGATTTGGCTGTTGCAATGAGTGGGTACAATCCATCACGACAGGCACTCCGAACGATCTCATCTCCGGAATCCCGCGAAAATCAACGATAAGATCCTGATAACCGAAAGTATTTCCACGATCGGTTAAAATAACTTTATCATTACCGCTGTCCCGCACCTTATCTACAGCAAATTTCATGGACCCTGCAGACAGGAACTGTCCTTTTTTGATATTTACAACCTTTCCGGTTTTAGCTGCAGCAACCAGCAGATCAGTTTGGCGACATAGAAATGCCGGGATCTGCAATACATCAACGTATTGAGCCGCCATTTCTGCTTCCTCTGCAGCATGAATATCCGTTACGGTTGGAATGCCAAATTCTCTGTTTATCCTGGCAAGAATTTTCAATGCGTTTTCATCACCAATCCCTGTAAAAGAATCAATTCTTGAGCGATTTGCTTTTCTGTACGACCCTTTAAATATGTAGGGGATCTGAAGTTTATCTGTAATCTGAACAACCTTTTCAGCAATGCGCATCGCCATATCTTCGCCTTCAATGGCGCAAGGGCCTGCCATCAAAAAGAAATTGTCAGATTCAGAATATTTAATTTGAGAAAGATTATTGATCATTAGTTTCCTAATTCGGATAAAAATTTAATACGCATTAGCTGGAGTTCTTCTCGGGTATAATCATCGCTTCCCAATTCTTTTAAAGCTTCATCAATAGAATCCACTTCTGCACTTCTGAAATAATCAAAAACTTCATCCTGACGGTCTTCATCAATCATTTCATCGATATAATAATTCAAATTCAGCTTAGTACCTGAACTAACAATAGTTTCAACTTCTCTTAGAATATCTTCATATGAAATCCCTTTGGAAGAAGCAATATCGTCAAGAGCCAGTTGCTTGTCTATATTCTGAATAATAGACACCTTTAAAGCCGATTTATTCGCCGCACTTTTAATAACAAGATCCACTGGCCTGTCGATGTCATTCTCTTCTACGTATTTGCTAATCAATTCTATAAACTGAGAGCCAAATTTCATAGCTTTACCAGAACCCACGCCATGAATTTGCTTTAATTCGCCAACCGTAATCGGGTAATGAGTACACATTTCCTCCAGAGAAGGATCCTGGAAAATTACAAAAGGTGGAAGATTTTTTTGCTTAGCGATACGCTTCCGCAGATCTTTAAGCATTTGAAGCAAAGCGGTATCCAATGTGCCTGCTCCCTGCTGGGCCCCATCTTCCTGATCATCCTCTGCGGTTTCCATCACCCGATTTAGAATAAACCTTAATGAATGAGGATTATCGATAAATGACTTTCCCGATTTAGTTAAATGAAGCAGGCCGTAATTATCAATATCCTTCGAAAGATAATTATTTAAAAGAGCTTGCCTCAGCAATGACTTCCAGTATATTAAACCGTCTTCCTTTCCGCTTCCGAAATAAGATAATTTATGATGGTCGTAAGCAGTTATTTGCGAAGTCTCGACTCCCATCATAATGTTAATGATATGATGATCGTCGAATTTTTCTCCGAGTTCCAAAACAGCTTTCAGCGTTTTCTTCAGGTTATCAGAAGCGTCAAAATGAGTTTTTGGTGCCCGACAACAATCGCACATATTGTTACACCCTGCTTCATTAAAATTTTCGCCAAAATAGTGCAGAATTTGTTTTCTTCTGCACACAGAAGATTCTGCGTAATCAATAACTTCTTTTAATATCTGTGTCCCGATTTCACGTTCAGAAACCGGCTTATCTTTCATGAATTTAGCAAGCTTGTCAATGTCTTTTTCCGCATAAAATGCTATACACTGACCTTCTCCGCCGTCTCTTCCGGCCCGACCAGTCTCCTGGTAATAACCTTCCATAGACTTCGGAATATCATGATGGATCACATAACGAACATCGGGTTTATCTATCCCCATCCCGAAAGCAATGGTAGCAACAATAACCTCAACATCCTCCATCAAAAACTTATCCTGCGTATCAGCTCTCGTTTTGGGATCTAATCCCGCGTGATAAGGGAGAGCCTTTATTCCATTTAAATTCAACGCTTCGGCTACTTCCTCAACCTTTTTACGACTCAGGCAATAAATAATCCCGGTTTTTCCCTGATGTCCTTTAATGAAGCGGATTATTTCTTTCATCACGTTTCGTTTTGGCCGAACCTCATAATATAGATTGGGCCTGTTGAAAGATGATTTGAATAGAGTTGAATCTGTCATCTGCAGGTTTTTGATAATATCCTGCTGAACTTTAGGTGTTGCTGTGGCTGTTAGAGCGATAATGGGTATATTCTCGCCAAGAGAAGTAATTACTTGTCTGATCTTTCTGTATTCAGGGCGGAAATCATGTCCCCATTCAGAGATACAATGCGCTTCGTCAACTGCAACGAAGGATATAGTGATTAAGTTAAGGAATTCTATATTTTCAGCTTTCGCAAGCGATTCAGGAGCTACATATAATAACTTTGTTTCGCCACTTAAAACATCTTGCTTAACTTTGGTTATTTCAGCTTTATTTAATGAAGAATTTAGAAAGTGTGCAATACTTTCTGTACCGCCAAAAGCTCTTAACTGATCCACCTGATTTTTCATCAGGGCAATAAGAGGTGATATTACAATTGCTGTACCTTCGGTCATTAATGCCGGCAACTGGTAACATATTGATTTACCGCCACCTGTAGGCATTATTACGAATGTATCTCTCTTTTGAAGAACGTTAGTTATTATAGCCTCCTGCTCACCTTTGAAGTTATCAAACCCAAAAAAATTCTGTAAATTATCAAATAATGATTTCTTTATCTCCATGTCCTCCCGGAATTAAAATTAGAAAGTCTAATTTTAAACATCAAAATAACATATTTTTGCCGTGAAATAGTATTTTAAATTAAAAAACTTCTGTTTGAAGACAAACATCGAAATTTTAAATATCGCCCGAAATACACTTCAAACGGAAGTAGAGGGATTATCCGGGTTGATTCAAAGATTAAATAATGACTTTCCAGTGATAATTGAACGTATCCTTGGCATCAAGGGGCGGGTTATTATCTCTGGAGTAGGCAAAAGCGCCATAATAGCACAAAAGATTGTGGCGACATTTAATTCGACAGGCACCCCATCCATTTTTATGCATGCTGCTGATGCAATACATGGAGATTTAGGCATTATTCAAACCGATGATATTGTAATTTGCATCTCAAAAAGCGGAAACACATCAGAAATTAAAGTACTTGTCCCATTTCTAAAACAAGCAGGAAACATTCTTATCGGAATGGTGGGCGATATAAATTCATATTTAGCTCAACAGGCTGATTTTGTTTTAGATACCACCATTGAAAAAGAAGCTTGCCCGCACAATCTGGCTCCAACGACGAGCACGACAGCCCAACTGGCGATGGGAGACGCTCTTGCGGTTAGTTTACTTGAGTGCAGAGAATTTAGCAGTAAAGATTTTGCCAAATACCATCCAGGTGGTTCGCTAGGCAAACGTTTATATTTAAAAGTTAAAGACCTTTATACACACAACAATAAGCCGGAAGTTGGCATTGATTCTTCAATTAAGGAAGTAATTGTCGAGATTACGAAAAACCGATTAGGGGCTGTAACAGTTGTGAAGAATAACACCATTGCAGGAATAATAACAGATGGAGATATTAGACGAATGATGGAAAAACATAACTCTTTTGAGCAATTAACTGCAAAAGACATTATGGGAAGATCTCCAAGACAGATTGAGAGCGACGAGCTAGCGATAAACGCATTAGAGATAATGAGAAGTAACAATATCACACAACTAGTAGTTTCAGATAGTGGAGTTTATAAAGGAATTATACATTTGCACGACTTATTAAAAGAAGGAATTTTATAACTAATGAAGAATTACTACGCAGTGATTATGGCTGGTGGCATTGGCAGCCGATTTTGGCCAATAAGCCGTTCAGCACATCCTAAGCAGTTTATAGATATACTAGGAACAGGTAAAACACTGATACAAACCACCTATGAGCGTTTTTTAAAAATTGTTCCGGCAGAAAATATTTTCATTGTCACCAATGAAAATTACAGACCATTGGTAGAAGAGCAATTACCAGACATACACTCAACGCAAATTCTCGGAGAGCCGGTGATGAGGAATACAGCTCCATGTATTGCTTATGCCTGTCATAAAATAAACAGGCTGAATCCTGAAGCATCGATAGTGGTGGCACCCTCTGATCACTTAATTCTAAATTCGGCAGAATTTGAAAAAAACATCACCGAATCATTGGAAGCAGCCTCAAGAAATAATTGCCTGATAACACTCGGAATTAAACCTTCACGTCCAGATACAGGTTATGGGTACATTCAATTTACAGAGGAAACTCTGGACAATGAATTTCATAAAGTTAAAACCTTTACTGAAAAGCCTAATCTGGACCTGGCAAAAACGTTTGTTCAAAGCGGTGAGTTCTTATGGAATGCGGGTATTTTCGTTTGGTCCGCAGCATCTATCATTAGTGCATTTGAACAATATCTACCAGAAATGAACGACATTTTCAAAGACGGTGCGAGCATTTATAACACTGAAAACGAATATTCCTTTATCCAAAACGCTTATTATCAATGCACAAACATCTCTATTGATTACGGGATCATGGAGAAAGCCGATAATGTTTACATTTTACCCACCGATTTTGGATGGTCTGATTTAGGCACCTGGGCTTCGGTGTATGAACTTGCAGACAAAGATTATCTCGGAAACGCGGTAATCCCTTCAGATAAGGTCATTATGTACGATTCGTCAAACTGCATGGTGAACGTACCAAAAGGCAAACTGGTAATTTTACAGGGACTGGACGATTATATTGTAGTTGAATCCAATAACACGCTTATGATTTGCCACAAAGACAAAGAGCAAAACGTAAAAGAGATAGTTGCCGATGTGAAATCGAAATTTGGCAATGAGTTTATTTAGAGCGATTAAGATTTGACAACTTTTAAAAAGTTGTCAAATCTTAATCGCCGTTCATTGCTCCCACCCGCTGCCTTACAGCCTCATATAATATTACTCCCGCCGAAACTGATACATTTAGGGAATGTATTTCTCCGAACATTGGGATTTTAGCCAAATAATCGGCGCCTCTTATAATTTCATTAGAAATACCATCCTCTTCAGAGCCTAATACTATAGCTACCGGCATTGTATAATCAGGAGCGTATAAAAAATCATTTGTTTTTTCGGTACACGCCACTACAAACAGGCCCGATTCCTGCAAAAAACGCGTGGTTTTTAAGAGGCTTTCTTCACGACATACCGGAATTTTGAACAGAGCGCCGGCAGAAGTTTTGATAGCATCGGGATTGATTTGTGCAGAGCCTTTTACCGGAACCACAATCGCATGAACCCCTGCACATTCTGCGGTTCTGGCAATTGCTCCAAAATTTCGAACATCTGTAACACCATCTAAAATCAAAATAAGTGGAGTCTCCCCTTTCTCAAAAATGGCGGGTATGATATCTTCAATCCGCTGATAAGTAACCGGGGAAATAAAAGCTATTACTCCCTGATGGTTTTTAGAGGTGATTCTATTTAACTTTTCAACAGGAACCATTTGAAAGTTAATAAGCTTATCGCTAAGTAATGATTTCAGCTCCTGAAATATACTTCCCGTAAGACCGCGTTGTACGTAAATCGCATCAATATCCTTCCCGCTTTGTACAGCCTCAATCACCGCACGGATTCCAAACACCATTTGATTCGACTCTTTTTTTGGCCTTAAAGACTTAGTGTGCATTGTTAAAAATTTTAGCACGCAAAGTACTGATATTTGCTCAGAATTAAGGTTCGGTTTTTATTTTTCATCTGATTGTTAACATCGTAAAAAGTTATCAACACATCATTGAATGTATTTAAAAGCTGGAATTTACACTAATTAACATTTTATTCACAGCCTATTGTGAACAGAACAGGGTACTTGTTAACACGATATGGTAAGTGTAAATATTTTTTTGTGTGTAAGTATCTAGAGAGAAAAACTTACTTAATGCTATTTTTGTACCGATGAGTTTAGACAACCAAAATGATTATCAACCTGGGAAGAAATCTGCACTAACGGATCGTCGTGCCCGCTTAAGCAATATGGTAAGTGGTCTTGGTAAACTTCCTCCCCAGGCGGTTGATTTAGAAGAAGCGGTCCTTGGAGCATTGATGCTCGAAAAAGATGCGCTTTCTGCGGTAATCGATATTTTAAAACCTGAGATTTTTTATAAAGAAAGTCATAATAAAATTTTTGCGGCAATACACGCACTTTTCCAAAAATCATCACCTGTAGATATCTTAACGGTCACTTCTCAATTACGCCAGCAAGGCGATTTAGAAATGATTGGCGGCGCCTATTACATCACCGAATTAACCAATCGAGTAGCCTCAGCAGCGAATATAGAATTCCACGCAAGGATAATCTCACAAAAATACATTCAGAGAGAATTAATTCGGATCTCTACCGAAATAATAAACAGCGCTTACGAAGACACGACAGATATTTTCGACTTGCTGGATAATGCTGAGAAAAACCTCTTCGATATTGCGCAGAATAACCTTCGTCGCGACTCCAGAAAAATGGACGATATTGTTCGTGAATCTATCGAGACACTTGAAAAACTTCGCGATAAAGTTGATGGCCTTACCGGTGTACCTTCCGGATTTACCGGTTTAGATAGAATGACCTCGGGTTGGCAACCATCAGACCTGGTTATTATCGCAGCCCGCCCAGCTATGGGTAAAACAGCGTTTGTATTAAGCTGCGCACGGAATGCCGCTGTCCAGTTTAAAAAACCTGTGGTTGTATTTTCCCTGGAAATGTCATCGGTACAACTGGTAAACCGTTTGATATCGGGAGAAACCGAAATTGAGCAGGAAAAGATCCGTAAAGGGAATCTGGCTGAATGGGAATGGCAACAGCTTCACTCGAAGATTGGAACACTAACAGAAGCTCCACTATTTATTGACGATACACCGGCTTTAAATATTTTTGAATTCAGAGCCAAATGCAGAAGACTGAAAGCTCAGTACGATATCCAGATGGTAATTGTCGATTACCTGCAATTAATGCATGGTAAAGGCGAAGGTAAAGGCGGAGGAAACCGTGAACAGGAAATTGGTAGTATTTCACGAGCTTTAAAATCTGTAGCAAAAGAATTGAACGTGCCAGTATTAGCCCTGTCACAGTTAAGTCGGGCGGTAGAAAGCAGACCTGGTGCAAGCAAAAGACCGATGCTTTCAGATTTACGTGAATCAGGCTCAATTGAGCAGGATGCCGATATGGTATTGTTTCTTTACAGACCAGAATATTATGGTCTGACAGAAGATGAAGAAGGACGCTCTACTATTGGTATCGGTGAAGTAATCATTGCAAAACACAGAAATGGTGAAACAGGAACAGTTCCGTTACGATTCGTAGGTAAATTTGTAAAGTTTGCCGATTTAGAAGATGACTTTTCGGGACCAAGTGCTCAAAAGGGTAATCCTTTCGGAGCAATGGCACCTTCAGAAGACTTCGAAAAACCAAGTAATTTTATTATTCGGCCATCCAGAATGGATGACATTGATGAAGAACCGCCATTTTAAATTCCCAACACAATTATTTCAGGGAACTATACACGCAATGCTAAGCTGATTGAATTAGAAAAGTTCTCGGCGAGCTTGCGTTTTTTTTTCTTCCTCGCTTTGCGTGACCCTGATCAGGCTTCCTCTATTAAATAAACCAACCTAGCAACACACCTCCAAGTATTATAAACGGTGTTCTAACCCGGGTGAAATTTAATAACAGAAAGGTTGCCAATATTAACCCAAAAGACAAAAAGCTTAAAGGCAATTCCTTAAGCATAAAAAAGAAAGCAGCGATTAAAAAGCCTACGGCAACTGCGTTTATTCCCGAAAGTGAATTTTTTATTCGGGCGATCTTCTTTAGATCATTCCAAAAAGGCACAAAAAACAACACCAGAATAAATCCCGGAAGATTAATACCCAAAACAGCTACAATGCTCCCTAAAATCTGACCACCAATCGAATAACCTGCATTTTTCATAGCCATGGTACCGACAAATGACGTAAAGGAGAAAGTCGGTCCCGGAAGCGCCTGCTGCAAGGCAAAGCCTGCTAAAAACTCATCACCTGATAGATAATGTTTCATTTGCACAAACTCTGTAAACATTAATGGAATAAGAACCTGACCACCGCCAAATATTATGATTCCATTTCGGTAAAAGTTTTCAAACAACCTGATAGGTAAACTAAAGGGAGAAGTTTGGTTGATAATAGCACCCAAAGTCGCAAATAGTAGTAAGATCCCGAGATAGTATGCTATTTTTCGGGTATTTATATTCGAAAATAACTTAACGCGAAGCTGATTTTCTTCTTGAGTTGTCTCTAAGGCCGAAGAAATAATTCCTCCCAAAAGTATCAGAATCGGAAAAACGTAAGCATTTCGGAGGATTAGAGTTACTATCACCGCGGTAGCGGCCAGCCAGATAGAAATTTCACTTTTCAAGACCGATTTTGCTAATATATAAGCGGCATACCCTACAATGCCCACAGCAATAGGCTGGACATAGCGCATAATCTGAATGAATTTATTTTGATCGTCAAGGAAAGACAACATAATAGCTGCGAAGCATAAAATCGCGGCCGATGGAATTACCCAAATCAAAAACGTTAAGGCAGAAAGCCACAGTCCACCAACTTTGTATGCAATACCTACGAGTGTTTGGGTAGATGATGGCCCTGGAAGTAATTGTGTTAGACCATTTAGTTCCAGCAATTCCTTTTCGTCGATATAATGTCGTCTATCAACAAAATCTTTTAGCATGATAGCAATATGCGCCTGAGCGCCGCCAAACGATGTGAATGTATACAGAAATACATCCCGGATAAAAAGAAATTGTTTTGCGTTCAAGGGTTAATCGTCTTCGTAATCTAAACCTATTGCCGAATTATAAACAGCTTGTAACTCAGAAAGAGCATGATTGTCTCTCGCAGAACGGGCAACCTGCATTCCCTGCTCATATATCTTGATAGCGTCTTCAGTCCTGTTAAGCTTTTCATATAATTTACCCAGGTGGTAATAAGTTCCAATATATTCTTTATGATTAAGAATTAAATCTTCAAAGTAAATCAAAGCAGACGTAAAATCGTTTAATGCTATATACTCTGTCGCTAAGGCATACTTTAAGAAAGGATCATTTGGTTCATTATTGTGAAACTCTAACAGCTTTTGTAATCGGGTGCTCTGCATTTTAAAAAGAAGCTTTTTTAAACTAAATTTGCAAAAAAGACAATATGAAATTATTGGTTTGTATAAGTAATGTACCGGATACCACGACAAAAGTAACTTTTACTAACAATAATACACAATTCAACACGGCGGGAGTTCAATTTATACTAAATCCTTACGATGAGATTGCTTTATCAAAAGCGATCGAACTCACAGAAGAGGGCAAGGGAACAGTTACAGTGATTCATGTTGGTGAAGCCTCTGCCGAGCCGACTATACGTAAAGCTCTTGCTATAGGTGCGGATGAGGCAGTAAGGGTAGACGCTATCGCACACGATGCCTTTTTTGTAGCGTCGCAGATATCGAAATATGCTGCAAACCAAAACTTTGATCTGATACTTACAGGAAGAGAATCTATTGATTACAACGGTGCTTTAGTGGCTGGAATGCTCGGACAGATGCTTCATATCCCAGCGATCTCAATGATAAAAAAATTAGACCTGGTCGGTACTGAAATACTAGTCGAACGAGAGATAGAAGGAGGAAAAGAGGTAATAAAAGCCCCTTTACCGGCAATCGTAAGCTGTTCTGAAGGCGTCGCAGAACCCAAGATTCCAAACATGAGGGGAATTATGTCGGCACGAACGAAACAACTTACGGTAATAGAAGCCCTGGAAGCCAACCAAATAACTAATATAGTTGAATACACCTCGCCATCACCCAGAGGAGCTGTGAAAATTTTTGGAGCAGACGAAACTTCAAAACTGGTAGAATTATTGCATACAGAAGCAAAGGTTATTTGAGCTGATCTATAATTAATTAAGAAAACATGTCAGTTTTAGTATATACGGAACACATAGAAGGACAATTCAAAAAGTCAGCTTTTGAAGTAGTTTCTTACGCCAAAGAAATTGCAAAAATATTGAATGAAAAGTTAATTGCACTATCAATAGGAAATATTTCTGATGAAAGTTTAAAAGCTCTGGGTTCCTACGGAGCTGATAAAATTTTAATCGTCAGACAAGAAAAGCTAAAAGCTTTTTCTAATGAGGCATATACTTCTGTAATCGTTGAAGCCGCGACGAAAGAAAACTCATCAATTGTAATTTTATCAAATTCATTTAGCGGAAAAGGCCTTGCTCCCGCTCTTGCTATTAAGTTGAATGCCGGAGTCGTTTCTGGAACAGTGGACCTGCCTAAAGTTGAAGGCAGAAAATTTCTCATAAAAAAGCCCGTTTTTTCGGGTAAAGCATTTGCCTGGATAGAACTATCTTCCGACAAAAAAGTCCTTTCACTCAGCCCAAATTCATTTTCTTTAATTGAGTCATTTGCGAGTCCCTCAATTGAAGAATTTGAAGTACAGTTGAATGACATTGATTTTAAAGCTTCAGTAAAAGAAACCGTAAGAACAACAAACAAAGTACCATTACCGGAGGCTGAAATCGTTGTTTCGGGTGGAAGAGGCTTAAAGGGACCGGAAAACTGGAATATTCTAGAAGACCTTGCGGATTCCTTAGGCGCTGCCACTGCATGTTCAAAACCTGTGTCTGACGCTGGATGGCGCCCCCATGAGGAACATGTTGGGCAAACCGGCATTGTAATTAGTCCGGATCTATATATTGCCGTAGGTATCTCCGGAGCAATCCAACATCTGGCAGGTGTTAGCGCCTCAAAAACAATAGTAGCTATCAATAAAGATCCTGAGGCTCCAATTTTTAAAGTGGCTGATTACGGCATAGTGGGTGATGCCTTAGAGGTATTACCAAAATTAACACAAGCAATTAAATCGTTTAAAGGTTAGTATTTAAGCCAACAAGTTTGGCCTTAATAGTATGAAGAAAATTAAATTAGATATAGTAGGATTATCGTATAGTCAAACTCAGTCTGGCGCATACGCTTTAGTTTTAGGCGAAGTGAATGGACGACGCAGGTTACCTATTATAATTGGAGGTTTTGAAGCGCAGGCTATAGCAATAGAGATTGAAAAGATGACACCTAGCAGGCCATTGACTCATGATTTATTTAAATCGTTTGCACTGGCTTATAACATCACCATCGAAGAAGTTATCATTTATAATCTGGTAGATGGAATTTTCTTTGCAAAACTAATTTGCAATGATGGCAAGAAAAATATTGAAATAGATGCAAGAACGTCTGATGCCATTGCGCTGGCTGTCCGTTTTGAATGTCCAATAAACACCTATGAATTTATTCTTTCGACGGCAGGCATCATGATTGAAGGAAACGACTTTGTTTTTCTAGAAAATTTAGATGCACCTACTGAAGAAAAAGTAGCTACCACTGCCACCAACTACTCCTCATTAAGCGAAGATGAATTAAAAGAAAAGTTGCAACAGGCTCTGACTGAAGAAGCATATGAAAAAGCTGCAAAAATCCGGGACGAACTTTCCAAGCGAAAATCATCTTAAAGTATAGAAGAAGTCATCAATAAAAAAAAGCCTGATAAAATTATCAGGCTTTTTTTTATTGATGAACAGGAACTTCCTGTCTCTCTTCTATTTCTACGAAATCTCGTTGTGTTTTTCCCACATAAACTTGGCGAGGCCGTCCTATCGGCTCTTTGTTTTCGCGCATTTCGTTCCACTGTGCAACCCATCCCGGAAGACGACCAAGTGCGAATAAAACTGTAAACATTTCTGTAGGGAAACCTAATGCTCGGTAAATTATACCCGAATAAAAATCCACATTCGGATAAAGCTTCCTGTCTGCAAAATATGGATCATTTAAAGCAGCTTCTTCCAATTGTTTGGCAATAGAAAGAACAGGATCATTAACTCCTAATTTCGCCAGAATATCATCACATGCTTTTTTGATAATTTTAGCTCTAGGGTCAAAATTCTTATATACGCGGTGCCCGAATCCCATTAGGCGGAACGAATCGGTTTTGTCTTTAGCTTTAGCAACCCATTTAGCAGTGTCGCCACCGTCATTTTTGATTTTTTCGAGCATCTCTATTACCGCCTGATTAGCGCCCCCATGGAGAGGTCCCCACAGAGCAGCAGATCCTGCGGCGATAGATGCGTATAGATTACAATCAGATGAACCAACAATACGCACAGTAGACGTCGAACAATTTTGTTCATGATCTGCATGCAGAATTAACAATTTGTTCATGGCGTCAATTACAACAGGATCAGCTTCGACACCGAAGGTCATCTTCATAAAGTTCGACACATAATCAGCATCCTTTTCAGGGCTGATATAAGGCTGACTCAAGGTATGTCTTTGAATCCAGGCCACTATAGCAGGGATTTTAGCTACTAATTTTATCAGAGTAAGGTTCTTTTCGGCCTTGGAAGCATTTGCCTTCAAACTTTCTGGGTAAAAGGCAGACAAGGATCCCATAATGGAACACAGTTTTCCCATTGGATGTCCTTCAGCAGGGAATGCGGATAAAATGGCTTTTAATTCTTCCGGAACATCGGCATGTTCTTTCAACAATGCTTCAAATTCATCCAGTTGAGGCTGGGTTGGCAATTCGCCGTATATAAGTAAATAAGCAACTTCTATAAACGATGATTTTTCAGCGAGCTGTTCAATAGGATAGCCACGGTACTTTAAAATTCCTTTTTCACCATCAAGAAATGTTATTGCACTTTTTGTAGCACCGGTGTTTTTATAACCACTATCTAGAGTGATATACCCTGTTTGATCTCGAAGTTTTGAAATATCTAACGCCTTTTCATTTTCAGTACCAGTTATTACCGGTAAATCGTATTTTTTATCACTTAGAATTATAGAAGCTATTTCTGACATATAAATTGGATGTTGCATCGCAAAAATAATCAAATCTGCCTTTTTTGGAAGTTATTTCTTGCAGTAACAGTAATTTTATAGTAAAAAAGCAGTAAAAGTATCCCTTTCAGAGAAATTAATTTGATAAAAAACAAAAAGCGAGCCAGTTTCAACATGAAATGACTCGCTTTTAATAAAGATTATAGGAAAGAAATTACCTGCTCAAATTAAATCCATAAGCTATCCTTAATGCCACCTGGCCTAAGTTTGAACCGTTTTGAGACAATCCCTCGTAGCGTAAGCCAAGATCAATTCCCCGGTTAAAGCCAATTCCTATGCCTGGTGCGTAAACGAAAGCAGTTCCCTGCCCTTTATCGGTTCCAAAAGCTGCACCTAGTTCTCCTGAAAAATAAAATCTTTCTAAGGGGAAAATTTTGACACCGGCCTTCAGGGGAATGTAACCAACACTCCCACCGCCTAAATCATCCTTGATGGAGAAGTTTGTATATCCCAATGATAACAATCCTGAAATATTGCTGTAGAAGTCTTTCTGCAATCTCAAGTCTCCACCGACAGCGATGTTGTAGTTGTCGTTTGTGGGGATACCTACACTAACTCCAAATCCTAATCGGGTATCTCTTGAATCCCCGCTAGGTTCGGTTGTTTGCGCGCTTAAGTTCGAACTTAAAAATAATGCTACCGCGGCTACTGTCGGAGCAAGAAATCTCATTTTATTAATTGTCATAATGAATATTATTTAACGTTCAGCTAATGCTGTTATGTACAATACAACTCAAAGGAAAATAAGTTGTATCTATTTTTCTATTATGGCAATAAAAAGTACAAACTATTGAATATCAGATAAAAATATTTAACAGTTATAAAGCCCTAAACATATGTACTTCTTTAAAAAAGCAATCAATTTTCGGATTAAGAAAAAAAGATTTGATGGATTTCCTGAATTAAATTTATCTTTATATCACAAGAAGAAGCATTTATAATTGTGATGAGTTATAGAAGCCTTTTTTATATCTTTTAAATTAAAGAGATAATTTGTCGTCCGAGTCGAAATAATAATGAAACATTTTTAGATTCTCGGGCGTAAACGCTGTTTCATGGATTGTCGAAGTTGGTAGCTAAATGAAAAAACAAATTCTCATCGTTGATGATGAGCTAAGTATTTTAAAACTTTTGAACTTTGTTTTATCAAAAGATTACAATCTGGTAATAAAAAACAGTGGTGTGGATGCATTTAACTGGCTCGAAGAAGGGAATGATCCGGACCTGATTATTTCGGATTTAAACATGCCTTATTTTGATGGAAGTTCATTTATCCGAAATCTGAAGGTTAGCGGATATTTTCGCGAAACTCCCGTAATACTTCTTTCAGGAGCGGATGATCTAGACAAAAAAGTGAATGAAATGGCTATTAAAGTAGAATCTTATATACAAAAGCCATTTAATCCAGATCAATTAAAATCTATAATTAACAAGTTAATTGTTTCTAAATCATGATTTTAACAGCAGAATTAAATCTTTCTCATCAAACCGGGTTAAATGTTAAAATCGCCTACGCAGGGGCAGATTTGAAAGATCTTGTTTTAGCTGAACTCTCATCGAAGTTTGACATAGATAAAGACTCTCTCACCTTAGACACCATTGAACAGTACCTTAATGAACAGTCTTTATTATCGTTACCTGATATTATACTGATCGAAGCCGACAATAAGGGCCAATGGATAAGTGTAATAAAGCAAATTAAGCAGAATCCACTCTTACTCGGGATTATTGTGGTTGTTATTTCTGCCTTTTCGAACAAAAAGTCAAAGGCCGTGGCAATGGAACTTAAAGTTCACGATTTTTACACTTACCCCTTTCCTTTAGAAGACCTTTCTGAGCGTTTAAACTTTCTGGTTAAGTTTAAACTCATCAAGCCAAAGCTTTCCTTTTTATCAGAGATAATTGACGTAACGTATACAACACCTCTATCAAAAAGAATTTTTGATGTAATTTCCTCTGGATTGGCGTTGCTTTTCCTATCGCCTTTTCTATTGTTAATTGCGGCAATTATTCGTCTGGATTCAAAAGGTCCTGTTATTTATAAAAGCAAACGAGTAGGCACCGGATATAAGATCTTTAATTTTTATAAGTTCCGCACCATGCGAATTGGTGCAGATAAGGAAATTGACGAGCTTTCTTCTTTAAATCAATATGGAGAGGGAGCCGGAAAATCTGCCTTTGTTAAAATAAAAAACGATCCAAGAATTACTAAATTGGGTCAGTTTCTGCGAAATACAAGTATTGACGAACTTCCCCAACTTTATAACGTTTTCAAAGGAGATATGTCTCTGGTTGGTAACAGACCGTTGCCTTTGTATGAAGCTGAAATGTTAACCTCTAATGAGTGGACACAACGATTTCTGGGTCCTGCTGGTTTAACAGGGCTTTGGCAAATTAGCAAAAGAGGCAAAAATGATATGTCAGAATATGAACGCAAGAAGTTGGATAACTTCTATGCTACACATCACTCTTTTTGGTTAGATATTAAGATCATTTTGGGAACTTTTCCGGCTTTGTTGCAGAAAGAGAAGGTCTAGTTTATTTTAATACGCAATTGTTAATGACTATGCATATTTTCAATAATCCGGCCTGGCTCGATCAATTTCAATATCCCTACAGTAAATTTGAGGAAATCCCTCAATCCACGTTCGATGAAATAAATCTCCGACTCAATAAAATTACAAGTAAACAGCCCGAAGTAAGCATTATCATATCGGCCTGGAACGAAGAAGTAAATATTTTACGTTGCATAGCTAGTCTTTCAAAAATCAAAACATCAATACCTTTAGAGATAATTGTGATCAACAATAACTCTACAGATAAAACCCAGAATACCCTAGATAAACTTCATATAAAGTCGTTTTTTGAAAGTACCCAAGGTTGTGGACCCGCACGTCAATTAGGTCAGGAAAATGCATTAGGGAAATACATTCTTCTGGCAGATGCAGATTGTTTATATCCTGATTGCTGGGTTAATGAAATGATTAAGGTGCTAAAAAAACCCAACGTTGCGTGCGTTTATGGCAGATATTCTTTTATTAGCGAGCAAGGATTCCCACGGTGGAAACTGAAACTTCTGGAAACAATGAAAGATATAATTGCTGAATTCAGACATCTGAATCAGCCCTACCTTAATACCTATGGCATAAGTATGGGTTATGTAAAAGAATATGGCTTAAAAGTAGGTTTCATTAGAACAAAGTTTTGGGGAGATGATGGGCAGATGGCGCTTGGTTTGCTTGATTATGGAACAATAAAGCAGGTAAGATCAAATGAGGCGAGAGTTTGGACAGGGCCCAGAAGTCTCCAAAGAGACGGAACTTTATTTGATGCACTTAAGGTAAGGCTTATTAAGGAAGGCAAGCGTTTCTTTGCAAACTTCCGATCTCATTCACCAGAAAGAATGAACAAATAATTAGCAATACACACAAATTCAAAATTCTTGAATGTCGAATCATTTTGAAAAAGTAACCCTTCTAATTACGCATTATAACAGAAGTGCATCACTTGAACGTTTATTGCAATCTTATAAAAATCTTGATTGTTCTTTTGGTGCCATAGTTGTATCCGACGATGGCAGCAAGCAAAAGCATGTGGAGAAATTGTTGAGTCTGAAAGA
>CBFGOI010000038.1:0-35279 GCA_965650335.1 uncultured Pedobacter sp. | reverse complement strand
CAACCGAGGTAACACATTTCCACCGGTATAACAGCGGGTATCCCTTCCTGCAGCACTTTCAGATCTGTACCTACCGACGTCTTTTGAATCCAAACGGAGGTCGTCATAACGCCCGGCATATTAGGATCGTCAAATTTGTCGGTATACTTCAGAAACTCGTTGGGTTTTACCTCCAAGTATTCCCCACCAAATGAGTGACTTTTGCCCGTAGTGAAATTTTGAAACGACATTTTATAGATCCCGCCTACCTGCACGTTCATGTCGTGTACCGAGCAAAGAAAACCATAGGGCGGCACCCATGAGGCAATCGCCAGTGCTTCTGTGAAGGCACGGTATACCTTTTCTGGAGAGGCCTTTATAACTCTGTGCAATGAAACTTTGTTGTCTGCCATAAAAATATTTTTTTATTTGTTCCTAACGTTTGGCTTTCGGTTCGCCCGTTTTTTTTAGTGGTGCCTGCTCCACCGCCTGATCGTGATTTATATCAAATTGCTTTGCAAATATGATAGTAAAAACGGATATTGAATGGGTGAGTATGCGACAAATAATAGTCTGTTTACGACCTATCACAGTTCTTCATTACAACAACATTCATGATACTTATTCATTAAATGGAACACCGGTGATCTCATTGCATATCTTCAAAAATCTCTCCTGTAATAGTATATCATCGGCTTCGGGGTTATAGCGACGTTCTTTTTGATGAAAAAAATAACGATCACTTACTTTTGCTTTTTGATCATCACTTACAGCCAACCACACCTGTGTTTCATATCCTTTTTGCAGATCATCAGGTGCACCAGCCCCACCCATCTTTGTTGGTACCCAGCCCGGATCAACTGCATTGGAATAAACGTCTGTCCATTTCCTTGCTACTATTTTAGAAAGCATTAAGACATGGAGCTTAGAATCTGAATACGAAATACTACCCGTGTCAGATTTTAAGCTGTCTAGTTTCGAACTTCCTTGTAAATGCATTCCTGAGCTCAGATAGATCAATCGCTTTGGCTTTTGCATCAGGCACGTAAGAATATAAGGTGCCAGCGTATTGACAGTGAAAACATCGTTTGCCGCGGCCTGGTATACTCCGGCGTTGTGAATAACGGCATCAAATCCTCCCAGTTTGTTCGCTTCAGTAGCGAGGTGTATTGTTTCTTCAACGCTTGACAAATCTCCGGTTAAAACCGATTCAGCCTGCGGAGTCATCTCCAGGGCATCGCGTCCCCGTTTAGCATTGCGTGCATGTAGTACAACCGTATGCCCTTGTCCTATCAGCCGTTTCGCCGACAGTTGGCCGAGTCCGTCTGCAGATCCGGTAATAAATACCCTCGCCATATTATCTCTTTAAAGAAGCCATGTCTATAACAAACCGATACTTAACGTCGCCCTTCAATAAACGGTCATAAGCTTCATTTATTTGCTGAATATCGATCATTTCGATATCCGAAACAATGTTATGCTTGCCACAGAAATCGAGCATTTCCTGAGTTTCGGCTATGCCACCGATCATAGACCCGGCAAAGCTCCTTCTTGCAGGAATGAGGCTGAATGCAGCCACAGGAAGCGGTCGTTCGGGAGCGCCAACCAGGGCGAGGGAACCATCTACTTTCAAGAGGTTTAAGTAGGCATTGATGTCATGATTTGCCGACACCGCATCCAAAACGAAATGAAGCTTGCCAGCATATCGTTGCATTTGTTCTTCGCTTGTTGAAAGCACCACATCATCAGCACCCAGACGTTCTGCATCGCCGAACTTTGACACCGATGTTGTAAACACGATCACTTCTGCACCCATCGCCTTCGCGATTTTTACACCCATGTGTCCCAGACCACCGATACCAACAATACCTACTCTTTTGCCCGGACCAACATTCCAGTGCTTGAGAGGCGAATAGGTAGTTATACCTGCACATAACAGCGGAGCAGTAGCGGCCAGATCAAGGTTTTCTGGCACCCGTAACACATAGTTTTCATCCACAATGATACTTTCTGAATAGCCGCCAAAGGTCTGAGTGCCTAAGTGCTTATCTGGTGAATTATAGGTACCGGTATTACCTTGTTCGCAATATTGTTCCAGCCCCTCCTTGCAGTGCTCGCATTCGCGGCAGCTGTCTACCATACAACCCACAGCAGCGACGTCCCCTAGTTTAAACTTGCTGACATGATCCCCAACATTGACAACTCTACCGACGATCTCATGGCCTGGCACACATGGGTAGCTGGTAAAGTGCCACTCATTTCTGGCAGTGTGAAGATCCGAATGGCAAACACCGCAATACAGTATTTCGATCTCTACATCGTGCGGAGTTGGCGTCCGTCTTTTTATGTTTAACGGTTGTAAGTCGGTCTCTGCGGCTTCTGTACCAAAGGCCTTTACCTCTCTTACTCTCAAATGAATTCCTCCTTCTGCTGTTGCTCTTACCGCTTCCATAGTTTTATTTTTCTTGATTTAAACTAAAAAGATTTTTTTGGCGGTTTTGTTCTCGCCTATAATTTTTTGAGAAGCACCTGGAAAGAAGTAGTTGTTCTGTGAGAATTCTACGCTCTGCCGGGATGGATACCACCCCACTGTACACATACAGATTTCGCAAAGCACCCTCATATTGCCGCGAATGCCCCCGACGCTAGAAACCCATCCCCTATAACTTTGTTCAAGAATTAAAAAACCGCAACAATATGAATAGTATCAACAACACCATCGCCGGACTTGAATTCGCTCAGATTGGCTGGGCGGTGCCCGATATCCACGCCGCAGTGCAATTCCTTTCGAACACCCTGGGCATCGCCGGTTTTCCCTCACCACAACATATTCGCGCACAAGATCTGGACATGACTTATTATGGTGAGGCTGTAGCCGGCGAATGGCTGACCACCCAAACCTATAATGGAGGCGCCTTCATCGAGCTCGTCCAGCCTCTTTCGGGCCAAAGCATGTTCCACGACTACCTCGCCAGGTATCCTGCAGGCGGCACACAGCACATGGCATTCCGTTTGCCGGTTAGCGATTTCGAACGTGTCACCACAGACCTGCGCGATCAGGGTTATGCGGTAATCAGCGAAGTGGACCACCCGATTGCCCGAATGGCTTTCTTCGATACCTATCAAACGCTGGGAGTTGCCACCGAGATTATGGGCATCACGCCTGAAGGCTGGATCGCTATTGAGCAAATGAAGAAATGAGGCTGAGGTCGCTCAAATGGGATGAATAATGCGTAGTTTATTTTCGTGATGAGCGGAGGGTGATTGAAGTGCGCCGTGGTCTTTCCCAGATCGTCATTCCAGAACAATAATAGTAATTCTTAGAAGTCTCGTCATTGCCGATCCGATCGGCAATCGTAATGCGCTTTACCGGGAAAAAGAAGAGGAATGAGCATTAAGATTTCCGCATTAGCGGGAATGAAGTCGGTGGCTAAGTACATTTATTACTAAACGATAATCGTAATTCATAGAGTCCCCTAAATCATTTGCAACGAAAATGCAAAACAGGCAAATGCCGACTATGTTTGGCTGGGTGTTTGGGAAGAAAACCCAAAATTTTTATAAAAAGAATGGATTTGTTGAATTTGATCAGCATATTTTCCAATTAGGCGATGACAAGCAGACGGACATCATGATGAAGCTGCAATTAAAAACATCTGAAAATAAAAAAGGCGAAAAATCGCAGAGTCGCCTCTCATTATTAGAGTTTCGTTCAAGACATCTCAAATTTAGCGACAGCTATTTATTAAGATACCAAATCGATGCATTGAGAACGCTCGCAAATGTCACCCAGGCCAGGTAAGGGATCTGCAAATATGCTGCCCATCGGTTTAAGCGGTAGAAAGCGATTATCATCATCGATATCGCGACCCATAGGATTATTATCTCGAGCAGGGCTGCTCCCGTTTGGTGAAAGTAAAAAAAGATAAAGCTCCAGGCGAAATTCAGAAAGAGCTGAACGAAGAACATCTGAAGCGCCGACTTCCGCTTCGCCGTGTCAGGCTGCTTCCAGATGATAAACAACGAAATGCCCATGAGAATATACAGAGTTGTCCAAACGGGTCCGAACAGCCAGTTTGGTGGATTAAACAGAGGCTTCTCCAGGTAAGCATACCAGCTTTCGATATTCGATGAGGTCACCAAACCGGCGATTCCCCCGGTCAGTAACGGAATCGAAATACAAATTATTAAGGGGATTAGATTTCTGAAATTCATTTATCGCTTTCCTATCGTTAACACAAAAAGTCACAATTAGATTGGATATGACGAGTGCTTTTTCTGATTTGTTTTATTGTGGGTTGTTTTGCCGCGGAAGTCATCTGCAAGCGCATGTAAGATATTATTACTTTTAATGGACACAAACCAGGGCATCTGATTTTTTCGGAAGTATCTTTTATGTAAAAACTCTGTATTATATTTTCCACAAAATATAATACATTTATAAACAGGCATTCTTTGAATGAAAAAAGATTTTTAGCCTCAATAAATTTAGAATATGAGTCCTTTAAATGCATTCTCCCTATTTACAATCACTTTTGCCCTTATCGTAAATAGTCCAGGTAATTTTTTCCAAATTTCCTCCAATGGACTGTTCAAAAATGACTTACGCGAAATATCTTATGTCCATCCTTTCAATATCAACCAACATGAAAGACATTTCAGACCCGAAGAGGCCAAAATATCCAAAGACCAGAATGAAAAGATGATTATTTCGTTGCTTTCGGATATCCTTGAAAACTCTGAAGGGAAAGCACTTCAATCTGAAATTGTCAATAATGTAAAGTTTACAAAGACGAAATATATAATCGCGACGCAGACACTTGAACTTAATGCTGGCAACACCCAAAACAAAACTGATACATATTCAGACATCAAGTGGGAAACATATATTCCGAACAAACTTAAAGTAGAACTAGAAAACTCAGAGTTAGTGAAAGCATCATTATTCTTTGAGCAGGCTTCCAAGCACAATAAAATTATCGTTACAAAAGGAAGCAAACACATATCTCAACATTATACGAACAAAATACTGATGTTTATTCCAAGGGAACAGTTCAATGATTTTCAAAAAGCGGCGAATGAGTTGGCCAAGTTGAAAAGCAGTATTCACAATTAATAAAGGGCGTTAAAGTAGGTAATCAAGGCATGAGTGCCTCTTCCTGATAGCGCAAACACCCTTTTTATGTTTATACTTTGCAAACAAAGATGGGACGAGAGCAGCGATTGTATGACCCCTTTATCGCCCTCATTTGCAACAAAGCTGGAGCGATAACAGCAATTGTATCGCTCATTAGACAATCTCTATGTCATTATTCATTCGTTTCTTCAAGAACCATTTTCCTGAAACTTGTTGCAGCAATCACATGAAGAATTACGCCCGGCTTTGCCAAACTTTTCAAATATTAAAAGGGTTTGTATTCCATGCGAGAATATTTTTCCCGTTCATAACAAATTCAGTACAAACAGCCTTGATGAACATCTGGGTTATGAAATTTTTAAATGACAGATTATGATATTGCCGTCTTTAATAGCAGAATTTGAACACGAAGTAAACAGCACAAGAAAATTATTACAGGCTGTACCCGAAAAAGATCTGGCTTTTAAACCCTCTCCTATTTCATGGAGTATGGGTGAACTCGCTCAGCACATTGCAACGATTTATTACTGGTACGTGGGAGCGCTCACTAAAGATGTATATGACCTGGCAGCAGATCATCTTGAGCGCGGAGAACCGGCAGATATAAAAGCCACTCTTGATCTTTTCGAACAAAATGTGGAAAAAGCCAGGATCGCACTACGGTCAATAAGCGAGCAAGATTTACAAGATCAGTGGACAATGAAAGTCGGCGACCGTACTGTTCTCGGTCCGATGCCCAGAGCTGTTGTAATTCGGGGGTTCCTTTTCAACCATATATACCACCACCGCGGCGAAATGATTGTTTACCTGCGGGCCACCGGTAATAAAGTACCCGGAATGTACGGACCGACGCACGAAGAGAGTACTCCGGGCGGATAGTGCTTGGAGTTATTATACTTAATCTTTGGGCTCAATCGTGCTCGTTTGCAACGAGTATTTAGCGAGGACAGCGATTGTATCGCCCATTAGGCACTCTCTTCCCTTTTTACCTTCCTCATTGCCTGAACAGCAGAAACTCCTTTCCTGGCTCCTGAAAAAACTATTACCGCGAGCAAACCGACAGCCGTTCCAACTAAAAGCTCTTTAATTGTGGTTGGAATTGCTGGAAAAAGATGGTGAAAGTAATCGATGTTGTGAACAAAGATGCCACCGGCAACTAATAGTAACGCAATAGTACCAACTACAGCCAGAATCCTGATAATAACAGGCAGCGACTTAACCAGTAAAGTGCCTAATACAAATAGCAAACCTTCGTTGTTAGAATGTTTAATAAGCTTTAACCCTGCATCATCCATTCTCACGATAAGCGCGACAATGCCATAAACTCCGACTGTCGCCAGTATAGCCACAGCCGTAACTGTTGCTATTTGAGTAGTTAAAGTTTCTTCAGCCACACTTCCTAAAGCAATGATGACAATCTCGATAGACAGAATAAAATCTGTTGCTACGGCAGATTTTATTTTGGACTTCTCGGCGACTGTATCGCCTTGCTGAACCTCCTCAATTACCTCATCCCCGGTTTTCGAACGATGGAAAAAGTACTCCACTATCTTTTCCACACCCTCGTAAGCCAGGTAAATCCCTCCCAGAATTAAAACGATTTCAAGTGCAGAGGGGAAAAAAGCATTTAGCAACAACGCAATTGGAACAATTATCAGTTTATTTATAAAAGAGCCTTTTGTAATAGCCCAAAGCACTGGTAATTCTCGCGAGGAGAGAAAACCGGTTGCTTTTTCTGCATTGACAGCCAAATCGTCGCCTAAAATGCCGGCGGTTTTACGCGTTGCTATTTTCGTCGCCACCGAAACGTCATCCATTAAAGCCGTTATATCATCCAGAATTGCAAAAAAACCTGATGCCATGTATTTCTATAGGGTTGTTATGTTTATATAAATCGTATGCAATTCTTCTACAAATTGAATATGTCTAACCGTTCTGCGCCAAAACCGTTTGCCGGATGCTGCAATCTAGTGCCCGATAATAATCAAAGAAACGAATATTTTAAACCCAAATATTCAAAAAAACCCATTATCAGCGCATAAACGGCCAAAAACAGATTTCTTTTTCATTCTATACAATAACAACTTTCCCTGAAGACAACGAACCTTATCTTTAGGACAATTGACCTTGTACTAAAAACAATGGAGCTTGTTCTAAAGACAATTGATCTTGTCCTGAAAACAATTTACCTTGTCCTGAAAACAATGAACCTTGTCCTGAAAACAATGAACCTTGTCTTGAAGACAATGGACCTTGTATTAAAAACAACTGGCGTGGTATTCCATTATTTTGACATTACTTTTCACATCCCGTCTAACGTATTATTCCATCAAACCGGAAAAAACCAGATAGCTTCACCTGTGATGAAACAATTAATTCTTCTTTTTTTCTCCTTAAGCACCAACATTACCGGTTTTAACTTCTCCCGCTCGCTTATAATTGGCAACAATCACTCCGCTTGGTGTAAATGAACTCTCTGTTAAAGTAAATGCTGCCGGAATCGTTCCATTGTCAAACAACTTTTTGCCTTTACCAAGGGTCAAGGGGAAAATTTTGAGACGGAGTTCGTCAACTAAATCATTCTCGAGTAGTGTCTGAATGAGCTTGCCGCTACCCCATACTTGAATGTCGGAACCTTCTGAATTTTTGAGTGATTCAATATCTTCCAAGCCCCCGAGGAAAACTGAGTTTTTCCAATCTGACTTTTCCATGGTCGTGGACACGACGTATTTTGTGACATCATTAATTCCCGGCCACATATTTTCGTGCTTTGGCCAGTAATCGGCCCAAATCTCAAACGTTTTCCTGCCCAAAAGAAGATCTGCAGGTTTCATTTCTTTTTGCATGACCGTATTAAAAACTTCGTCACCATACGGTGCAGTCCAACCGCCATACTCGAAACCGCCTGATATATCTTCCTCTGGCCCTCCAGGTGCCTGCATTACCCCATCTAGGGTAATAAAGGATAAAACAATTATTTTTCTCATTGTATCAAACCTTCTTTTGTTCGTTAAAAAAGTATTTTAAAATTGGTTTTGTTTGACACAAATCTCGCCAACAAAGATCGTTTTGTTGCAGCGTGAATGCGACGATCTTAGGGGCTGAATGCGAAAAGTATGGGTAGTGTTATGTAGAGTGGTGGTTTGTCTAGTTTATTGTTGCAATTCCAGTATTTATATTCAGACCATCTGATAAGAAGGGTTTAAAACCTGTCCTATAGGTAAACTTCCAAATTATGGATAGCTTTGACTTATGAAATATTTGACTCTCGTCGTTTGCCTTTTGTGTAGCCTTGCCTGTAAAAAGGATGCGGGCGAAACAGTTCAGGTTGTTTCTAAGATGACTGTACTAGACCCAGAGTTATTGCCTTATGATTATACATTCTCATACACACCGTGGGGGGGAGTAGAAACGATCGGTATTCAACATCGGGTCACCAGTTACAAATACAATGACAATAAGCAACTAACTAAGATAATTTTTCCGGGTGACAGCTGGAGTAATAATAGCAAAGTAATGGAAATATCTTATTTAAACGGCGTCCCCGTGAACGGTACAATGACAAGTAGCACGATTGATAATACAGTTCAGGACTATTATTCTTACCTAACAGAAGCCGGACGTGTGAAGGAGTTTCTGTGGAAGCTTTTAGGTGAGTCACCTGGATATAGATTCAGATTAAGCTATACAGGGAATAATCTAACTAAGCTTGAAGCATTGAATACAGATAATACCGTAAATTCTACTACTACCTATAAATATGATCTGACTAAAAAAAGCCCCTTTTTATTTTCCAGGCAGCCGTGGTATTTGTATAAGGTTTATAATAACATCATGTTTTATTCGGAAAATACGATAATTGAAGAGAAATATGAGGACCCTGACTATACTGATCTAATTAAATACACCTACCAGTATAATGCCGAAGGATTTCCAACCCGAGCTGACATAACTCAACAAAGCACATCACATTCCATTCCAGGAATTTCTACTAGCATGGCAACAAAATATGAGTATATAAAAATAAATATTCATCGTTGAAATCCCCACATCTCCCAAATCATCCTCGTTGCAAACAGTTGAAAATGAAGATGAAGCGAATAGCGATTGTATCGCTCATTAAAAAAATCTTAATTTTTATCTTTCGACTTGGTTCGTGCCGACGAACTAGTAAAAAGTTCTTCTGTTTCGTGACACCAACAAAGGAAAAAACTTTCAATAATCTGTTGATAAACACTTAAACCCGAAAGGCGATTACAAACAATTTAAATATCAGCTGGTTCTAATTTTGTAAATTTAAACACTACCATGTCTACCGAGATAGTCCGATCTAAAATTCCGGAGGTAACATTATTATTCTGGATAACGAAGATATGTGCAACCACTCTGGGAGAAACTGCAGGAGACTTGATCTCAATGACTTTAAACGTGGGCTATGCCATCAGTTCATTAATATTGATCATTATTTTCCTGGTGGTTCTTACGGGACAACTCTATGCGAAGCGCTACATACCAGTATTATTTTGGTCGGTGATTTTGGCAACAAGCACTGCCGGCACCACCATGTCTGATTATATGGATCGTACTCTTGGACTGGGTTATGCCACGGGCTCTCTCATACTTGTAAGCATATTAGTTCTGGTTCTTACAACCTGGTATTATAGTGAAAGATCATTATCAGTATCTAATATCCGGTCATTTAAAGCTGAAATCTTTTATTGGACCGCAATTCTATTTTCAAATACACTAGGTACAGCTTTAGGTGATTTTCTTGCAGATGATTCAGGACTTGGCTTTGCAGGGAGCGCTATACTGATAAGTTCTGTATTAGCTATGGTTGTGTTGGCCTTTTATTTTACTAATATTTCAAGGATTATACTTTTCTGGATCGCTTTCGTTTTAACCCGTCCTTTTGGCGCCACATTTGGAGATCTACTTACCAAATCAACTCAAAAGGGTGGATTAGATTTTGGCACCAAGGGAGCATCTTTAATTCTTTTTGCATTATTGATCATACTGGTTATATATGAAACCTTCAGCAAAAAAGAAGTTTCGAACGACGATAATATCTCAGCAAAAGCGGCCATTTAATATTGAATTACGAACTCTTAAATAGTCCTTGTTTGCAACGAGGATAAAGCGAGAACAGCGACTGCATTGCTCAAACTGCCATTAACTTTTCTAATCCTACGGTATTTTAGCTATGTAAAACGATTATTTCTTCTTTAACCTGGATTTTAAATCAGCAATTTGCACAGTGATCATGCGCCCAATTGGTTTTCCATCCCGGTAGGTAATTACTTTCAACGTAACAGCATCTTTCGGAACAATCAAAGACTCAGTATACTTTGGGTAAAAATTATCCGGGAAGGAGTTATCGAAGGTATAATGAATATTTAATCCTGGAATTTCTGTGCTTAACTCTACACGTAAAGTATTGCCAGGTCCGGCAGAGGGAAGAAAAATAGGGTCGTATATACTTGGAGCATATTTTATCTCTGCAATATCAAATCGCTTAAAATGTTCTTCCACTTTAGCATAAAAATTGGTCCAGCTTTTTTTATTGACCGGCGACCATACCGATTCTGCAATTGCCAGACCACGGGGCCAAACCATATATTCTGCATGACGCATGTTATAAATATTCTCTGTCCACAGATTAGCCTGACCACCCTTTACGCATTTCAAGTCGGCAATACCCTCTCCCGGATCAAATTGATAGGCCTTGTTTAAACGTAAGGAAGCATATACTTTAGGTTCTATGGCTACATCTCCCTGCATAAAATCCAGGTAGGCATTGGTGGTGGGGCTCATTACCACTTCATGACCTAATCCTGCTGCTTTTATGCCACCTTCCATACCTCGCCAACTCATCACAGCAGTAGATTGAGAGGGACCGCCTTCTAATATCTCATCCCATCCAATAAATTTTTTCCCTTTGGCTATCACAATGGCCTCTACCCTTCTGGTAAAATATCCTTGTACCTCTTCCATTGTTTTAAGACCTTCTTTCAACATCAACTCTTTTATAGCAGGGGTCTTTTCCCAAAAATTGTGCGGCGCTTCATCGCCTCCCATATGTATATATTCGAACGGAAACAAGGCCGCAACTTCAGTTATTACTTTATCCAAAAACTCGTAAACCTTTTCGTTTGCAGGGCATAAAGTATTATCCACTAAAGCAATCGGGGGTGCGCCCTTTGACCAATCCATAATCTGTTCGCCCGAACGGACATTATATTTTTCTACCCCTGGTGTACAAGACAATTCAGGATAAGAGACTACCGCAGCAAGACTATGTCCAGGAACATCTATTTCCGGCAGAATATTTACAAAACGTTCGGAGGCATATTGAATTAGCTCTTTGATATCTTCATGAGTATAAAAGCCGCCATAATCTCTGGGCTCTGTAGGTGTGGGCTGAGAAAAAGTACCGAACTGCCCTGTTTTATTTACCCTCCATGCTCCAACCTCAGTAAGTTTAGGTAGGCTTTCTATTTGAATCCTCCAGCCTTCATCGTCGGTTAAATGAAGGTGTAGTAAATTATACTTGTATTTCACCATATTGTCGATGAATTTCTTTACCTCTTGTTTGGTAAAAAAATGTCTCGACACATCGAACATTAATCCCCGCCATTCAAATCTGGGATAATCGGTAATAGTTACACAAGGAAGCTGCCACCCGCCTCTTTTCAAAACCTTTTCGCTTTCAATTTCTTTTGGAAATACTTGCATCAGGGACTGCATCCCATAAAACAAACCTGCCGGTTGATTAGCTTTTATTGTAATGTTTTTTGGATTTATTACTAAACGATAGCCCTCTTTTCCTAAAGTTGTATCTGCTGCGGTATTAATTTGCAACCTGATTGCGGCATGATCATCTTTAATGCTGGTACTGGTATTTACCTTAATTCCAGTGGCGGCAGTAATTCTTTTCTTTAACAGGGCAAGGGTTGCAGCTATTTGGGGAGAAGCAGGAGATTTTATGGTAATTTCTTCGGGAAGTGTAAAAAAACCTTCTGTTTTTATAAGTTCAACTGGTTCGGGGATAATAGCGATTTTGTCATGTAGGTCTTGTGCAAATGCACAGAAATTAATCAAACAAAAAGATACAAAAGTTATAAATCGGCTGGTGTTCATTAATTTGCTTATGGTGCTAAAATAGGCATTATGCTAATCTGATAAACTCTGTATGCGATTTTTTATTGCTTTTTATTCTGCGTGGCGGAATGATAACGACGAAAGCGATAGAGATTACATTATTATATTAATGATCAATTTAGCACGATAGAGCAATGAGTAAGGATTAATATTTGAGATGCAGTTTGGCTATTCCAGCTTCCAGTGGTTTTTTCTATCTAAGATTCGCGGTTAATAAATATTCACAAAAAAACATGCTCGTTTGGAAAGAGCATGAAGCGAAAACCGCGTTTTGTACCAGACAGGGTCCCTATTACCGCTTTGGCTTGGTCGCGAGAGATTCGCAGAGATGAAAAATATCACAGTAAAAAAGAATAGGAACTCGCAGGATTTCTTTGTTAATTAGGGGAATGCCATTTACTTACAGGTTTCGTTTAGTCGCCCGCACTTTCTGCATTTTTTTTCGGACTTCCAGGTCGATGCAACTTTCTTGCCTGTTTCTATGCCTGGCCTTTGGAGCGAAGGCACAAGCACCTCTTTTTAGCCAGGTTTTAGTTAGCGACGTAGGCACAAACAACAACATCGGTTCGGCTAATACGAGCAGAAACTTAGCAGTAGACGCACAAGGAAACATTGGCGTTGTTTACATCGGCTCTTCGGGGATGAGGTTTGCAAAAAGCATTAACAGAGGACAATCTTTTCTTCCAAGTGTACAGATCAGCACTGCTACTTCGGGTAGCTGCGAGGTCGAGGTTGCTGATAATGGGAATGTATATGTAATCTACTCCAATGGCTCGCAGATATCTCTCTTCGTCAGCCTTGACGGCGGGGCTTCATTTTCGGGACCCAATGTTCTGGGACCTGGCTCAATCCCTCATATAGCGAGCTACGGGTCTAACGTGTATGTAGTACCAAAGATTGGCTCGCCTGTTTACAGGAATGCCAACAACGGAGTCGGTGCATTTTCAACTGTCACATACGGCTCAAAGGTATATGCCGACATACGCGTTGACAAAGCAAATGGCGATGTTTATTTAATTCAGGATAATCCAACACTCTATTTGTTTAAAAGCACAAATTCCGGTGCAAGCTTTACTTCAGTTCCAATTACCGGAAGTGTAAATTATTCCTCATATTCCATTACTACGGGTCCCTTAGGAAAATACATTTACGTTGCGGGGACACCAATAGCAGGATACCGCATAGACCTGACAACAGGTGTCAGCACTACTCTGGGAGTAGGAACAAATGCTGTCCTCGAAGGAAGAACTCTTGCCTCTGACGAATTCGGGAACTTTATTGACGGGTATGCGCAATCAGCAACCACAATGGCATTCAAGGTCAGCAATGATTTAGGGGGTACATTCGGAGCTCCCATAACGATAGAGAATGCCCTTTCTCACAATCTGGCACGCAACAGTTCCACCCAGGACATTGATGTTGTATACACTGGCTCAGATGGAAAAATTTATCTAAACGTTTACGGTAATCTCCTTGCCGGGCTCACCATTTCGCAGGTTGGGCATATTTATTGCCCCGGCTCTACTGGAGTGGTTAACTACTCCATGACAGGGCTAAGCCTCAACCCTTCTAACGAATTCATCGTCCAGCTAAGTGACGCCAACCGGAGTTTCAGCAATCCGCAAATCATCGGCACGCTTTCAACAACAGCACGAACCGGAACGATAAACGTCCAGATTCCTGTTAATATAGCTTTCGGAACAAATTACCGGATGCGGGTAATTTCTACTGACCTTGCAACAAACGGCTCTGACAATGCTTTCGATATCGATATACAACCAAACCCCACGGCGTCGATAACCGCCTCCGGATCTACCACCCTCTGCGAAGGACAATCTGTTGTGCTCTCTGCTAACGTAATCAACTCTGCCACCACGTACTTGTGGAACAATGGTGCAACCACCCGTTCCATCTCAGCATTTACAAGCGGCGATTATACCTGCCAGATTAAGACGCCCTGTGGCACCATAACTTCCAATTCCATTACAGTTAAAGTAAACAAGAAGCCGAGTTCGGAAATAATAGCAGATGGATCAACGTCGTTTTGTGAAGATGGACTTGTAAAACTGACTGCGTCTTCGGATAGCCCGATTGACACTTATTTATGGAGTACCGGTGCTACTACACCTTCAATTAATGCTACAACCGCAGGTAGCTATACTGTCACCGTATCCAATAGTTGCGAAGCAACACAATCGGCTCCGCTGCTCATCACCAAAGCTCCTACTGTTGCAATTGTTGCACAAGGCCCCACGACATTTTGTGCAGGTAGTTCTGTAGAGCTGGTTGCAAATTCGGATGGTAAACGCGATACTTATTTGTGGAGCACAGGTGCCACCACAAAGTCTATCATAGTTAGTACCGCGGGGAACTACTCGGTGAAAACGACGAATATTTGCGGGTTGACTACTGTATCGGCGCAGGAAACCATTACCGTGAAACCGCTTCCAACCGTAGACTTCATACTACCTGATATTTGCCTGATTGACGGAACTGCTCAGTTCACAAACAAGTCGTCTATCGCAGCCACTGAGGGCACATTAACTTATAGTTGGACCTTTGGAGACACTAATGCGAACCCTCAAGGGTCAAATACCAGCAGTGATCTAGATCCGGTGCACATATACTCCGCAGCAGGCACTTATCCAATAACCCTCACAGCCACCGCAACTAACGGCTGCTCTGCAAGTGTCACGAAATCATTTGTCGTATCCGCAAGCACTCCGAGAGCCGACTTCGACATTTTAAGCACTAACAGCCTTTGTAGCGACCATACGGTTTTCTTTGAAGAAAAATCAACAATTGCTTTCGGCGAAATTACCCGGATCGAATGGTATTTTGACATCGATAACCATCCTGCTGACCCACTTTTTCAGCATACTGATAATTCGCCAAACCTGAGGCTTGGTGGTTCAAAACAATATAGTTTCATCTATCCGGTATTCAATACTCCCTTAACTAAAACCGTTAATGTACTTATGCGAGCATTTTCAGGTGCGAGTTGTGTTGGAGAGGTAAAAAAGCCACTAACCCTGAAGGCTGTTCCGAACATAGTTTTCGAGCCACTCACGAATATTTGTGCGGAGAAAGAACCAATCCAGCTTACCGAAGCATCTGAGGTGGCCGGTGTGCCCGGAACCGGAGTATTTTCCGGGAATGGCGTTACTGCCACCGGAGTTTTTAATCCACAATTGGCAGGGATAGGCGTACATACAATTACCTACACCTTTACCGGCACAAATGGCTGTGTTGCTGAAAAGAGCCGGGACATTGAGGTTTATTCGACTCCAACTGTTAATGCCGGGGAAGATGTAAGAATTCTGCTGAACGATCAGCTACAGCTGAACCCAACCGCAACTGGGAACAACCTGACGTATAAGTGGACTCCTTCCACCGGGCTTGATAAAGACAATGTGAAAAACCCGGTCGCATCACCTAAGGATGACATCACCTATACCCTAACGATAACATCAGCTGAAGGCTGCACCGCCGTAGACGACATCTTTATCAAGGTGCTTAAAATCCCCGAAGCACCGAATACGTTCACTCCAAACGGCGACGGAATAAACGATACCTGGGTAGTAAAACATTTGGATGCTTATCCCAATGCATCGATAGATATCTTCAACCGGTATGGTGCACGAGTATACAGGGCAAAAGGATTTTTGGACCCCTGGGATGGGAAATCTAATGGCGCTGACTTACCTGCTGGCACCTACTATTATATAATTAACCCCGGACTTGGAAGAAAAACTATCTCGGGGCGTATTACGATTATAAAATAGCATGCGAACTGCATAAACGTGTATATGTCAAAATTACTGGCTTTAAGACAAAAACTGAATTTAACCCAGGAAGAGCTGTTTGAGAAAACGGGCATCTCGGTACGCACTATCCAACGTATCGAGGCGGGCACCGCTCCTAAAGGATATACGCTAAAAGCCCTGGCGAAAGGATTAGGTGTAAGTGAAGAGAGCCTGATTGAAAAAGAAGAAGCCGTTTCGCCGGATGATACAAAGTGGCTGAAATTGATCAATCTTTCTGCATTGCCGTTCATGTTTCTGCCCCCCTTAAATATTGCTGCTCCGCTGCTCATCATGTTCATAAAAAAGCAGTTCACTCCTGTTACCAGGAGGATTGTTACCATCCAAATTTTATGGACGCTGGTAGGAATGGTATTGTGTTTAATCCCCGTTATCCTGAACGACTGGTTCGCGATAAGAAGTAAATACATGATGCTGATACCAGTAGTTTGGCTGATCTTGAATACCATTATTATACTTAGAAATGCAGCCGAAATCGACAAAACTAAAACGCTGCGTATATTTACGAATTTCAGTCTGATATAGACTTGTCGTGCATTTGGCGCACTCTTGTCGGGCATTTGGCGTCTCCGGATTAAGGTCCATCCCTGATTTTTTTTCTTCCTTTGGACAAATAAAACAATCACCCAATACGATGGAAATAACATTCAAGGCGCTGCCTGTATTTCGCAAAACAGTTCTCTTATTATCGGTATGCTCAGGCCTGAGCTTGCAGTCAATAGCACAAAAGAAAACCGAGCCCGACCTTGTTATAACGAACGCAAAAGTATTCGACAGCAGAACAGGAACGCTTTCATTAAACCAAACCATCCTAATCAAAGGTGGTATCATTATTAAAGTAACAGCCAATCAAAAGAAATATTCTGCTACGAAAATTATTGACGCCGGGGGAAAGCTAGTAACTGCGGGATTTGTAGACACTCATATTCATCCGACCGATGTTTATCGGGCTTATGGTCCGTTACCCGAGTATTTCCCCAAAGATTCTCTAGCATTATATAGAAAGCGACTTTCGGACACTTATTTGCCTTATGGTGTGACATCAGCGATGATTATGGGCCAGTCTGAAAAGTGGTTGCAGCCGATACTTAGCTGGCAGGCTGATCCTCAGCCAAACTACTTAGATCTCTATACTGTAGGCGGAGCACTAATTTCAAACGAAGGTCGCAAACCCTATATCAACCACGCTATCGTTGATTCTCCATTAGCAGCAAAACAAAAAGTTATCGAATATTATAAATTAGGTATAAGGCATATAAAGCTGTACTGGAAGCTGAGAAGACCAGAATTTGAAGCAGCTTTTAAGACTGCTGATAGTCTGAATATGCAAGTATATGGGCATGTTGACCAGAATGTCATGTTTATAGATTCGGCGGTAGATATAGGCTTGCGTAACTATGAACATATTTTAACATTGGCTACCAGCGTTCTGGATCTGCGAAAGGATGGCAAGGATTTTTATTCGGAAATGCAGAAACAGTATGCTCCGCGCACTGCAAACCTCCCAATAATGAAGTTCGTAGAGAGACTGGAGATGTTTCGCTTTATTCACGACAAAAAGCCGGCAGCGATCGATTCTCTGATCGACAAACTTTCAAAAAACAATGCAACATTTTCTACGGGATTTCATTTGCTCGCCGAGCAATTTGGCTTAACCTATTTTACTACCAACACCAGGTCGGATACTTCATTATCGAGAGAACAAGCAGCCAGATGCAAAGAGAACTTCAAACTATTTATGGGTTATGTAAAACAGTTATCTGATAAAGGAATAAAACTCCGGATTGGCACTGATTGGCCAAGTGGCGGCAAAGCCATCATCTCCGAGCAACTGCTTTTATCAGAAAACGGATTTACGATTCCCACAATTCTTCAGATTTCAACAATAAACGGGGCAATGGCCTTGGGCTTAGACAAAAAATATGGTTCAATTGAAAAAGGAAAGAAAGCAGATTTACTTATTTGGGACAAAAATCCATTTGATAATTACAGAAACTTTCTTTCCAGCAAGACCATTATTAAGGATGGGGTTGTTTTCAAAAACAATTGAAGCGCGACTAACGATTGTGTCGCACTTAAATGCTATAGAGTTGATTTTTCATTGCAAACGCAACAAGTTCGCTGACATTTTTTAATTTAAGTTTCTGCAACAGGTTTTTCCGGTGCTGATTCACCGTATGTATGCTTATGAATAAGCGATCGGCAATTTCGGCACTTGTATAACCTTCTGTAATAAGTGAGATAATCTCGAGTTCTCTGCAAGAAATACTTCCTCCGCCTTCCAACTTAAAGTTTTGTTTTCCCGAAGCACCATCTTTCAGGTCTGGAGAAAATACACACCCTCCATCAGCAATAATTCGCAATTTTTCTAACAAGACCTCAGGATCTACATCTTTATTAAAAAAGCCCTTGACCCCCAGAAGTTTCAATCGAGGTTCTATTCTTTTTCCGTTTTCAAAAGTTACAACTACAGTCTTTATTTCTGGATACTTTAAGCCAATCTCCTTACAGCATGTCAGACCATCCATAAGTGGCATATTTAAATCCGTTATTACGATATCTACCTCTGTATTTTCCAGCACTCTCAATAATTCAATACCGTTAGATGCTGTGGCTGCAATATGAAAACCCGGATACTGTTTTATGATCAAAGAAAGTCCCTGAAGAAACAGAGAATGATCGTCTGCTAAGGCCAGTTTAATTAATTTATCTGAAGGCATTTTTAATGGCTTAAAACTTGGGCCAATATAAACCTAAGATGATTTATAGAACAGGGGAAATTTCCTGTATTTAGCACAGGAATTTCCCTGTATTGCCGAATGACAACTATTTATCTATGCTAATAAGCTTCCGTCTTAATCCTTCAAGCACCATTCCAACCCGCGATTTTACATTGAACTTCTGAAAAACCGATTCCCGGTATCCATCAATGGTCTTCTCAGAAAGACACATTTTTGCTGCAAGTTCTTTATAAGTAAGATCGCTGCTGGCAAGTTCCAGAAAGTCTTTTTCCCTGTTAGTAAGTTCTGGCTCCCGACTTTCATCGGCCATTATTAACCTTCTATAATTTCGATGAATAGCATCAGAATTGTAAAAACCTTTACTATAAATTTCTTCTATTGCTGTTTGAAGTTCGGAAGGATGAATGTCTTTTAATAAATAAGCAATTGCGCCCGCTTTCAACATACTTAAAATCGATAAATCATCATCTTTCATAGATAATGCGACCGTTTTTATCCCGGGATACTTTGCTGTTAGTATTTTAACAGCAGCGGGCCCATCTAAAACAGGCATATTTACATCAATTAGTAGGATATCGGGTTTTATTGTTGTGTTAGCCAGCTTTGCAAGCAGATCGTTTCCGTTATTCGCTTCAATTACTACTTCAAACCCAGCAAAGGTTTGAATAAGGTTAACTAATGATTTTAAAAAAAGTTGCTGGTCGTCTGTTACTCCAATCCGTATCATAGCCTATTAAGAACAAGGAACAGTTACAAGGATTGTAGTTCCCTCGTTAACATCAGAATCTATCGCCAGCTGTCCGTTTAAAAGTTTAACCCGATCCTGAATATTTGTTATTCCCTGGCCCGTGGAAGAAAGTCTTTTAAGATCTATGCCAATACCATTATCACCTACTTTTAAGCAGAGAGAGTTGTCTATTTCCTTTAATTCCACAAAAATGCTCGAAGCTTGTGCATGTTTTATGATATTATTTATTGTTTCCTTAAATATCCTGAATAACACAAACTGGATTTTAGGATCAAGGCTGGCGTTAACTACTGCCGAGGAATACTGCGTTTTATAGGCTCCTGTTCCCGAAATATTAGTTAACTCTGCTTCTATGGACTGAGATAGGTTAAAATTGGTAATGTTATCTTCATATAAACTATGAGAGATATTTCTTAGCTCATAAATTGCCTTACCAACCAGATCAACTGTTTCCCTTGCCTTAAGTTTATAGCTCTCGTCATTTAACAGGTTTATGAGGTGCAAATTCAATTTAACAACCGATAAGGTATGCCCTACGTTGTCGTGTATCTCCTGCGAGATATGATTCAGGGCAGCTTTCTTTTTTTCTTCTGCCAAAAGGATATTATTTGCTGCTAGTTTAGTTAAAGCTGTATTTTTCCCATTTTCGAAAACAAGGGCTGTAAAGAAAATGATTAAAACCAAACCAGAATAGCAATTGGTGCTAAGCATATTGGCCCAACTCTGATCATAATTATTAGGAAAAGAAAAACCTTGCTTATCAAGCGCTCCTAAAACAATAACAGTCAAGGTATTAAAAACCGCCCAGAAAATACCTGTCGCTCTTCCCGCCATCAGCATGGTTACAATGGGAGTAGTGGCCAACCAAGGCAATACAGGCGATTTAAATCCTCCCGAATAATAAATAGAAACTAAAATTGTAGCTACGCCAGCACATGCATAGAGATTTACCGTTACTAGAAGGTTAAGTCCCCGCTTTATCGCAAAAAGCAGCAGTACATTCAAAAATGCAGTAAAGAACAATAATGGAGTTGCCTCATCCAGTCCTATTAGTATAGTTGTACCTCCATAATTTAGATCATAAAGGGCTGTTAACAGGATAATAATTATTACCAGGTTATACTTTCTATATGTCTCAGGTAGCGAGACCTTATCGGCTGGAATAAAATAAGCCGGAATTCTTTTTAGCATGATGCGATTATTTAAGAATTAAGTTTAATAGTGAAGCAAACCATGGCTTGCTTACTTTCCATTCAAGGCCTCTTTCAAACCTTCTTTTATCCACCCACTTATAATAACAGAGCCACCATGGCTCTTTAAATTTCCATATTTTACAGTAAGAAGCATCTACTCCCGAACTATCGATAATATGGTTTACCGCTCTTCTGGCCGCTTCATTTGCCCCTTCCATAGTAGCAAGATCAGTATTGCTTCTAACATAATCTGAGGCAAGAAAGAAATTAGGAATATCTGTTTTTGCGTCGTTCCTTAGGGCCCAGCTGTTAGTGGTATTCACAAGCAGCGGTTCTTCGTTATGGTTTATTCCTTTAGAGCCATATTTTGAAGGCTCATACATTTTAGAATCCAAAAATCCAGTTTTGTTATGGAGTTCATTTCCAAATAAAATAGCTCCATCCACATATATCAGCTCAAGATTAGCTTCATCCAGAAGTATTTGACCATCTTTATTTAACGAAGCCTTCATTTGCTCCCATACTTCTTCAATTACCTCTTTTTCATTACATCTGTTAGCCGGCTTTTTAATGCAAATACCATCGTTCTCCCAATTAGAAACATCAACGGATATTATTCCTTCTACTTCCATACTCCTTCAAATCAATGGTCCAGTATTGCGCCTGCGAAATAGCTGTCAGGGCCCATGGCGTATCTGCCATAATAATGTGGCCCTTATTAATTGAAACATCTTTTTTTAAATAGAACTGTATACCATTCATCCAGGCTACATCATCCTTAAGACGAAGAATATTTTCTAACCTTTTATCCAGATTGAATATTTCTTTATTTTTAGAAAGCAATTCCGCTGTACGCTCTACAGGAAGGGCGCACAGGTAATAATCGGCGGTATATTTTACTTTTTTCTCATCTGTCTCGACCCATACCCCATTTATCTCCCGTTCGTCAAACGATAACTCAATAACCTCACTGTTAAAAAAATATTCAACTCCGCTTTCTGTTAAATACTTTAACCATGGGAAAAGCCACACATCATTTGTTGGGCCGTTAAGAATGCGGTCGTTCTGTTTAAACGGATTGAGTAAATCGAATATCATTTGAAGCAGAATATTACCGTTCGTCTTTGTATTGCAAGTTTCGGCTTTTGCAGCTACCAGCGTTCTGGTTAATCCGTTTACAAAAAGGCTCTGATACTCTTCGCTATAAGCCGAAGCTTCTGTAAACTCCCACCATCCAAGGCGTTCATAATCGTGTATTCGCCTAAGTTCGCAGCTTGTCATTAACTGCCACACTTTATTGCCTATCAGATTCAGCTCGCCTGGCTTAAGCACACTTTTTAAGGTTTTTATCGAATCAGAGATCATTTTAAGATCTCTGCCTGACCGAGGAAAGTGACTTGGGAGATAGATGTTTTTTTGTTTGATGCGGGCCATCATAATATCCTCGCACTCTACAAGGTTGTTGTAAACGCTGCCCTTCCATTCTGTGGTATAGTAAGGAATTCGTTTTAGTGTATCGATTATATGCTTGTAGAAACCTGGAAAGAACCGAAAGCCATGTTCGCCCGGCAACGCCCTGGTTTTTTCAGTTTTGGTTTTTGGTACGTCAACTGATCTTGCTTTTCCACCTGGGTTACAAGCTTGCTTTTCAAAAACGGTTACCCTAAAACCCCTTTCAATTAGCTCGTGGGCGGCGCTCATACCAGCTACACCACCTACTAAAATAATAACGTGCTTACTCAAACAAAAACAATTAGATGAAGACCCCTAAACTCAAATTGAGCCTTTAAATATAAAAAATTATCGAATTAGTAAAGAATTAGTCGGAAGGTGTATCGAGTCGGGAGACTCTTGTTCATTTAATAATCCATAAAGCTCTGTTGAACTCCGGGGCCGGTGGGGCCCAATAATTATTCATTTTGACAGTGCATCAAAATCATACCCCGCCCTTGCTAAAGCACGCTTAGCAGCCTCCAGTGCATATTCTGCTTTGTTATGCGCCTGCAAAGGTACTTCAGTGCTTTTTTTTAATTGCTGAAGCACCTCCTGAGTTTCACCCTCGGTCAGTTTTTCACATACATCATACATACCACCGGGTTGTTCTTCAAGCAGGTCGTGCTCTTCAAGCACATAACGCAGTACTTTTACCACCGCAGGATCCGGAGGCACTACCATCAGGGCAGTAAGTGCACCATGGTCCAGGCGAAGTTTGGCTGCCAGCGGCAGCGGAACGCCGTTATTTGCTTTTTGTGCCGCAGGAAAAAAGATCCTCTCTTCCATTTTTATATGCTTTAAAAGGCCGCTGCGAAACTGGTGATAATAATCCATCTGAATGTTTTGGATATCTTCTGTTGCTTTGTTAAGGATATCCTCAATTCGGCGGTGGTCTTTTGTGAAAAACTGATAAAGCAGCTTGTTCATGATCTTTTAAGGAATACTCCTCTCCACGATTAGGCGTATTTGTACTTATGGACAAATATTGTAAAATGCGACTTCTCTTCTCCCAAAAAAGGGATGTTATGCAGACGTAGATAATCGGATATTGATACTACTTCTTTCAAATTCACATCCGTAAATTCAATCCTTCTTTGATTCTTTAAATAGAGTAATACTCCTTTGAAGGGTCGCCCTGGAGACAAATTCTGCGTCAAACTATATCCCCTGATTTCATCCAAATCAAATGTCAGCACTTTTCCGGTCAGATAAGCTAGCTGGACATCTTTCTCTTTCAGCCTTAGAGAAATGGGAAAGAAAAAAGACTGATAGAAAACCTCAGTGCCTAAAAGCAAGGTCAAGAATAAAGGAAAGAATATTCCCCAATAATAGCCTTTTTCGAGGTATTCAGTGATAACGAAATAATCCGCTATTACCATAAACAATAACAATCCTAGCTTAATTATAATTAGCCACCATCTAGGTGGAATAAATCGGCCAGTTTTATTTGGTTTAATCATTTGATTCGTAAAGGAAGAGATAATTGATAAGCGAATTTACAAAATTCCTTTATTGACAAAGCTTGAGTTCCAAAGCTCAGAAAGCGCTTGAAACTCAAGTCTGTGAGACAACGATTAAACCTTTAACACAATCTTATTCCAAACTGGGAGACTGGATGGTGAACTATCGTTTAGGAAGTGCAAAAGAAAGTGAAACGCCAATGGCATTAGCCGAATAGCTTCTATTTGCCTGATCCTTATAAGTCATAGCTGTATAAGTCAATCCTATCACGCTATATGCTAACTCTACAGTAGGCCCCATGGCGCTACGGAAGGTTATGTCTTCTCCTATACCGTCCGCTTTAAAACGAATGGCCTGATGAGAAGCTAATCCCGCGCCAAAGCGTAGTTTTTTAGTCGCCATCCAATTTGCAGTAAGCTGGATGGGCACCCTGGACAAACTGATGTTCGAATTATCAGCCTTAGTTGTCACAAACTTGTACCCCGCCGTAGCATGAAATAACAGCTTTTTTAAACTGGGAACTTGAAATTCTGTTCCAATTCCGATAGAGGCCCCTTGACCCGCTTTGACAGATTGCTTGCTTCCATCAACAAAATAAACTTCTGCAACATCATCACCGCCATATTCAAGGCCGCCCCGGATTAAAAGACGAAAGGGTGAAACTTTCTTTTCAGCTTGTTGGCCAAATGAATCAGAAAAAGTTGCGGAGAAAAAAAAGGAAAGCAGTACTAATTTTTGGATAGTCTTCATATTCGCGATCGATACGTGAGATTCAAACTCAAGTTTCGTAAACTGCTGCCGGAATGTTTAAGTGCCTGAGGATATGCAAGATTATTTTTTTTCGTGTATCAACTTGCAAGCGGGTAATGAATATGACAGAGCCAAAATTCGCAGACATGGTTAGAAAAGGGATTTTTTATGAGTTCACAATCGCTTTCTTTCTAATGATTGATGCAGTGCTTATATTCTAACCTTTCTACCTTATTATTGCATCTGAAAAGCGGCCCCATATCTTCCGTTTTCACTGGACCAGTATCACGTATCATCGTTTTAGACAGATGGGTTTAAAAAAAGGCTTCTCTATCGGCAATATTCAAATACTGCACAAAACAATACATCTACTAGTTCAAACACTGCCTTTCCTGTTTTATGGTTTTAGTTTGGTTATTATTGCCACAAGTTTGATGAAAATTAAACTTAACATTATGAAAAAAATCATCTTCATATTCCTCAGCTTCATTATTGCGCTATCTACAGTAAATGCACAAAAAGGCATCAGCCTTTCTCCCACAACGTACGCTGGCGGAGGAAAACTTCTTTTCCGTGTAGATAGCTTAGCCAAAAACGTCTATTACAGCATGACATTCCCTAACCAACCCAATACTTATTTTAGTTATTTACCAGACGCAAACTATGTAAGTATTCAGATTTATTTTAGAAAAAATATCAGGGCTCAGCACTTCCGATATACCATTTTGGTAGATAGCAAGCCGATAGTGGTAAACAAACCGATTAACAAAGCGCGACTAAAAGATGCCCACGCTGGGGACGAAGAAGTATTCAACTCTACCATTCTCGGCATTTTCCCTATAAAAGGTAAAACTATTACTACACTGGTTTATAGCATCGAAAAACCTCAGCATATTGATAAATCTGTTTTTTACGGCAAACCTATTCCGAAAGCTAAAATCAAAGCTTACATAAAGCGTTTCGCAACTGATCTCGGCGTTGATTACCGCCGCATAGTCGATCCAAAAGAAAGAACAAACCTTACTTTCGCTAAAAAAGACGACGAACTAACTATAGTAAAAGACAATTCAGATATAGACTATGTTTATCACATCTCCATAAAAGACAAGCAAACAAATAAAATAATTTTCGAATCAACTGCCTGGCAATATGGCTATTACATTAAACATGAGCCTTTACCTGAGGTAAACATCGACAAAAACATTTTCAATAAATCGGGAGATTATGAAATTATTATTCAACCATCATTTAGTCCATTTGATATTTCGCCAGAAGAACTGGAAAAATATACCGCTAGATACACACTTTCCATAACTTTAGATGAAGAAGCTTATACCAGAAAAGAACTTATTATCTATACGCTTATCGCGGCATCTATTATTGGATTAGCCTTTCTTGTTATCCTTTACTTCGTCAAAAAAAGAAACAAAAAAAGGCTTGCAGAAAAAGAGCAGCAAAAAAACATTGCAAAACTCCAACTTAACTCCATTCGGTCCCAATTAAACCCTCACTTTTTATTTAATGCGCTCTCTGGCATTCAAAACTTAATGAACAAAAACGAAATAGACAATGCCAATAAATACCTTTCTAAATTTGCCCGGTTAACTCGTAACGTATTGGATGATAAAGAACTGATTAATTTATCGCAAGAAAAAACTTTACTGGACGATTATCTGCAGATGGAGCAATTGCGGTTCGGTTTTAAGTACGAAATTAATCATTCCGAAAACTTAGATTTAGATAACATAGAGATACCAAGTATGCTGCTACAACCTTTTGTAGAAAATGCGGTGAAACACGGCATAGCGAAAAAAGCTAGCGAGGGCAACATTATTATCACATTTAGTAAGCAAGCAAATGATTTGATCTTAACCGTTACCGATAATGGAAATGGATTTGACACAGAAAAAAGGAACAATGGTTTGGGCCTGCAACTAAGTGAAAGTAGAATAGCACTGTTGAACAGCATTTATAAAGAAAACCGCTTTACTTTAGATATACAATCAAGCACTAAGGGGACAAAAATAAGCTTAACATTAACCGATTGGCTATAATATGATGAGGGCAATTTTAATAGATGATGAAATTTCCAACTTAGAAAACCTACGGACTTTGCTAGAAAAGCACTGTCCGCAGGTAACTATAATGGCAACAGCGCAAAATGTAAGTGATGCGGTTGATGCTATTGAAAAATATTTACCTGATTTAGTATTTCTGGATATACAAATGGGCGAACAAACGGGTTTTGATGTGCTAAAACTCCTTCCAATGCGTAATTTCGAGGTTATTTTTGTTACCGCTTACGACCAATATGGTATTAAAGCTGTAAAATTTGCCGCCTTAGATTATCTTTTAAAACCCATTGATATTGAAGAATTGATAAATGCGGTGAATGAAGCCGAACATAAACTGGCAAAACGAATACAAACATCACAGCTCGACTTTTTACTGCAACAACTGAAAAAGCCCGAAACGAACGTCAGCAAAATTGCCCTCCAGATGCAAAGCGAAATCAGGTATGTTGCTTTATCAGAAATTATCCGTTGCGAAGCCGATAATACTTATACTTACTTCTTCCTGGCTAATAAGGAAAAAATATTGGTTTCTAAATCGCTTAAAGAATATGCAGATTTACTGCGCCCCAACGGATTTTTAAGAACCCACCAAAGTCATTTAGTAAACCCAAAGTTTGTAAAAAGCTGGCTTAAAGAAGACGGCGGTATTTTGCTGTTGAGTTCTGGTGAAAAGATCCCCATTTCTAAACCCAACAAGGACACTGTAAAACAAGCCTTGCAACAACTATAGGTAAGACTTTATTTAGCTTCTAACCTGCTCCCATGCATGTCACTTCCACAGGCAATCTTGGCTTAGCCGCGCTGCGTAAACTTCTCTGCGCAAAGTGGCTGTGTCTCCCTTTTGGGAAAAAGTTAATATCTTCCAACTTTTGCGACCTCGGCAATTTCAATCTCATTAAGGGCGCTCGAACCTGGGTTGAAACTAACATGCTGATAAATAATCCTATCATTGGTGAAGGTAAATACCATTAACACATTTACGGGCTCTTTCTTACCTGATTTATCGGGCAATACGGTCCATTTAATTTTTTCTGTGAGCGCTTCACCTAGCGGCAATGCTTTGTAAGGTACATTTACCGTATGGGAATACGAGGTTAGACAAGACCTACCTGAAGTGTCTACAAGCAATTGTATCGCTACCCGACCTTGAAGTTTACGCAGTGTGTCGGCAGGCATGCAACCTTTCACCTGTTCTAAAATCGTATACCGGTCACTTAGGGCGCGTTTCTCGAACTCGAAAATGAGTTTATCGGAATTGCATGCACTTACCCGCTCAGAAAACACATATTTCTCTTTCGAAAAGTGTACAATCGGCAATTTAACATCCCGGCTGATACGGTTATTGAATGGCAAGACGAAAAGTACCTGTGCAGTATCACTCGGGATGGTCGACAAATCTGGAGGATAGATCTTCAATGGCATGTTATATTGTACCCTGACCGGCCGCTTATTGTGCATTCCAGGCTTCCATTTTGGCGAGTGTTGAAATACGCGGGACAGTTCTTCTCCGGCGCCAAAGCCGGGATCTGTAAGTATTTTGGTATCGACTACACAACCGTCTGTATCGATAATGAATGACACTTCGATTGTAGGAGAACCATTTTTACTGATCTGGCTGTAAACGTAATGTGTACAATGATAATTATTCCTGACGTAACTAAGAAAAGCATCCCTTCCTCCAGGAAATTCTGGTTCTACATCCACTCTATTCAATTTACTCTTAGGTTCCATCTCTGCAATCGGAGGCGGCGGTACTTGAATCTCAAGCACGTATCGTACATTAACTTTCTTATTGTTTATCAAAGCCGGCTTCCATTTTGGAGAGTTACGAAGAACACGAATCAGCTCTTCTCTGGTACCAAAGCCGGGATGCTTCAGCACGTTTATGTCGGTCACGCGGCCCGCGGGGTCAACCACAAACGAAAAGCGCAATTTTAAGCTTGAAAATATATTCTCATATAGATCCTCACTCCAATTCATGTTCTTTTCCACATAAGAAAGGAACGCATCCAAACCACCAGGGAATTGCGGCATTCCTTTTCCAGTTTTATAATTCACAGTTTCTGGGGCAAGCGCCCTCGATGTTTGGGCATTAGTTCTATAGATCAGAAAAATCAGCAGAAAGCTGAAGATGACATTTAGCTTCATAAAACTTAGGGAAGTGCCTTTATTTCGATCTGCTAAAATAGGATTTTATGTTGATGAGGGTGCCGAAATACTTCTTTTTCACTTCCTCGACCGACTTAATGCAGAACTGAGGCTGAAACTTAAAGCCAGGGACAACAAATTTAAGTCGGGGAGTAGCACTTTACTAACCAACAAACCGTTTTTTTGTAGGATATAGAAACTTCTGAAACCTTTTGTCAGTCTACAAACCCAGATACATTTTTATCATCGCCAAGCTCTGACTGATCTTCGCTTATTATTGTAAAATTTTCCATAACACTTATTTAGATTCCTACAAATTAAGCTCGCTTTGTACGATTAAAGAATGATGTAGGTCACGGTGATACATGACTTGAACATCAGTCCAGCACCATTTTCTTCCGCTCGAGTACAGCCATAGCCAAACGAATTTTATGATAGGGTATTTGTTCCTGCAAATAATCAAACAAAGGCTTTAAAGCTTTACTTTCGCCTGTAATGTCAATTGCCTGTTTCACAATTCTTACTTCTTCATCGGAGACTAAAGATGAAATGCTGCCTATTTTCTTGTTGATGTACAGGTAGGCAATGTGTGAGTAGATTGTAGTTTCATGAAGTCCCCTTTTTTCGGCGGCTTGTGCCGGAGTCAAACCCGCTTTTAATAGTTCAAGAGTATCCTGGTAGGTATCCACCTTCGGTTTTTTAGAATTGCTTCCATCCAGGAAATTGCTGATCGTATCCAGGAAAGCCTGACCATATTTCCACATCTTATGTTCTCCGATACCTGGGATCTGTATCATCTCCTCAGCCGTTAGAGGTTTCTCCTTAACCATTTCCTGCAATACTGCATCACTGAAAATGATATAAGCCGGTACATCTTCCTGAGTTGCAAAACGCATGCGAACCTGTTTTAAGCGACTAAATAAATCTTCCTCCGGTTTAACCGAAACCCTGCTGCGTTTTCTCTCTGCCGGTTTCTCAACTTTTACCAAAGGTTGAAGTACGGTCAACTCTATAGTTTTTCTACCGAAAAGGATGTCCTGGCCCAAAAGGGTAATCTTCAGAGCGAAATTTTCATCATAGGCCATTTCAATGATCCCCAGATTCAGCATCTGCATCAGATAGCGTTGCCAGTCGACCGCCCCAATCTCTGCGCCGGCTCCGTGCGTCTTTAAGGTATCATAACCGGCTTGAATTATTTCTGCTTTACGCGAGCCACGCAAAACATCGATCACCATATTTGCTCCCTCCTTTTCTCCTATCCGGTAAATTGCCGACAATGCTTTTTGCACCAAAATTGTTCCATCAAAGTGCTTTCGCGGATTTTTACAGACATCACAGTTGCCGCAGTTCTCTTCCAGACTTTCAGAAAAGTAGTTCAGCAGAATTTTACGCCGGCAAAAATCAGCCTCGGCATAATGCTGAATACGTTTTAGCTTTTCTAAGTTAATTTCCGATTGGGCACTTTGAGCTGCAAACTTATTCAGCATCGTTAGATCTGCGTAATTATAATACAGGATAGTTTCGGATGGGAGACCATCGCGGCCGGCCCGTCCGATCTCCTGGTAATAACCCTCCATATTTTTCGGCAGATTATAGTGTATCACCCATCGAACATTCGATTTATCGATCCCCATTCCGAAGGCAATGGTTGCGCAAACTACCTGCAGTTTATCATTTATAAAATCCTCCTGAACTTTTGCCCTGGCATCTCCACTCATTCCGGCGTGATAGTAAGCGGCATTGATGCCATAGTTTCTCAATGCTTCGGCCACATCCTGACAATTATTACGGCTCAGGCAATAGATGATTCCGCTTTGATCTTCTCGCATATCGATAAAGGCGGCTATTTCCTGGAGCTTTTCCTTTGTTTTTACCCCGATACGCACATCAAGACTTAAATTTTTCCGGTCGAATGAAGAGATAAAAACGCCGGGCGAATTTAATTTGAGCTGTTTAAGAATGTCTTTCCGGGTAATTTTATCAGCCGTGGCTGTTAAAGCGATAAAGGGAACATGGCTGAATTTTTTTCTGAGCAAGCCTAACTGTGTGTATTCCGGTCTGAAATCATGTCCCCAGGAAGAAATACAATGCGCTTCATCAATAGCAAACATCGAAGGTTGAGCCATTTGAGTGATCATCTGCAGGTCTGAAATTAACTTTTCCGGCGAAACGTACAGCAAGCCTATTTCCTTTTTATAACAGGATTCCAAAATACTCTGCTGTTCTTCCTGCGATTGCGAACTATTTAAAAATGCTGCCGCGATGCCGTTTGCCCTTAAAGCATCAACCTGGTCTTTCATTAAAGATATCAGTGGAGAAACTACAATACAAATGCCATCCAGCATCAATGCCGGAATTTGGTAACACACAGATTTACCTCCGCCAGTTGGCATCAAAACCAATACATCGCGACCAGCAACTACCTGCTGTATGATTTCTTCCTGCTGCGCCCGGAAGGTATCGTATCCGAAATATTTTTTTAAAATCTGATTAGCGGATGATGGCATTTTATGAAGATGGTCGCAAAAATAGGAAATCCTTTGGGATGTGCCTGCTGTAATATTCAGCTCATTATTCACAAATATCTGAAAGGATCCGTCTGCAGCTGAATTGAACGTACACTGAACATTCGCGAATTGCTCATAGCCACGGTGGCTTATTTCTTTTCCTTAGATGAAAGAAACAAAAATCAAGGCTGTCGAGTTTTGAGCTAAAAGCTTAATCCTCTGAGGCCGTCTCGCATAATGCATTGGCTTCTCACTATCCACCAAGCCGGAAATTGCAACCCCCATGAAACCAAACAGAACATTATCATTCTCAAATGACCGAAGCGCGAGCGGTGGCCCGAAAAGAAAAGCGGCCGAGCATCTTTCTTTTCTTGATTTTTTTGGTCCTTTTTTCATCAAGGAAAAAAGGACTAGGCCTTCGCCCGGCTATGAGGGCGACTTCAGCACAAATCAGCACAATTGCTTTGCTTTTGTCGTAAATGTTCTGTCCGTCTAAGCCTTCTTTCAACCTTTCTTAACGCTCAATCCTCTGAGGCCGTCCCGGCATGATGCATTTGGCCTCTTACTATCCACCAAGCTGGAACTCGCAAACCCATGAAAACCAACAGAACATTATCATTCTCAAATGACCGAAGCGCGAGCGGTGGCCCGAAAAGAAAAGCGGCCGAGCATCTTTCTTTTCTTGATTTTTTTGGTCCTTTTTTCATCAAGGAAAAAAGGACTAGGCCTTCGCCCGGCTATGAGGGCGACTTCAGCACAAATCAGCACAGAAATAAGTTTAACACCTTAAACTGCATAAATAATTCTACCTCATCGCTTCTCCATTCTTTTTTCAACCCTGCATTCACCCTATTAACGCTCTCTCGATCTAAGGCCGTCCTACATGATGTATTTGACGCTTTAGCTAACCAATATACAGGCGAACAGCAACATCCATGAAACCAAACAGAACATAATCATTCTCAAGTGACCGAAGCCCGAGCGGTGGCCCGAAAAGAAAAGCGGCCGAGCTTATTTCTGTTCTTGATTTTTGGTGACTTTTCATCAAGGAAAAGTTACTAGGCCACCGCCCGGCTATGAGGGCGACTTCAGCACAAATCAGCACAGCCCTAAATTCATTTGGGTTGCGCAGATTAATGCTACTTCATCGCTTCTCCATTCAACCCTGCATTCACCCTATTAACGCTCTCTCAAAAACAATCAAGCTAAACCAGCCCACAACTAGCGGATATATTGGCTCTGCACGAAACTAATTTTACTATAATTTTTAGTATTAAACAGAAAAAGCTCCCATCTTTGCAATCACCGCGGAAATTCGACTGGTGTCTTCTAATGAACAAAACAAATCCGGAGATGCAATTAGCCTACGACTATCTGGAAACTACCAATACGGTGGTTTTTTTAACAGGAAAAGCGGGCACAGGCAAAACCACATTTCTACAAAATCTGCGGCAAACTTCAAAAAAGAAGCTGGCTATTGTGGCGCCTACAGGCGTGGCCGCGCTTAATGCAGGCGGCATGACCATCCATTCCTTTTTTCAATTGTCTTTCGGCCCTATCATCCCTTCAGGCAAGGCTAAACAAGAAGTGTATTATAGCGACGAAAAAAAAGAGTTGCTTGCCAGCCTGGAACTGTTAATTATCGACGAGGTAAGTATGGTACGGCCGGATGTATTGGACCAGATTGATCTGACATTGCGCACTATTAAAGATACCTCCTACCCCTTTGGCGGCGTACAACTTTTACTCATCGGAGACTTGTCGCAGCTGAGCCCAATTATTCGTGATGATGAATGGGCCATGCTAAGGCAGTATTATTCAAGTCCATACTTTTTTAGCAGCCTGGTGATGCAGAAAGCGCCTTATGTCAGGATAGAGCTGAGTCATGTGTTTCGTCAGAAAGAACAGGATTTTGTTGATATCTTAAACGAGGTTCGCAACCAGGTGATTAGTCCATCCAGCCTTGAATTGCTCAATGCCAGATACAAGCCCGGTTTCCGGCCAAGTGCTGAAGACCCATATATTACCTTAACCACTCACAATGGCATCGCTCAGCAAATTAACAATGAATATATAGAAGCCTTAGCCGGACAAGAATATGAATTCACAGCTACGATAAGCGGCGATTTCCCCAAAGATGCTTATCCCACCGAAACCACTCTGAAGCTAAAGGTTGGAGCGCAGGTAATGTTTGTTAAAAATGACAGCTCGGCCGAAAAGCTTTACTACAACGGCAAAATCGGCACAGTGGTTAAAGTTGAAGACCGCACGGTATATGTTAAATGTGGCTCTGCGGATAGGGAAATAGCGGTTGAGGCATTACAATGGACCAACATAAAGTACCAGATGGATGGCGATTACATTAATGAAACAAATGCAGGCAGCTTTAGCCAAATACCCTTAAAGCTAGCCTGGGCCATCACGATACACAAGAGTCAGGGATTATCTTTTGATAAAGCAATTATTGATATTTCTGAAGCTTTTACACATGGACAAGCCTATGTGGCCCTAAGCCGTTGCCGCAGTTTGTCGGGCATGGTGTTACGTAATCCGATATCGGTTCACAATATTATTGGTGATCCGGCAGTCGCCCGTTTCAACCAAATGGCAACAACACTTGAGGCGGATAAAAGCAGGCTCGAAAACGATCAAGAACAATACCGTTTATTCTTACTGAGCGAATTATTCAATTTTCAGCCGCTTCAATCGAGGTTGCAGGGCTTTCAAAGCATGCTTCCCAGTTTTGAAAAAGAGATTTTAGACGTAGCTGAAAAATTCATCAAACAGCTTAATGCCGAACGAAGTCAGCCCGCGGCTTTGTATTTTCTTGATAAACTGAAGCCTATAACCGAAAGCTTACACAAGCAGCTACCGGTTTTTATAGAACAATCAAAAGACAAAGCAAAAAAGGCAGATCAATTAATAAGCTGGTTAATGCAGCGCATCAGGGTTTTAGAGTATTTCTCTGTTAATCTATTTACAACATCGGCTTATTTATCGCTTAGCAAAGATAAAATCAGCAATCAGGATCACTCCTATCTTAAGGCCCTGAATGCAAAACCTAATGAAAAACTCTTCGAGCAATTATTAAGCTGGCGAGATAAGACAGCTGAGAATGAAAAGCTTATGCCTAGTATGATTTTTTCGGAAAAAACTCTTGCTGCCATTGCAGAAAAACTACCGGCAACCATTAAAGCTTTGAGCAGTGTTAAAGGGGTCGGCCCACCGAAGGCAACACAATACGGGACTGACTTAATCATGCTGATACGTGCATATGAACAAGAACTAAAGGGGCCGGTGGCGGAACAAAGCAGCTTGTTTTAGTACATGGTTTAGATAATTCTGATGGATTTCTTGAAGCGGGAACAGCGATTGTATCGCTCTTTAAACAATCTAAATTGGCACTAAACTTGACTTGTCATCATTACAAACGATTAGAGAAGATTATGCAGGGCCGTGTAAAACATATATGATATCTTTGTTGAACTAAAAATTATGGCAAAATCATCAGAGACTTTCAATAAAAAAGAAAAAGAGAAAAAAAGACTAAAGAAGGCTAAGGATAAGCTGGAAAAGGCGCAAGATCGCAAGGCTAATGTAACCAAAGGTAAAAGTTTGGAAGAAATGTTCGCCTATGTGGATGAGAACGGGAATATTACCTCAACTCCTCCGGATGCAACTAAGAAAAAGAAAGAAATCAATTCTGAGGACATCCAGATCGGCATAGCAAGACAAGAAGCCATACCTCACGATACGGTGAGAAAAGGTATTGTTACTATGTTTAATGAGTCTAAGGGCTTTGGTTTTATTAAGGATTCAGAAACTCAGGAAGGCATTTTTTTCCACATCAATGGCCTAATTGACCCTGTTAAAGAAGGCAATAGCGTAAGTTTTGAAACAGAGCAGGGACAAAAAGGGCTGAATGCGATTAAGGTAAAAAAAGCCTAAATAGCTCACTTCTATAGGAGTACTAATAAGATCCTTGAATCAATCAGGTGATCCACGTTATCGCATCACCTCATCCCTAACCCTTCTCCTCAAGGAGAAGGGAACCAGAGGCA
>CBFGOI010000037.1:0-35550 GCA_965650335.1 uncultured Pedobacter sp. | reverse complement strand
TTATTTACCGCCAGTTCTATCGCATTTCTGGGCAAGGCCCTGGATAATGGAACGGGCCATTTTTCGATATTGTTTTTACTCTCGGTTTTTGTATATGGATATTTAGCGGTTAAATTTAAATCGCGGGTAATCTGGGCCTTTGCATTAATCTCTCTGGGAAGCTGGTTTGGTACAGAAACCGGCTATCAAACTGCGTGGAGTGATTATTTTTTACGAATGAACTACCCCTTACGCTTTGTGTTTTTCGGTGCATTTCTAACCTTGGCTGGGTTTAACCTTTACAGAATCAAAATTCTTGAACTATTTAGAACTGCAACCTATGTTATTGGATTATTATACCTTTTTGTGTCGCTATGGCTACTCTCTATTTTCGGAAACTTCGGAAACCTGGAAGACTGGTTTAACATCAGGCAAACAGAAATCTTCTATTATGGCATTCTTTCCGCTCTGATTTCTGCGGGCTTCATTGTTTATGGACTGAAGAAAAAGGATGAAATTGCCAGAGAATTTGGAATTACGTTTCTACTCATAAACATTTACACGCGTTATTTTGAATATCTATGGGATAGAACCGATAAGGCGATCTTTTTTGGAGTTCTGGCTATCTCCTTCTGGCTTATCGGCCGAAAGGCGGAAAAGATCTGGAATCTTGAGATATTCTCGAAGAAAGACAAACCAACAGAGGTTCAAGCAGATAAATAAAAAGCCATTCGCTGTTTAAACGAATGGCTCAAAATTATTGATCCGGATTTTGGGTTAAGCTTGCTTAATAAACTGAACGTTCATCGTTAATTTAATCTCATCTCCTACTACAATTGCACCGGCTTCGGTGATGGCGTTCCATTGTAAACCAAATTCCTTACGGCTTATTTTTCCGATTACTTCAAATCCGGCTTTAAAGTTGCCGTAAAAATCCGTCGCGGTGCCGCCGTATTCGACTTTAAAAGTTACCGGTCTGGTAATATCTTTAATCGTCAGATCTCCGGTAAGAGTATACTCATCTTCACTTACTTTCTTGAAAGAAGTTGATTTAAACTTCATTTTAGGGTATTTTTCAACCTCAAAAAAATCAGCAGAACGCAAATGATCATCTCGCTGCTGCTGATTAGTATCGATACTTGCAACATCAATAGTAAAATCGATATCGGCGTCAATAAAATCTTCGTTCTCTGAAACTACTTTACCGTCAAAACCTTTAAAATTCCCGGTTACGGTGGAAATCACAAGATGTTTTGCTTTAAATTGGATCTCTGAATGCATTGGGTCTAAGACCCAGGTAGTTGCTGCCATAATGTTGTGTTGTTTAATATACAATACAAAGAAAGAAAAATAGATGTTTAAACATGTAATTGCTGTGTAATTTATAACATCCTGTAAAAGAAATAGTTTTTCTGAAACTTTAACGACTTAATTAAGAATAAATTAGAACCAGGAAAGAATTTTAAAAGCCTGAAATTACAAGCTTTTAAGATTGAGAGAATAGGTAATTTCTACGCCGCCGGCAGCAAGCATATCATGTACAGAACAGTATTTTTTTACAGCAAGTTCTGCTGCTTTTTCGACCTTAGCAGCATCCAGATTTCCGCTGATATTGAAGGTCAGATGGATTTTAGTAAATACAGCAGGTACTTCATCCTTTCGCTCGCCTTCAACCTCGACAGAAACATCGGAAACTTGCTGGCGCTGTTTTTTAAGAATAGAAAGCAGATCAAAAGAACTGCAAGAACCTAGTGCCATTAACACAAGCTCCATGGGTCTAACACCCAAACCTTGTCCCCCAATAGCTTCAGAACCATCTACATGCACCTTTACGTTTTCGGCACCCGAAGCTTCGAAATGGACAGCATCGTTAACTCGTTTTAATTCTACTTTCATTTTGAATTATCTAAGGCTTGTTTAATATCGTTAAGAATGTCTTCCGCATCTTCAAGTCCGACAGAAATGCGTATACTTCCCGGTTGAATGCCTATTGCCTGACGCTCTTCTTCACTTAATTTAGAATGAGTAGTTGAAGCCGGATGGGTTGCAATAGACCGTGAATCGCCCAGATTTGATGAAATTAAGATCATCTCTAAAGCATCCAGAAACTTCTTTGCCCGATCAAAACCACCTTTTATATTAAATGTAACAATTCCGCCACCCTGTTTCATCTGACGTTTTGCCAACTCGTATTGAGGGTGCGACGGTAAATGAGGGTAACGAACCTGCTCAACTTCTGCATGTTGTTCTAACATTTCGGCCAGTTTCAAAGCAGAACTGCAATGACGATCCATGCGAATGGTAAGAGTTTCCAGGCTTTTTGAAAAAATCCAAGCATTAAATGCCGACATAGCAGGACCTGTATGACGGATAAAGAACATCAACTCTTTCATTAAATCGGCTCGCCCAACTACTACACCACCCAAAACACGACCTTGTCCGTCAAAATATTTAGTAGCAGAATGACTTACCAAATCAGCGCCATATTCGATAGGTTTTTGCAGATAAGGTGTCGCAAAACAGTTATCTACATTTATAATAATATTCGGGTGCTTCTTTTTTAATCCACCAAGCCATTCTAAATCTACCAACTCTAATCCAGGATTTGATGGCGTTTCAAGAAAAATCATTTTAGTTTCCGGACGAATGGCAGCTTCCCATTCTTCAGGCTTCGAAGCATCTACGTAGGTATATGTTATTCCCCACCGCGGAAATAGTTGATTCAGTAACTGATGAGTAGACCCAAATATGGAACGGCATGCAAGAATATGATCCCCGCTTTTCAGTAAACCTGCCAGCGAGGCAAAAACACCAGCCATACCAGAGGAAAACGCGAGTCCGGCTTCAGCACCTTCAAGTTCGCACACTTTATCTATAAACTCGGTAGTATTTGGATTAGAATAACGCGAATAAATATTGCCAGGAATTTCATCAGCAAACGTAGCCCTTCCCTGCTCTGCATCATCAAAGATAAAGCTGGAGGTAAGATACAAAGGAACCGAATGCTCCCTGTTTTGGCTGCGCGCCGCCTGTTTACGTATAAGTTTTGATTGCTCTTTCATCAGAAGGCAAACTTACGGAAGATTAGGGTAAAATTTGTGTCAAAAAGATTAGGTCTATCCTAATAAGAAAAAAAAATACAACCTAAAATAAAAACTTCAGAATACTTCTTAAGCTTACCAAAACAACAATAATTCCAACAGCTACCATAATAGTTTTAGCGGAAATGCGGTTTGATACCCGTGCTGCGATGGGAGATGCAATTGCACTACCAATTACCAGTCCTCCAATTGCCTCCCAATGAAGCCCTTTTAACATCGTGATAAATGTTAATGAACTCATAAAAGCCACAAAAAACCTGGAGGCTTTGACCGAACCGAGAGAAAACCGGGCATGCCTTCCACCAGCAATCAAGGTTGATAATACAATCGATCCCCAGCCGCCTCCACCAACGGCGTCAATTAGTCCCCCGCTAAAGCCCAATACTGCTATGTTCTTTATTTTCTTTTTTATCTCCCCTTTTTTCCTTTTAAGATTAAAAGCCTTTGAAAGAATTACTGTTCCCAGGATTAAAGTATATACAGAAATAAATGGCTTAGTATAATTACTGTAATGTTCTAATGACGATAAAAGAAAGGCTCCTATCATGGCGCCGACAATACCCGGAATTACCAGCATTTTGAACAGCTTCGTATTTACATTACCCATTTTGTAATGCATTAATCCGGCAATTCCGTTACTAAGTATCTCTGATAAATGTACAGCGGTACTGGCCGAAGCGGGGGGAATACCCATAGACAAACTGAATGTGGTCGAAGTTACGCCGTATGACATGCCGATCGCACCATCGATCATTGCAAAAATGAAGCCTGCAATCAGGAAATAATAAAAGTTAACTGGAATATCAGAAAAATATGTTTTGAAGGACGGAACGTATTGCCAAAGCACTATGATCGCGATCAATATAAGGAACATAGAAGCAACCGTAAGTATTCGCTTCGTTTTACGAAGTTGTGGCTGCGATACAATCGGGTCTTCCTGAACTATTATTTCTGGCTCTTCTATAGTATTTATCTCCATCAGGGCTTAATTCTGCGCCCAAAAATACAAAGTATATATGATAAGTAGGATATCCCGTTTTATTTTTTGAAATGAGTTTTCAAAAACTGTCCTGTATATGACTCTTTTCTCTCAATCAGATCTTCCGGAACGCCTTCGAACATCAGCTTACCCCCTCTATCGCCTCCCTCCGGACCGATATCGATTACCCAATCAGCACATTTAATTACATCCATATTGTGTTCTATAACCAAAATTGTATTGCCCTGATCTAATAAGGCATTAAAAGATTTTAACAACTTTTTGATATCATGAAAATGTAAGCCTGTGGTTGGTTCGTCGAATATGAAGAGTGTTTTATGACTATTATTGCCTTTAATTAGAAAAGATGCCAGTTTTATGCGCTGCGCTTCACCGCCTGAAAGAGTATTGGATGATTGACCAAGATGTACATATCCGAGACCAACATCGGCCAAAGGTTGCATCTTGGTGATAATCTTCGGCTCATTTTTAAAAAACTCGATCGCTTCCTCGATGGTTAAATCCAGCACTTCGGAAACTGTTTTATCCTGATAAGTGATATCCAACACATGCTGTTTAAAGCGTTTGCCATCGCAGGCCTCACATTTGAGATAGATATCCGCCATAAACTGCATTTCAATCTTCACCTCTCCCTCTCCCTGGCAAACATCACAACGCCCTCCTTCAACATTAAAAGAGAATGCTGCCGGCTTTAATCCGGCCGCTTTCGCGGATGGCTGTGTTGCATACAGATTACGAATCTCATCCCAAGCCTTAACATACGTTACAGGGTTCGAACGTGAAGATCGTCCGATAGGATTTTGATCAACCAGTTCGACCTGCTCGATTTTATTAAAATCACCTGTAAGTTCATTATATGAACCAGTTTGTTCCCCCGAATAATGGCCAATTGCTTTTTGAATTGCAGGCTGTAAAATCCGTTTTACCAATGAAGTTTTTCCAGAGCCAGAAACTCCGGTAACGCAAGTGAATACGTTGAGTGGAAATTTAACATCAATGTTCTGAAGATTATTCTCGCGGGCACCTTTCACTTCTATAAAGTCATTCCATTTCCGTCTGCTAACCGGAATATCAATCTGTTCTTTCCCGCTTAGATATCTTCCCGTGAGGCTGTTTTCGTCCTTGATTATTTGTTCATAATTACCGGTAAACATCAGGTTTCCGCCATGAGTACCTGCCGCCGGACCAATATCAATAAGGTAATCAGCAGCATTCATAATCTCTTCTTCGTGCTCGACTACTAATACGGTATTTCCAACGTCTCTTAGAGATTTTAACACTCCGATTAGCCTCTGCGTATCCCTGGGATGCAATCCGATGCTGGGTTCATCCAAAACATATACCGAGCCAACTAGAGAACTCCCTAAAGAAGTTGCCAGATTAATGCGTTGCGACTCACCTCCCGACAAGGTGTTTGACAGGCGGTTTAACGTAAGATAACTTAGGCCCACATCGTTCAAAAAACCTATTCTGTTACTTATCTCGGCAAGTAAACGCTTTGCGATTTTAGTTTCGTTTTCCTCGAGACTGAGATTTTGGAAAAACTCCTGTGCCTTATCCAATGGCATTAGAACGATATCAGTAATCGATTGACCGTTAATTTTTACGTAGGTAGCATCTTTTCGCAGTCTGCTGCCTTTACATTCAGGACAATTGGTTTTTCCGCGATAGCGCGAAAGCATTACTCGGTACTGAATTTTATAAGTCTGCTCTTCCAGGTGTTTAAAAAACTCATCTAATCCGCGGAAGTATTTATTTCCTGTCCATAATAAGTGTTTTTGTTCTTCTGTCAGATGGCTAAACGAGCGATGAACGGGAAAATCGAATTTTAGGGCATTCTTTAACAGCACATCCAACCACTCACGCATTTTTTCTCCACGCCAGGGTGCTATGGCGCCATCATATACTGATTTGTTCTTATCAGGAATAACTAAATCTTCGTCTATGCCAATCACCTTTCCATAACCTTCACATCGTTTGCAGGCTCCGTAGGGATTATTGAAACTAAAAAAATTGGGCGTAGGCTCTTCAAAGCGGATACCATCAAGTTCAAAGCGGTCGCAAAAGAAATGGCGGTTTCCATTTTCTTCCACATAACAATCTCCCTTGCCTTCAAAAAAAGCAGTTTGAACTGAATCGCCAATGCGACTGATGGTCTCCTCCTCCTGGCTAACAGAAATGCGGTCAATTACAATCTTGAGTACATCCGAGTCAATCAGTTTAGTGTTTTTCAGAGAATCATCTTCCAACAGATCTTCAATTTTAGAAAGTTTATCGTCAAAATAAACCCTAAGAAAACCCTTTTGCAAAAGAACAGCCAACTCCTCTTTCACTGTTCTGTCACTATGCGGATGCAGGGGACAATAAATAGTTACGGAGGTTTCTTCAGGCAATGCCGATATAAAGTTTACAACAGTTGTTACTGAGTCTCTTTTCACCTCCTGACCAGAAACTGGTGAGTATGTTTTTCCGACCCTCGAAAAAAGAAGTTTTAAGTAATCGTAAATCTCAGTAGAAGTACCGACGGTGGATCTGGGATTACTGGTTATAACTTTTTGTTCGATAGCAATAGCCGGTGCAATTCCTTTTATATAATCAACATCCGGTTTATTCATACGCCCCATAAACTGTCTTGCATACGAGGATAAACTCTCAACATATCTACGCTGGCCTTCTGCGTATAAAGTATCGAACGCCAGCGATGATTTCCCTGATCCCGACATACCTGTAATTACAACCAGCTTGTTTTTAGGTATGGCAACATCAATATTTTTAAGATTATGGACTCTGGCACCTTTTATGATTATATATTTCTTAGGATCTTTTTCTGATTCTGTACTCATGAAACCTTGCTGAACTTTTTCTCGTATATAAAAACAATAAGATTTTACACGGATTGTTTATGCGTCAAAAATACTACCAATTAGTGTAAACTTTTTTAAATAAATGTTTGTCCATACAATATTTTTGCTTATATTTGATAATACACACTGTACACACTTATCACAATTTAAACTAAAAGGAGAAGCTTATAGATACAACTCTACTTAAATAACTTTATTACTTACAATTGATTAAGGGGAATTTAAATAGGAGTCCTATGAAGCTTCAGGAAAAGAACGACCACGAGTTAGTACATATGTATATAACGGGTCAAGAGACATGTTTGGAAGAGCTGATTCGCAGACACAAATCCAAAGTTTACACATCTATATATATGCTGGTTAAAGACCAGTATTTGGCAGAGGATATCTTTCAGGACACTTTTATTAAAGTAGTTAATACTTTAAAGGCAGGTAAGTATAATGAAGAGGGTAAGTTTTTACCCTGGGTACTTCGAATTGCACACAATTTGGTAATTGACCATTTCCGAAAGGAAAAACGCACGCCGGTTATTACCAGCGGTGATGGTTTTGACATTTTTGATGTGCTTGGCTTTTATGATGAAAGCATCGAAGATAAGATGATCAGAGATCAGACCCATAAAGACTTAAAGACACTCATTCAGTTATTACCTGAAGAACAAAAAGAAGTTCTGATCATGCGTCATTACGGGGATTTAAGCTTCAAAGAGATCGCAGACATCACCCAGGTAAGCATTAATACTGCGCTTGGACGGATGCGTTACGCTTTGAATAATCTTCGAAAGATGATGCAAACAAAAGAAATGAGCCTGAAAATCAATTAGTTCAGAAAAAATTAACTTGTGGTAAAATATTAGATTTGCAATGCCGTTTAATTGGTATATTAACATCACCAAACGATTAACGGCATTGCTTATGTTACAAACTTCTACTACTGATTCTGAATTTAATTTATTTCCTTTACGGGGAATAAAGATAGCTCCCGTCATCACATTGAGCGTAGATGAGGAGGAATTTTACAACTCTATTAAAGAAGAGTTAAATAAAATTTCTTCTGAGCCATCGAAAGAGGCTGTCGACCGCATTCTTAGTCATTCTAAAACATTATAATAATCTATTATTTTGTTTTTTAGCTGCCTTTAATTAAGAGGCGGCTAATGTTTACTTTTGTGCATGCTTAAACAAGACCGTTTTAAAGCTTTTGTAGAGTACTTTTCTACTCATCAGCCAGATGCACAAACAGAACTTCATTATAATAATCCCTATCAACTTTTGGTAGCGGTGATTCTATCTGCTCAATGCACTGATAAACGAATCAATCAAATCACTCCCGCGCTTTTTGAGAAATATCCTGATGCCTTTACCCTGGCCAAAGCGAGTGCTGAGGAAGTATTTGAGTATATCCGTTCGGTAAGTTATCCAAATAACAAATCGAAACACCTCGTAGGTATGGCAAAGCTTTTGGTAGAAAAGTTTAACGGTGAAGTACCGTCTTCGATGGAAGACCTGCAAACTTTGCCGGGAGTAGGACGAAAAACTGCCAATGTCATTACGTCCATCGTCTTTGAAGCACCCGCATTGGCTGTGGATACACATGTTTTCAGAGTGGCAAACCGCCTAGGTTTAACCAGGAATGCTACCACTCCCCTTGCCGTCGAAAAACAATTGGTAAAATATCTGCCAGAAGATACTATCCGACACGCACATCATTGGCTTATTTTACATGGCCGCTATATCTGCCAGGCCAGAAGACCAAAATGTGAAATATGTCCTATTTCATGGTTTTGCAAATACTATGAATATCAGCAAACTGCCACTGCTCTGACTAAAGCCGCTGCCGCCGAGCGTAAAAAAGAAAAAGCGCTGAAAGCGCGTAAAAAAACTAATAAACTTTCAACAGTGCTGAAGAAATTCGAAGTAAAAGAATAAATTTAGAAGAAGCAAAATAAAAATTGATAAAAATTTTAGCATTCTGCAATTAAATCCTACATTCGCAATTAACAAACTAAAATAATGAGCAACGCAGATAAATTAAAAGCACTACAGCTTACTCTTGATAAATTAGAAAAATCATACGGTAAAGGCACCATCATGAAGCTTGGTGATACTGCTGTTGAGACCACGGATGCTATTTCGACAGGTTCGTTAACCCTGGATATAGCCTTAGGTATAGGTGGACTACCAAAAGGACGTGTAATTGAGATTTACGGGCCGGAATCGTCAGGAAAAACCACCTTGGCAATTCATGCTATAGCCGAAGCTCAGAAAAAAGGAGGCATAGCTGCATTTATCGATGCAGAGCATGCCTTTGATAAATATTATGCAAAAAAACTAGGTGTCGACATTGAGAATCTTCTAATCTCCCAGCCGGATAATGGAGAGCAGGCCTTAGAAATTGCTGACAACCTTATTCGCTCTGGAGCTATTGATATAATTGTAATTGACTCTGTTGCTGCTTTAGTACCGAAGGCGGAGATAGAAGGCGAAATGGGTGACTCGAAAATGGGATTACAAGCCCGTTTAATGTCGCAGGCTTTACGTAAACTAACAGGTACTATTTCAAAAACAGGTTGCTGCTGTATTTTCATTAACCAGTTACGCGAAAAAATTGGTGTTATGTTTGGAAATCCGGAAACAACAACCGGTGGGAATGCACTTAAATTTTACGCATCTGTACGTCTGGATATCAGAAGGACCTCTCAAATTAAAGACAGCGAAGAAGTTTCTGGTAACCGTGTTAAAGTAAAAGTTGTAAAAAATAAAGTTGCTCCTCCGTTCCGTATTGCTGAGTTTGATATCATGTTTGGTCAGGGTATTTCTAAGGTTGGCGAGATAATTGACCTGGGGGTAGATTTTGAAATTATCAGGAAATCAGGATCCTGGTTTAGCTATAACGATACCAAATTAGGTCAGGGACGGGATGCAGTAAAGCAGCTTATTTTAGACAATCCTGAGCTTATGGAAGAGCTAGAAACTAAAATCAGGGAAACCGTTACAGGTGAAAAACTTGAGGAAGTTTTAGGAAGAGACTAAGAAATTATATATAATCTTAAGTGAAAAATCCAGGCAAGAAACCTGGATTTTTTTGTTAAATTAAATCAAGAATGCAGATCCATTTCTGAATTCCAAAGTATTTCAAGTTCTTTCACATGAGTTTTACGAATTGATCCCTGGCCTGTAGGGAAGAGTAATCCTGTCATCCGGAGAGCAACAGTGTCTAGACAACCGTTTTCGACTCATCAATAGATAAGATTAGAACGTAATGAAAATGGATCTCCTTTTTATTGGCTTCAAATTACGGGTTCGGTGTCCTTTGCCCGACACATCTTCCAGTTGCAATACATCACCTGCTGCAAAACGGCGTTTCTCGCCAAGCGAAGACTCTATTTCAATTTCTCCATCTAAAAGAATAATAAACTGCCTCTCTGGCGCGGTATGAAATTCATAATCATAGTCTGCATTGACCTGCCTGAATATCAAACTTTTGACCGGAAACTTCTGAGATAGATATCCAATAGGTCCGGAAGAGATTAAAGGTACACTTATGTCTTCAAAATGTGTATCGCCATTGTGATCGGCATATATCCTGGTAATAATAAACTCATCCATAATTTATTTTAGCTCTCAACGAGCAAACGATTCCATTCCGGATGCCGCTTCAGAAATGCCTTCACATACACACATAAAGGAACCAATTGCAATTGATTTGCCTCAAGATAAAGTAAGGTCTTTTCGACCAAGGCAGCCGCAATACCTCTGCCTTCAAGCTCTTTCGGAACTTCCGTATGCAACAAATAACTTTTGTTGTCTTTCATCTTATAATCAATAAAAGAACGTTTCCCGTCTATAAACAATTCGAAATTATGACGCTGCTCATTGTTAACCAATTCGACTTCTTCGTATTTCATCTATACCAAAATTAATTGATTTGCCAGTTTAATTTCCTCCTGCTGAATTGTATGCATGCGTCCTTTGTACACCTGTAAAGAAACTTCGGCATGCATTTCTTCTAATATTTTAGCTGTTTCTTCTACCCGTGATAAAGGAACATGAGGATCCGGATCGCCAGTGGTGATTAGAATTGGAGTATGCGCAAAGTCGCCCCTGTATTTTGTTCTTTCCAAATGCTCACCAATTAACCCGCCCGTATAAGCAATTATCCCGCCATAAGCCGCTGCATGCCTGCTTACATATTCGAGTGCCAAACATGCTCCCTGAGAAAAACCTAAAAAAAAGATTTTATGAAGCGGAATTCCCCCGGATACGATTTCTTTCACCAATGTGTCCAGTAGTTTAAGTGCCGAGTCTAAAGCCGGTTGATTTTTCTCGACCGGAGTTAAAAAGCTGTAGGGATACCAGCTGTTATTTGTAGCTTTTGGTGCAAAAATTGCCGCATCCTCAAGATTGAGGTAATCGGCTAAAGAAGCAATACTTTCCGCGCTGGCGCCTCTCCCATGCAGCATAATTATAGCTTTTCGCGCTTTGTTAAGCGGAAGGCCTCTTTCTTCTATTTGCTTGCTATGAGTGTACATCCTTTTAGTCTAATATGGCTAAACGTTCAGTGATTTCTTTGCGGTGGCCTTCGTATTGTGACGGTAATTTTAGGCCCGATCCTAATTCTTCTACTGATTCATCTGTAGCAAAACCGGGGTTATCTGTAGCTATTTCAAATAACACCCCACCTGGTTCGCGGAAGTATAAGGAATAAAAATAATTCCTGTCAATCTTCTCAGTAATATGCAGGCCTGCTTCTAAAACTTTATCTCTGAATTTCATCAAGACATCTTCGTTTTGAACTCTGAATGCCACATGGTGCACTGAGCCTCCTGCAACATGACCTACCACTTCACCTGGAACTTCTACTATATCTACAATATTTGCATTGTCAACTGCGTCAGTAACAAACCTATAGCGGTTTACATGGTTTTCTAATAGTTTATAACCAAATATATTTGTCAGCACATCAGCGGTAGGCTGAAGTTTGTTAGTATTAATGGTTATATTATGAAATCCTTTTGTTGCATATTTTGCGGAAATTTCTTCAGTTTCCCAGGGTAAACGATTATCCGCATTTTTGGAAACGGTCAACTCAAACTTCAAACCATCAGGATCAAGAAAGGTAAGGTATTGCTCACCAAATTTTTCGAACACCTTATTGTAAATAACGTTATGTTTCTCAAATCGGTTTAACCAGAAATCAAGGCTATCTTCCGGCACAGAATACCCGATTTCTGTTACCTGACGAGTGCCGCGTCTACCGGCCTGAATTCCTTCCATTGGAAAAAATGTTAAAATTGAGCCGGGTGTACCTACTTTATCACCATAATAAAAGTGATAAGTATAAGGATCATCAAAGTTCACCGTTTTTTTTATCAGGCGTAAGCCTAAAATGTTTGTATAAAAATCGTAATTGCGTTTTGCCTCACCTGCTATCGCTGTGATATGATGAAGTCCTAATATTCTATCTTCCATCTTGTTCTTATTAAAATTGTCGTTTCTTGTAATTGTTTAACAAAATTACGACGAACATGAAGCCTCACTCTTGATGTATGATAAGAACTTACTTCTTCTTGAAAATTTGCGTTTTAATGCGACTTAATGATTCAGGAGTGATGCCCAGGTAAGATGCAATTTGTTGTTGAGGTACTCTTTGAGGTATAGATGGATACTTTTTGATAAATTCCAGATAGCGGGTTTCTGCCGAATGTGAAACAGTGGAATAAAACCTGCTTTCTAATACTGAGTAGGCCCGTTGCAGCATAATACGAAAAACGCGCTCCAGACTCGGAATCTCCTGATAAAGTCGTTCCTTGCTCTCAAAATCTATAGTAAGAAGCTCAGTATCTTCTAAAGTTTCTATAAACAGGTTTGATGGCTTTTGCTCACTAAAGCTACCGATATCACTAATCCACCAATCTTCTACGGCAAATTGTAAAATCACCTCATCCCCATTCTGATCTATATAATATTTTTTTACACAGCCTTTAACAATATAAGCTTCGAATTTACACACCTCACCCTGTTGCAAAAGCAGGGTCTTTTTTCTGACCGATCTGCTTTTAAGTCTGGAATGAAAAATCTCTAACTCTTGCTGGTTTATACGAGCGCAACGACTGATATGCTGGTCAATTTCTTCAAACATTGACCAAATATAAAATTCCTATTTAAATATAAATTTCAGATCTGATTTGATTTGGATAGTACTTCTAGCCCGCCCTAGAGCAATTGAAGAAAAGAACACGGCTTTATAATAAAATCTACGACTAAAAAGTGAGACTTCTATCAGCAAAGTCCGAAAGAAAGGGCTATTCGGCTTCCGAATAGCCCTTTGAGATACAGAAAAAACTCTGATCGTCAGAACGTTCGCTAAGTTAACCCGATCAAGGCTTCGGCTTCAGATTAGGGTTAAGTTGTAACTCTTTTTCGTTATAAGGTAAGTACCAATTTTTAGACTCAGCTAAAGTCGCTTCCAAATATGCGTGCTGAGAAACCGGAGCACGTCTTTTTATCGCATCAATAAGTACCTGAGGAGAATCGCGGTGTTTAGCCATCCTCATTAAGGCATACCATCTTCTTCCTTCAAATCCCAGTTCGAGTCCAAATTCTCTTAAGATAATATTTTCTATCTGTTCGGTTGATGATGCGGTAGTAATCCTTTGAGGATTCGTTGTCGCATCAGCTGCAACAACTCCAGCCCGATTTCTTATAGAATTAATACGTTGGATGGCCAAGCCCTTTTGCCCCAAGCGGTTTAATGCTTCGGCCCACATCAGGTAGAGGTCTCCCTGCCTGTAAACATGCCACATCGCCTCACTTTGGTAAGGCTCTCTCACCGGAGCTGGAACATCCAGGGTTGCCGGAGCGACTCGTCCTAAGGCTAAAAACTTCCAGATCACCGGAGCGCTCCCCAGCCTATTATAATATGGAGCACTCCCTACATAGGAGTAACCAAAACCTCTATATATTTCGTCGGTTGTGTTCGTAGTTTTAATAGTTGGATAGCTGGGATTATACGTTTTAATGGCAACATCTGAAGGAGCTACCATATATTTCCCCCCCGAAGCAGGATCATTTGAGGTGAACATCATTAAAGGGCTAATTTCCCGGCTTGCATATGTGAAGTTTACATCAAACATCGGTTCATTAAAAGGGTTGGTATTGTAGAAGAGCGATATCCACTGTTCGCCTGAATTCAGAGGCCCATTATTGTAACGTCCGGTATTAAAAAAATTCTGACAGGCCGCGGCAGCCTCGGCATATTTATTGCGCCACAGGTAAACTTCTGCCTGCAGGGCGCAAACAGTACCTTTGGTTGCACGCAGACGGGTTTGCTCTGGACTTTCCCGGACTCCAGCATCAAATGTATTCACCACATTTATCACCACATCTGTATATTTATATGCTTCTAATAGATCAGCTTCTATACTGTCTAAGACCACATCCTGAGATGTCGCGCCTACATACTTTACTTTCGAAATATCGTCAACAGTTTCCATGATCAATGGCACATCGCCGAAACTGCGTACCAGATAGAAATAGCCCAGTGCCCTTAAAAATTTCAACTCGCCGAGGTACTGCTGCATCACAGCAGTGGTGAAGTAATTAGCATCTTTGGGCACCCGCGGAACATTCTCTATGGCATAATTGGCCCGATTAATCAGATCATAATAACTATTCCATTCGGTATATTTATTAGTCGAACTTACGCGATGTTCTGCCAGCTCGATTATATCTTTATCAGCACCGGTGCCGGGCTTAACCCAATCGGCCCGCACTTCTCCTAATATAAACTCTTGCGCTACTATAGGCTGTAATGCCTGGTAAGTTCCGCTTAGCATAAACTGAGCGTCCCAAAAGTTCTTCAAAAAATCCTTATCGTTTATAACATCCTTCGGCTCCACTTCAAGAAAGTCGCATGAAGGGGCCGCCAACAGGATAGCACCCAAACTTATAAACATCAACTTCCGGAGCTTGCTTCTATTAGAATATATTTTCATAATATTTTATTAAATCTTTAACTATTTACTACAGACCCAGTTTAACGCCGATTAAAAAGGACCTTAACTGAGGCAAATTACCGTAGTCTACTCCATATATCGTCGAATTCACAGCGCTTCCCACTTCTGGTCCATAGCCTTTATATTTTGTGAATGTATAGAGATTTTGTGCTGTCAAATGAATTCGTGCACTTTTAAAAGTACCACGCAGAGCTCCAGCAGGCAAATTATAACCCAGGGTTACTGCCTTGAAACGAGCATACGACCCATCTTCTAACCAACGGCTGGAGAAGCGACTGTTACCAACAGCATCACCGTGTAACACCCTCGGCATTTCCGTGATATCACCCTCTTGTTTCCAGTGGGCACTTACAGTGGTTGCTTGGTTGTCGTAGGTCGACATAGATTCCAGTGAAGCTCTCCGGGCGTTGTATACCTGGTTACCTAAAGCAAAATCCATAAATACGTTTAGATCTAAGCGCTTGAAAGTAAAGGTATTTGAGAAGCCCCCAAATACATCCGGATTTGTGTTTCCGATCACCTTCATATCACCCTGATCTATTTTACCATCCTTGTCAACATCTTCAAAAATGATATCTCCTCCCTGAAAAGGGAAAGTATCTTCAGCTCCGTTTTTCACTTTCACATCACTACTATTGGCATAAACACCCAAAGCATTGTATCCGTAGAAAGCTCCAACTGAATTACCAACCTGCACAATTCCCTGATAATTTCCGTAGTTGTTTACAGGGTTCATCAGGTCTGGCAGCGAAAGGATCTCATTTTTATTAAAAGCTGTAGTAATAGCAGTTTGCCAGTTAAAAGCTCCTGTTGCAACCTTTCCAGTAACCGACAATTCGATTCCTTGATTTCTTACCGCACCACTGCTTACCAGATAGGTACCTATCCCGTTTATTCCAGGTATATTTATGGTATTTATCAGATTAGTAGTTTTCTTATTGTAGAGATCAGCACTCAATGCAATGCGATTATTCAGGACACTGAGATCCAAACCAACATCGAACTGACTCGTTTCCTCCCACTGCAGATCCGGATTACCAAGTATGTTAAAACGCACTCCCGCATAACCACTGTAAGGAGCAGTCACCAGTGCATTGTAAGCTCCAAGATGGCCTACTTCCTCATTCCCGGTTAAACCATAGCTTGTTCTTACCTTTAATTCGTTAACTATTGAACTTCCTTCTAAAAATGGCTCTTTACTTAAAAGCCAGGAAGCAGCTACCGAGGGGAAATATCCCCAACGTTTTCCTTTAGCAAATCTGCTTGAGCCATCTGCTCTTAAATTAGCACCAAGGGAATATTTCCCTTTATATGAATACTGAGCATGGCCAAAAAAAGACAAAAGTCTCCAACGCGGATCTGAACTGCTTAGCGAGTCCAAAAGCAGTTTATTGTTTGTGGTTACTGTGTTAAACTCGTCGGAGGCCGAGTTAACTACCAGAGCATATCGGGTCTCCTGCGCGGTAGTTTGAAACGCATTTCCAACAAAGGCCGACACAGCATGTTCGCCAAATGTTTTATTGTAGCTAAGAACGTTTTCATTCATCATCATTATCTCGGTACCGTTATTTTCCGAGGACGCTCTTATAATGTATCTGTCGGGAAGGAATCCTGCGGAGGGTCTGAAGCGCGATTCGCGCAGGCGAAATAAATCCGCAGCCAGCCCGAGACGAAGATTCAAATACGGTGAAAAGGTATATTGACCGGTAACTCTGCCAACGATACGGTTGGTACTGTTCTTATTAGACATTCGGTTAATTACAGAATAAGGATTGCTTCGTCCGACGTAATCCGCACTGTCAATATCTCGTGTATCCAATCCTGACATATCTTGTTGAAAGGAGGCGAGAGTAGGGCTTTTTAATACCGCTAAATACAGCGGATTCGTATTAAAGTTGCCACCTTCATCTTTTAGTCTTTTGTCAGATCGGGTAAAGGAAACGCTATTCAGAAAACTTAGTTTGCGACCTACTTTATAATCAAGATTGAGACGCGTGGTGAAACGGCTATAGTCCGTATTTTCAACCACTCCCCCCTGCTTGGTATAGCCAACGTTAAGTGAATATCTTGCAACAGCATCTCCGCCCCGGAGTTTCAGATGATAATTATTATGCAGACCTCCTCTTGAAACCTGGTCTTGCCAATCTGTGTTGTTATTGTATCGCTCTACCTGACTGGCAGGAGTAGATACCAATAAATAACGTCCGGCGCCATTTTCAATTTGTTGTGGGGTTAAGCCCCGGGCCTGTTCCTTTTCAAGCATAAACGCTCTGTACTGATCCGCATTAAAAACAGATATCGGATCAGGGGCATTCATAATTCCAGTTGTTCCCGAAAAATCCAGATAAGTTTTTCCGGTGGTACCACCATAAGTGTCAAGAATAATCACGCCATTCGCTCCGCGCATTCCATAAATGGCAGTTGCTTGAGCATCCTTCAAAACAGTTATAGCTGCGATATCTTCGGGATTAATATCAGCCAAGGGATTATTATCAGCATTAAGGGCCAGAGGAGTACTAAACCTGGATACTTTAACAGGCACTCCATCAATAATGTACAAAGGAGTAGTCCCAGCGTTAAAGGTAGACATCCCCCTAATGTTGCTTATCGCTCCGGAGCCAGGAGCACCTGAGGTATTAACCACGTGCAAACCAGCAACCTGACCCTGGAGCAAAGCATCGATGGAGATAGGCGTCAGCTCTCTTATCCGGCTTTCCTGCACTGGAACAACAGCTCCTAATGTATTCTCTCTTTTGATACGTTGATATCCGATGTTGATATCCGTTTCGGTGCTTTGATTATCTTGAAGCATCGATCTTCTAAGACTTTGAATGATCGAATCTGCGTTTGTAGCCGCTTTTTTCGGATTTTCCTGGCCGCTAACTGTGTGATTGAAGCTAAGGAGCCCTACAATCACCAACACCGGAATATTAACCGAATAGAGTCTAAGTTTAAACATATAGAAAAGTTTATAATTAAAAATCGTTAAAAATATGATGGCTCGACAGTCAGCAGGAGGCCTTAAAGCACCTTTGCAGGATTGCTGACTGACATAACTTAATCAAATCTGATTACTAATGTATTATCCGTCAATTTACGGGGGTGAGCACCATCACGTCCAGAGCAGCACCTGCAACTCTCGAAGCCTGCGCGACAAACTTAATTCGCTTATCCCCACTTGTCGTAAAATTATAGGTGCCAATTACCAGATTTTGATGAAAGGTTGTACCTGTGCCATAATTCAAAACCCCTCCAATCCTGTCTTCATTATGCATCATCTGGAAATCACCACGGCTACCCGCCTTATAGTTAATTGCAAAGCTATATTTCCCTTTTCGCACATTTCTGACTATCGTTACTAGAGAATCGTTTGGTGAATCAGGGCCAAAAAACAGGTGAACTATTGTTCCGCCTCTAGGGTGGTTAAATTCGTTAAACAAGCGCCAGTTTCCAGAAGCCTGTGTTGTCGGCGCAGGCGGAGCTGTTGAAGAAACGCCGTTAATTCCAAAAGCAAAATTTGTTGCCGTGCTAAAACTGTGTACAATTTGGGTGCGCGGAATGTCAGAACGAAAAACCAGGGGTTTATCTACATTGTGCAGAACTCCATTCCTCATGATAACATCGCTGGCAGAGAAATCAGTATCGTTGTTAATAAACTTGGGTGCAGCAAGATCGAAATACAGATATTCGTCGCCGTTCAAAGAAAGAATTGTATTTCCCCAAGTCTCATTAACTTTTATAAGTGGTATTGCAGGCGTGAGGAAAGAATAACTGGCACTAAAATTACCCCCCTTGATTATATGATACTTCATGCGATTTTTCAATTCAGCAAGCGGCATGTTATCAAAAGTTGTAATTCCAGCGGCTTTCAGAACATCGTTAGTCTCAGCAAATAAGGTTAACCGTATTCTTTCATTAAGTTGATTTGTGAGATTTGTAAGAGTATCCATCAAGCCGGCCCGTTGCAAACCGCCAATCATTATGCTATATCGATCGCTGTTTTGAACAAGAAATTGTCCGATGGTTAGAGTTGGCGGATCTAAAACACCATCCATCTTATGAACAAAGCCATTTGCAAATTGAAGGTCTGTTTCATAGACCTTCGCTTTACCGTTTGCCACAGAATTAAACTTGTATCCCTTGGATACATCCAGAGTGATATAATCGCCTCTTCCTGTAGGCACTGGTTGAGGGCCCTGTATAAATTCAGCCGCCTTAAGGCGCGTTGGAAGAATATGATAGGCCATAATTGTTTTCAATTCTTCTACTGTAAATTGACTCAGGCTGGTTTTTCCGGCATTGCGCAAAAATTTCTTAAAGCCATTATTATCCGGAGCAAAGAAGGTGAATGGACCGAATGTATTGAGGGTACTTGCCATTTTCGTAATATCCAGCGCCTCAACAGTAAGACTCAACGAAGTGTCCTTACGAAGCATATCCATCATTAGCACGCTCCTGTCCTGCTCCTGAAAAGAGAACTCCTCTTTTTGACAAGCGTTTAGAACAACCAGCACGGCAAGCACTATCATGCTAAAAATTGCCCCTTTTATTCTGCTACTGAATGTCTTATATTTTTTCATAATCATAATTTTTAAACTCAGCGCCATATTATACGGCGGTTATTTATAGTAAGGGTTCTGCACCAGGTTAGGGTTCTTGTTTAACTCATTTTGAGAAATAGGCAAGTACCAGCCCCGGGGGTCAATAATCCTCGCCCGGATAGCTTTTCGGTCACCAACCGCACGACTCAGGAGAACTTTATTAATTAATACATCGGGGCGATTGTCGTTTTGCGCCACCCTAAGCAGATCAAACCACCGTTTACCTTCCATCGCCAGTTCCATAGCCCGTTCGTTGAGGATAACATCGACAAGGAAATTTGTATCCGGATCAACGATATCGTTAAATGGATCCAGACCAGCCCGAACGCGTATTTGATTTATTAACAGTAAGGCCTCATTTCTCTCGGCAACTCCCAGGTGCGCCAGTGCTTCCGCACGCATCAGCATAACATCTGCAAGTCGATACACGATAAAATTAGGGTCGTTGGTTGGCCTGCCGATATCCTGATTATTAAGTCCGGCGTACTTCCAGAAAGGCCTCCCGTTTCCCCTGTCTACAAACGTGTTCTTGATCCCCCGAACAAGATCATTCTCCTGGGTATAGATAGTATACAGGGTGTTATTGAGTTCGAAGCTTCCGGCAAGCCCTTTCAAACTATTATTTTCATTGAGCCGGAAATCGAATTGAACTTCAAAAATGCTTTCTGTAGTGTTTTTCTGACCAAACATATTAAACCAGTTTTCGCCAGACACCAAGGAATATAATGCATTGTTATCAATCACCTTCTTAGCTGCGCTTGCAGCGTCTGCATACTTCGCACGCCATAAATACACGTCGGTCTGCAAGGCATTCACAGCTCCCTTCGTCACCCTTCCCCTGGTTTTTTCGTTCGTGCTATACTCTACGTTAGCCATTTTCTCTGCCAGTGTTAAGTCGGCCTCTATCTGATCAAGAATTGTTGCAGCGCTTGACTTTGGCAACCGGTAATTTACTTCATCGTTAGCGGGAGCTTCTAACATCAGTGGCACTTCGTTGAAGGTTCTCACCAAATAAAAATAGCCTAGTGCTCTTAAAAAAAGAGCTTCGCTCACTATGGCATCACTTTCCTGCTGCGTAAAACGGGCATCCAGAGAAGGAATTGCCGGTACTGCCTCAATCACTGTATTTGCCCTGGCAATCATCAGATAAACATGATCCCATGTAAGAACCGGCTTAGTGATATCGAATAAATGATCGTAGAGGTCAATAAGACTGAGAGTGCTGGCGTTAGTAGTTGAAACTGCGGTCACTAAATCTGCCCGGCTTTCTCCCCAATTTAAGAATTCGTCAACATTAAGTTGCAGGGCGTCGTAAACACCTATTATTGCTGCGTTGGCATCTGCCTCGGTTTTGAAAAAGTCTTCCCTCGTTAAAGAATTATCTGGTTTCTGGTCCAGAAATTTTTCACAACCTGCCAAAAAGCTGGCGATACCGAAGAGAACCACAGCGGCTATCCATTTATTATTTTTTATGATATTCATTCTTTTATTCATTTAAGGAACATTATACTTAGATGTAAATCTTAAAACCTTAGATTCAAGCCCAGGGTTGCTCCCATTGTCTGGGGGGTAAGTCCACGGTCTATTCCTATAAAGGCTGGGTTACTACCAACTTTTATTTCCGGATCAGCACCAGTGTACTTGGTCCAAGTCAAAAGATTATTCCCGGTAATGAATGTATCAAGGCCTTTTACTTTGAATCCCTTCAAGAATTCTGTGGGAACCCTATATGTCAGTGTAACAAACTTCAACCGTGCATACGAACCGTCTTCTATCCAACGGGAGGAACCATAGGTATTTCTGCCATCCTCGCGAAGAGCCCGGGGCATAGTCGTAACATCGCCCTGTTTGCGCCAGCGCTGCAGAGTAGTTACCGCCTGATTGTTGGTATTTATCATACTTTCAAGATTGTAGCGCATTCCGTTGATTATATCGTTACCGTATTGAAACTGAATAAAAAATCTCATTCCGAAATTTTTGTAGCTGAATGTATTATTAAATCCTCCGAAGAAGTCTGGATTAGCATTTCCGATTAATACCCGGTCTTGTCCGTTTATAATTCCGTCATGATTAAAGTCTTCATAAATAGCGTCTCCTCCTTTGAAGGACAAACCGGTTTCGCTATCGATTTTCATGATACGCGGAGTAGTTCCGTCAAGTTCATAAACTATGTTGCCATCTGCATCGTTTACGGTGGCATCAGCATCGTAAGCGTAGACACCTTTAAAAACTAAACCGTAATACGTACCAAGCGGATCTCCTTGCTTAACTTGTGAAGAGAAACGTGCGTAATTGTCTGTAAGGTTTAAAGTACCTCCTGGCAGCGATCTTACCTCATTCTTATTATGACCAATATTAAAGGACATATTCCAGGTGAAGCCATTCTTCTTTTTAGCTTTGATGGCATCAAGGCTTAAATCAAACTCAAGCCCCCGGTTTCGGATTGTACCCAAATTGGTTAAATAAGAATTTGCATTCCCGAAATTGGATATCCAGTTTCCGGCCAGGCCAGCAGAGCCGGGAACAATAAGGGGATATAAGAGGTCCTTTGTATCTTTATTATACCACTCTGCTGTTATAAGGAGCCGCTTTTTAAACAACTCCATATTAAGTCCCAAATTGGTGGTCTCACTGGTTTCCCAGCGAAGGTTCAGTAATTGAGGATTATTTTGGCTTACCCCGTTTGCCCCTCCGTAATTACTTCCGGAATTAAACTGACTGATATAAGCGTAATTGGCAATATTTGAATTACCCAACTGACCCCATGATGCTCTTAATTTCAAATCGCTGATAAACTTTAGCTTTCCGAAGAATGGTTCACCAGAAACCCTCCAGTAACCACCAACAGAAGGGAAAACAGCGTACCTGTAATCATTGCCGAACTTCGAAGAGCCATCACGTCTTACGGTGAAGTTAATCCCGTATTTATCATTATATACAAAATCGGATTTAGCGAAGAGGGAAACAATGGTTTCTTTCGCCCGTTCGCTAACCGTCTCGCGGTAACTTGCAGTAGATCCGATTGTCTGCACCTGACCTGAGGCTGATCCCGATCCGCTTATAAGCAATCGATCAGAACTAAATGTATTAAAGGTGCTACCTAAAATAATCTGGGTTTTGAGTTTCTCTTTAAAAAGCTTATTATAAGTCAGGTAATTATCTACGATCATTTGCACCCGCTCATTCTCGCGTGCATCTACCCGGTTAAAATTCGAATTATTCCATATCTCTCCTGTGGCTTCGGGTGGAAGAAACAGCATTCCGCTTTCTCCGAGAAAATCGATCGAAGCATTGCTTCTGAACTTCAGTGCCTTGGTAATATCATATTCACCATAAATATTGGGCTTCAAATTGGTGCTGTATGCATCGTTACTGACAGTAGTGGCATTGGCCAAGGGATTGTCAGTACCGCTTACCCCTGGTAGAGAGAAAAAAGTAGGCAGCGGGTTTCCATCAACATCTACGTCGTAAGCGGGCATAGCCGAAGAACGGATTAGCGCAACCTCATAAACATTCTGGAAGTTGTAATTGGTGTAATTATTCACTTTACTTCTTGCGAATGAGGTATTCGAGCCGAAACGTAGCCTGTCGGACACATTATAATCAAGATTAAAGCGCCCGGTAAACCTCTGGTTGCCGGTATTAATCATACTTCCGGTTACGTCTGTATAGGATGTGCTGAAACTATAGCGCAAGCTTTCACCTCCTCCGTTAACCGCAAGGTTATACACCTGATTAGATCCTGTTTGTTTCAGAAGCGACATCCAGTCTGTATTAGCCTGGTAATACTGGTACATTGGATAACTGGGATCATCCACCAGAGGCAATAATGTTGCGCCACCCGGATTGATGTTACCGAAGTTTTGTTCGGCTTCCAGTCGCATTACTTTATACGCAGAACCATCAAGCACAGGAATAGAAGGAGGCCCCTGCTGAAGGCCGAACTGAGTATTAAATGCAATGTTAGTAAAGCCTTTGCGCCCACGCTTAGTGGTAACCATAATTACTCCTCCGGCAGCCCTTGCACCGTAGATGGCAGCGGCATTTGCATCCTTCAAAATATCAATACTCTCTATATCAAGGGGGTTAATATCTGCGATTGGATTAATCCGGGCTACATTGGCTCCCTCATTTGTATTATCAAATGGAGTTGAAATAATCGGCACCCCGTCTATTACATATAAGGGATCGTTTCCTGCAGCCACCGAGCCTGCGCCGCGGATACGGATATCCACTCCGGCTCCCGGATCACCCGAATTGGACGTAATCTGGACTCCAGAGGCTCTTCCCTGCAGCATTTGGTCAATTGAGGTGGCGGGTTGCTCTGCCAGCACTTCGGCTTTCACCGTAGATACCGCCCCGATGATGTCTCTTGGACTGGTTGTACCGAAACCTGTTTGCACCTTTTCCTCTCTCTTACCCACTATTGCTACTGTTTCTAATTCTTCAGAAGATGAAGTTAGAGATGCATTGATGACGGTTCGACTCCCGATATTCTCTTCCTTGGAGTTGAACGTGATATACGAGAAACGAAGTTTGTTCTTGATATCAGATACTCGTAAGGAATAGTTGCCACTTTCGTCGGTGACCGTTCCACTTACCTGACGGTTATTCTCGTTAACTTCTACAACGGTGGCACCAGTGAGCGGTAAATTGGAAGGCTTTTCGGTCACCTTCCCCTTTATCAGAGCAGACTGCCCCATTACGGGCCGCCAGAAGCAGAACAGCGCCAGCAGAATAAAAAGGCTTTTTGTAATTTGTAATTGTTTCTTCAACATAGTAATCTTTTTTAAAATCTACCCAAAGGGCTTAATACTATAATTTCTCTCAAAATCTACATAAATGGCAATAGAACCTTGTTTACCTTATACACATAGCCCTTTGACGATGGTCCGATACTTACTGCAGGGAATTGAACCGTAGCAACGATGCCGCCCTGACTTCTAACTGTGGTCACACCATTACTGGTGGAAAAAACCAATTGCTGTGTATTACCCAGATCACTGTCTTTGGTACCTGTTAAGGCTGCTTGGTTCAAATTTGAGTTGATCAGATGATGTCTGATAAGGGCGGTGAATTGAGTGGAAGTAAGTTGAGCACCGTTTAAGAGGCGCCTCTTTACATCAATACCTGCTTCTATAAAAGCAGCGTTAGTCGGAGCAAAGAAAGTACCGTCTTTTGAAGAAAGAGCCCAGGTGCCCATTACACCTGCCTGCTGTAGAGCGGCCATAAACATAGAAAGTTCGGGATCAGTCATAGCTTTCCCAATGGCACTCTTTAACCGGTCTGATTCTGGGAACGTGATATTAATTACGTGAACAATTCCGTTACTGGCTTCAACATTCTTCCTTGTAAATCTGGAGTCGGGCAGAGCCGGAACAGTTTCACTATTGACGGTTCTGAGTACAACCGGCCGTGCTATAAGCTCAGAGGCCAAAATATTCCTGCCGGTGAGGAAATACGATTCGAGTACTCCCTCGGCATATGAAGGGGATAATAGTTTTATATCGTTTCCCACCCTGGCCAGTGCAGGAGCAAGGTAGGCGTTTAGTGCAGCGTTAGAGGGCAATAATACAGTTGTATACACAGGATCGCCTCCCTGATTACTCACTTCGTTATTTGCGCGATACTCCAATGAAGTATTTACGTCCGTTAAAAGAGGATAGGTCTTGAAAAAAACAGAGTCTATCCGCCCATCACGATCTCTGTCATAACTATTTCTACTGTCATATGCACTATCGGCAGTCAGCTGCATCAACTTATAAAAAGTACTCTCAGCAAACTCCTGATCGTTCTGAAGGACTTGCTCCAAGTTGGGCAGAGGGACTAAAACTTGTCCGATACCATGGATTACCCCGTTGTCGGCATCTATGTCCCTTAAAGAATTTATAACCGATACCCCATTTATTTTTAAAGTATTCTCGGTAAGAACATCAATTTTAACGAACTTTTTATTGCGGGTAAGGTAAAGTTCACTTTTGGCATCACTGTTATAGCGTGCCTTCAGATCATAATAATACCACATGTTGTTAACAATATGGAAACTCAGGATACTAAACAACTGATCGGTCGGAACATCAGCGATAGAAGTATATCCACGTTCAGTGAAGAAACTCTTGAAGGCCTCATTAGTCGGAGCGAAAACTGTGTACAAACCGCCCTTATTCACAAACTGATCAATTTGTGTACGCTCTAACCCTTCAACGAAAATACTGAACTCGGGATTGTCCTTGAGTTTGTTATAGAGATAACCACCTTTCGGCTTTCCCTTGTCCCAATATTCGTCAAACCCATCTTTGCATCCGGACACTAAAACTGATGAAAATAGCACCAGGGCCCATAATGGGCGAGAGAAGAATTGTCGTTTTAAATGTCTTAACATCTTACGTTAAATTAATATAGTTTTATTATTAGGTATTATTCGTATCTGCATCCGTATTGCTATTAATACAATAATTAAGATGCTCCAATTCTGGCCTATATTCTATTATGAGCTTCTTATTGTCTGCACGCCCCCCTTGTGAAGAAACTTAGTTCTACCCCTTAGTTTTTCATCCTAATTATCGTAAGGTGAATGAGCATTCAAACCGCCTGGCAGGGGGTTCGATGAAAGTGGAAACATAATTGCTTTCACAACGCATCAGTTCAAGTACAAAATCAGGATGTTATAACTTTAGGTTTTTAATAAACTTAATCTAGGCTCTCATCATCGTTAGTTTATTGGCCTGGTCTATACCACCAAATATAAATGCGAGGAAAATAGGCGACGGGAAGTTTTGTGCAAATAAATGCGACAAATGTTTTTAATACATAAATCACTGAAAATAAGCTACTTAATTACGTAACGAACTTTATGGAGAACATTTTGAAGCCACTTGATTAGTCGGTTTGACTTACTTTTATTTCAGCAGACTTTCTTTTTAAACTCATAAATTCTGAGGGCAGCATATGGAATTTAGCTTTGAAGGATTTAGCAAAATAATTAGGTGTTGCAAAGCCTACCATATATGCAATCTGCGCCACGTTCATATCGCTTTTTTCCAGGAGAACTGCTGCTTTATCTAGCTTTACAGAGCGAATATACTCGACCGGTGACAGGCCTGTTAGCTCTAGAATCTTGTGATACAAGGAACCTCTGCTCATTCCTACATGCTTACTAAGATCTTCAACAGACAATCTTGGATTGTTCAGGTTTTCTTCGATATATAAAACCACCTTATTCAGCAATTTATCGCTGTAAGATTCTATAACAAGCTCGGGAGCCTGAACTTTGAACTGCCTGGTATAGGTATTTTTTAAGGTTCGGTTTAAAAGGAGTAGGTTTTTAATCTTGGCATTAAGGATTTCAAAATTAAATGGCTTGGTCATATAATCGTTTGCTCCTGTTTCAAGGCCTTTAATCTGCTCTTCCTCGGCCGTTAAAGCGGTCAGTAATATAATCGGAATATGACTGGTCCTCTTATCCCTTTTTATTTTCTGGCAAAGCTCTATTCCGTCCATAAGCGGCATATTTATATCACTGACAATAATCTGAGGATGATATGCGAGTGCCTTCTGCCACCCCTCTTTGCCGTTCGGCGCTTCATATATTTTATAAAACGCTTTCAAGTTATCTTTCAGGTAAAATCTGAAGTCATCATTATCCTCTACAAGCAGAATGGATGGTCTTTCTAATTCGTCCGACCCTCCATCAGCAACCAAATTGCTGTCAATCGCCTCAGGGATATGCTCCGCGTCGGTCTCTACAGGCAGGACTTCTGTATTCTTCAAGGCTATCTCAACAGGAGCAAGAGGAAGGTGAATGATAAAACAACTTCCCTGTTCCAGTATGCTTTCTACATGAATTGTCCCACCATGCATTTTCACAAACTCCTTTGTAATTGATAAGCCAATGCCACTACCCTGATTCAAAATTGAAGTAGCTGTATCTTGTTGAAAAAAACGATCAAAAACCTTCTCCTTTTTATCCGAAGGAATACCAATCCCGGTATCGGTTACTTTTATTGTAATACAGGAATCTGCAAGAAGCCCCATGCAACCCTCTTTATCTACCTCCAGTGTGATAATACCACCTGATGGAGTGAATTTGAAAGCGTTAGATAATAAATTAAAAAGTATCCGCTCAACTTTATCGTGATCAAAGGATGTGTAAAAAGCCTCTAAGTGGCTTTTAAATATCAGGTTGATGTTCTTCCGCTCACTAAGGTCTTTAAAGGAATCACAAACTTCCTTTAGAAAAGACACCAGTTCGCCGTCTGATAAATGCAGGCTTAGTTCCTGTTCTTCCATTTTTCTGAAATCCAGAAGCTGGTTAACCAGGTTTAGAAGTCGTCTTGCATTTCTTTTTACCATTGCTAACTGACTGCCGGTGCGCTCATCTTTTTGCTCGGAAAGCATTCTTTCGACAGGGCCAATTATCAAGGAGATAGGTGTCCGGAATTCATGACTTAAATTGGTTAAAAACTTAATTTTCAACATATCAAGCTCATGCAGGCGTTCGGCTTCCTTCCGTTCCTGCTCTATCAATTGCTTTGCCTGATTTTTTTCCTGCTCAAGCCGAAACTTCCTTTTCAACTTTTGAATGCCCATGTATCTTATATACAGCAAGGAGCCTATAATTGCAAGGACATAAAATATATAAGCATAGATGGTTAGCCAAAAAGGAGGCCTTACATGAATAGTTATGGCGGTAGTTTTTCCCAGGTGCAGTCCGCTGGCGTTGCTAGCCCTAACTTTGAAAACATACTCTCCCGGATCGAGATTGGTGTAAGAAGCCGTTTTGGAATCTCCTACATGATTCCAGTCTTTATCAAATCCTTCCAGCTTGTAAGAATACCGGTACTGCTGCGGCGTCGAGAAACTAAGAGCTACAAAGCTAATGGAGAAATTTTTCTTATAGTCGAGATTGATTTCCTTAGCAATAGATATATGTTCTTCGATGGGTGATTCTTCTCCAGGAGTAATTAATGTGTTGTCGACCTTCAATTCCGTAATCAGAACAGGAGGCACATCTAGTTTGGTCTTTATATTCCCCGGATAGAAATAATTGAACCCATCTACACCGCCAAAAAACAATTCTCCGCGAGATGTTCTCAATCCAGCTCCTGAATAAAAATTACTGTTTTGAATCCCGTTGTAGCGGCTATAGTTTGTGAACGTCTTTGTTTTCGGGTCGAAGCTGCTTATGCCACTATTTGTACTCATCCATAGCTTTCCCTGCTGATCTTCAACAATTTTATGCACCACGCCGTTAGCCAAACCGTCCTTTTCAGAAAAAGTAATAAACTGCCTGGTCTTCTTATCAAACAAACTCAAACCACCGCCAATAGTTCCCGCCCATATATTCTGGTGCCTGTCGCACAACAAGGCATTAACATGGTCGCTGGGAAGTTTGCTATTCGCCTTGTCATACACTACTGTAGATTTTGTCCGAGGGTTTATAACAGCAATTCCGGTTCCATGTGAACCAATCCACATGTTACCGGCTTTGTCCTCTTCTATTGCCCTTATATATCCGTTGGAAGGCAAGCGAATCGCTCCTTTAAAATTAGAATTCTTGCTATAAATACTGAAGGTTTTAGTCTTGGGGTCGTACACATTTATTCCCAGGCCGTTCGTGCCTATCCAAATATTTCCTTTAGAATCTTCAGTTAAGCAAAATATATTATTGTCACTCAGGCCGCCAGCGGTACTCTTTAAAAACTGTTGAAATTTTCCGGTCTGGTAGTCAAACACAAAGAGGCCATCCGAATAGGTCCCAATCCATAACTTGTTGTCTTTACTCATTTCGAGCGAAAGAATCGACAAGTTACTTGGGGCCGTTTTCTTCCTGGACCGAATGTCGTAATGCCTGAACAACTCAGTACGCCGATCGAACAGGTTAAGACCTCCGCCATCTGTACCAATAAAAACATCACCATTTTCAGTTTCTGCAAAGGAAGTAACAATAGAGGCGCTTAGTCCTTTCGCATCAAAAGGATTGCTTTGCTTCAGGTTAAAGAGATTAAGATGTTTATCGTACTTATTTATCCCTCCCTTGAAGCTGCCGATCCAGCAGATCCCCTCTCGGTCTATATAGACGCAGCGAACGGATTTATTGCTCAGGCTATATATGTCGCGTCTATCGGGCCTGTACCTGGTAACTTTTTTCGATCGCGGATCAAAAATATTTAAGCCCTCTTCAGTCCCGAGCCAAAGTTTTCCATTTGAATCGGTAGCAACCGAATATACTTCACTGCTACTTAATGCTTTAGAATCGCCTTCAATATGCCGGTAGTTTGTGAAGTCGCGTCCGCCGGGCGCTAGCATACTTAGGCCCTCTGTGGTGCCTACCCATATGGTCCCATTTTTATCCTCCACTATACTCTTAATATTATTACCAGCAAGGCTTACTGGGTTGTTAGCTATGTGCTGGTATCGAAAGAAAGAGTTCTTTGCCCGGTTATACAAAAACAGGCCATTGTCAGAGCCAACCCACATCCTGCGTTTGCTATCCTCAAACAAACAAAGCACAGTTTTGCTCTGCAGGCCCGAGCCACGGAAAGATTCCATGGTAAATGTTCTAATTTTTTTTGTCCGGGTGTCCCACACCCTTACACCCGTACTGCTTGATATCCAAAGTCTCCCCAGGTAATCACCTTGTATGGCCCAAATAATATTGAAGTTACCGGCGGCACGTAAATGGGTGTTCAGGTTTTTAAAGCAATCCTTTTGTCTATCATACAGGCTTAATGATCCGCCATTAGTTCCAACCCAGATATTGCCGGAACGGTCTTCGTGAAGAGAGGTAATGATATTGGATTGCAAACTGGTCGTGTCAGCCGAATTATGCCGGTAAACCGTAAAAGTAGTCCCATCATATTTATTTAAGCCATCTTCTGTAGCAAACCACATCAATCCGTAACGATCTTTGAGGATGGCGGTAACTATGTTCGAAGAGAGCCCGTCTTTTGTAGAGAGTGATGTAAAATTGATCTTTTGTTCCTGAGCAATTCCGGCTTGAAGTATAGAAAAAAACCAAAGGAATAAACAAAAAGTTGGTTTTAAAATAAATGTGTTTGGCATGATAAGTTTAGTAATTCACGAGTTCGTCCAGAGTTAGTCGAAACGTGAATGTAAAATTGGTTTACTAACAAAAATATAAAAGAAAGATGAAGTCGACAGGGACAAATGTTGAATATCATGCAATCTACGTTTAAAATAACTCTTCTTGATTTTTTACTTGAGCCTCGCATCTTCCGAAAGAATGCAACAAAATATTAACCAACGTAATCTACAAAAAATAGATCAATCTTTTCTAAATCGCTGCTTGTGGCAAAATGGATTTTTCGGTGTTTATAGAAATGAATGCAAAATAATTTCTGTTCGACTTCTCTCCCCCCGGCTCGAGAGTATGTGCCCTCGAGCAATCAGAAGTAGATGTGCCCTCTAATGAAAATGTAACATTTTAAACACTGAACATTCATTCTATTAGTTTCGACAAACGTGGCGCCTGATGCTTAAAGGCAGGGCTAGTTTTACAGTAATTTAAAACCATTTAAAAGATTGCACTCTAGCCTGATTATTTATAAAGCACTGGTAGCGCCAGCGTCGTGCCCTTCAGGCCAGTGAACAATTAATTTAGCTTCATTAAAAAATTAAATGAATATAACATCCAAAACTTTTTTGCTTTTTTTACTAATCTGCCTGCAGTTCTTGGCCTGCAAAACACTGAAATCCGCGCATTCCAGCAGAGGGTTGAAAGGTTATTACAAAGATTATTTTCCTGTAGGTGTCGCTGTCAATCCTCAGGCCTTAAGCGGAAACGAAAGGGAGCTTATTTTAAGAGAGTTTAATAGCATAACACCTGAAAATGCGATGAAGATGGGGCCGATTCATCCGCGCGAAAATTATTATTACTGGAAGGGTGCCGACTCGATAGTAAACTTCGCCCACAGATACGGCCTAAAAGTCCGCGGCCATAACCTATGCTGGCATGAGCAAACGCCCGACTGGATGTTTAAAGACGATCAGGGAAACCTCGTTTCAAAACAAGTGCTGTTAAACCGACTAAAAGACCATATAACCACAGTAGTAAACAGATACAAAGGGAAAATCTATGCCTGGGATGTGGTAAACGAGGTGATTGACGATGCCGATAGTGGTTTTATAAGAAAATCGTTATGGTACCAGATATGCGGTGAAGATTATATAGCCAAAGCGTTTGAATATGCCCATGCGGCAGACCCTGAAGCAATCCTTTTTTACAACGACTACAATACCGAGCGGCCGGCGAAAAGAGATAAGGTTTATACACTTCTGAAAAAACTTGTTGATGCAGAAGTACCCGTTCACGGCGTTGGATTACAGGCGCACTGGTCGATATTCGAACCTTCTGAAAAGGAGTTGCGCCAGGCGATCGAATTATACTCCTCTTTGGGCTTACAAATACATATTACTGAACTGGATATGTCGGTATATCCCTGGGAAAAGGATAAGAGACAAAAACATGCGAACGAAGATGACACTCTAACACCCGAGCGTGAACAACGACAGGTGGAGCAGTACGGAAAAGTGTTTAGCATTTTCAGGGAATACAAAAAAAATATTACAAGTGTCACTTTCTGGAATGTATCCGACCGATACACCTGGTTGGATTCTTACCCCGTTCCCGGAAGGAAAAATTATCCTCTTCTATTCGATATAAACCTTCAGCCCAAAAAAGCTTACGAGAAAGTAACAGACTTTAGAAAAAATCCCTAATGATAAAAAATAAACGAGCACTATCAATCCTCGGGCTGGTTTTTGCATTCCTTTTCCAAACTAACGCGGCAAGTGCAATTTCTGATCTTTCATTCGTATCTCATAAAAAGGTGAAAGGTGCGTTCGGGCTGGCTGTAAATGGAAAAGCAGCACCCATTGTATACGGCAGTAACGATTTTGCCGGCGTTCTCCGGGCCATAAAAAATCTGCAAAATGATATAAAACTGGTAACAAAATCCCAATCTCTGGCATCTGCTGATAAGTTTCCCCAGGCAAAAGAGCTGGTGATAATAGGAACAATCGGTAAAAGTACTGTGATCGACCGCTTGATTAAAGAAAAGAGAATTGATGCGAGCTCAATAGCAGGCAGATGGGAAGCCTCTCTTACTACGATAGTTCTGAATCCGATGAAGGGAGTAGAAAAAGCCCTTGTAATAGCGGGAAGTGATAAACGCGGCACTATTTTTGGAATTTATGAACTTTCAGCCCAGATCGGCGTTTCTCCCTGGTCATGGTGGGCAGATGTCCCTGTCGTAGAAAGCCCTAATCTCTATGTAGAACCTATCGTGCATATTGACGCTCCTGCAGTTAAATATCGGGGGATATTCATCAATGATGAAGCGCCTGCACTATCCGGATGGTCGAAAGAAAAGTTCGGAGGTTTTAACCACAAATTTTATGAGAAGGTGTTTGAACTTATCCTACGGCTAAAAGGAAACTATCTTTGGCCCGCCATGTGGGGTAGTGCTTTTAATGATGATGACCCGGAAAATCCCCGTATTGCAGATGAGATGGGGGTGGTTATGGGGACTTCACATCATGAACCCTTAATGAGGGCCCACGCAGAATGGGGCCGATACGGAAAAGGCGCATGGAACTATAGCACAAATACAGATAGTCTGAAAGATTTTTGGAGCACGGGTATCAAGCGCATGGGTAGCTATGAAAGTATCGTCACCATCGGTATGCGTGGTGATGGAGATGAGCCCATGAGCCGCGAAAGCAATATTTCTCTTCTCGAAAAGATTGTGAAAGACCAGCGCGAGATAATTGAGCAACAAACAGGAAAGCCGGCTGGGGAAACCCCACAGATCTGGGCTTTATATAAAGAGGTTCAAGACTACTACGACCGCGGTATGCGAGTGCCCGACGACGTAACTTTGCTGTTGTGCGATGATAACTGGGGGAATATCAGAAAGCTGCCTAATCTGAATGAAAAGACAAGAAAAGGAGGATATGGTATTTATTATCACTTCGATTATGTTGGCGGACCAAGAAATTATAAATGGCTTAACACAAACCCAATATCTAAAGTATGGGAGCAGATGCATTTGGCGAGGGAGTACGGCGCTGATAGATTATGGCTTGTAAATGTTGGAGATATTAAACCCATGGAATTTCCTACAGAATTTTTTCTGGACTTTGCCTGGAACCCGGAAAAATGGCCCGCCGAACGATTGCAGGAGTACACGCGTATTTGGGTAGAAAAGCAGTTCGGACCAAAATACGCGGCAGAAATAGCAGATATTATTTCTTTATATACCAAATATAATGGCAGGCGAAAACCAGAGTTACTGGATCAAAACACCTACAGCCTTAGCAATTACCAAGAATTTGAAACCGTTGTTAATGAGTATAACGAACTTGCAGTGCGGGCCGAGAAGATCAAGAACGCCTTACCCACAAAATATCACGACGCGTATTTTCAATTGGTACTGCACCCTGTTATTGCCTGCGCCAATCTTTATGAGCTTTATTTTACCAGCGCAAAAAACCGCTTATATGCGAAGCAGGGTCGTGCAAATACCAATGATTTAGCCGAAAAAGCGAAAGCACTTTTCAAAAAAGACTCGGAAATATCGAACCGTTATAATAAAGAAATTGCGAATGGGAAGTGGAACCACATGATGGATCAGGTCCATATCGGCTACACCAGTTGGCAGCAGCCAAACAGGAATATCATGCCGGCTGTGCAGGAAATAACTATTCCCGAAGCAGCAGGTTTTGGTATTGCCATTGAAGAATCTGAGAATTGGTGGCCGAATTCAAAACAAGAGGCAGTACTGCCAGGATTTAATTCCTATCTGCCGAAGAGCTATTACATAGAGATTTTCAACCGCGGCAAAATGTCTCTCAATTATGAGCTTAAAAGTTCAGAAGACTGGCTAAAACTTAGTTCGGCTGGAGGTAACTTAGATAAGCAAGACCGTATCTGGGTAAGCGTTGACTGGGCAAAAGCACCCAAAGGTAATTCAAAAGCAAGCATAACAATAAGTTCTAATGGTACAGAGGTGACTGTTTTTGCAAACCTGAATAAACCCGAGGTGGCTGCTTATACAAGCACAAGCAGTTTCATTGAAGAAAACGGCTACCTGTCTATCGAGGCTGCAAACTTTACCAGGGCCGTTGCCGACGATTTTGTGCAATGGAAGGTGCTTCCGGACTATGGCAGAACCAGCTCCGCGGTGGCAACATATCCTGTAACAACCCCATCGTCTGATATATTAAAAAACGACTCCCCACATCTGGAGTACCAAATGCTTTTATTTACAAAGGGAGACATTAAAATTCACACGTATCTCTCGCCAACAATAAACTTCAGCAATTCAAAGGGACTCCGTTATGCTATATCTATTGATGATGAAGCTCCTCAGATGGTGAATCTGCATGAAAAGGACTCTGATAGAAGCTGGGAAAAGTCGGTAGCCGAAAATATCAAGATTATGACAACAACACACAAAGTAATGTCGACTGGTAAGCATGTTCTAAAGTTCTGGAGAGTGGATCCGGGAGTTGTTTTACAAAAGATAGTTATTGATGCAGGGAATCTTAAACGCTCTTATCTTGGGCCTCCCGAAAGCTTAGCAGCAAAAGAGAAAGAGAATATAGTAAATTAAAGATAAAGGGAATTTAAATTAGCACTTGATAGGAGAAAAGGCAAAATTACTAGAACATGCCGAACATTTTAAAGCCATTCAGCAAACATCCGACTTGCCTTCAAAAGGAAAAGATTGTTTTACTTCAGTTCTCTAACCTTGCTATCAGCGACCTTCCTTTTCAAAGCAATATATTCAGATGGCTGCATATTGAATTTCGCCTTAAAAGATTTGGCGAAATAATTCGGGGTGGCAAATCCAACCATATAGGCAATCTGCGCCACATTCAGGTCGCTCTTTTCGAGTAAAACAGCCCCCTTATCCAGCTTTACGGAACGGATATATTCAACAGGTGATAATCCGGTCAGTT
>CBFGOI010000036.1:0-35712 GCA_965650335.1 uncultured Pedobacter sp. | reverse complement strand
GTATGCCAAGCAGGGAAGGGTGAGGATGAATGTTTCGCTGGTTGATTTAGAGAGATTATTGAATAAGGATATTTAGGAGGTTAAAGGTAAAAGTTGCAAGGGAGGAATAGCTGACGAGTTATCCGCAAAAAAAGCAAGAGCTTGGATCATATGATACAAGCTCTTGCTAATTAATCGATGAAATCTCACCAATAAGTGAAATTCTTTATTAACAATATTGCTCAAAAGCGCCGATTAAATTATCAGCGATCATTTGTGCCGGGCGACCTTCGATCTGATGACGTTCAATAATGTGAACCAATTTCCCGTCTTTAAATAATGCCATGGATGGAGAAGAAGGAGGATAGGGCATCATGTAACTTCTGGCCTGATCAACAGCTGCTTTTTCTACTCCAGCAAATACCGTGATTAGTTTATTGGGATGCTTAGAATGTTGTGACGCGATTTTGGCTGCAGGGCGTGCATTGGCAGCAGCGCATCCGCATACCGAATTTACTACAACAAAAACAGTTCCTTCGCCGGCAATTGCTGCATCAACTTCTTCCGCTGTTTTTAAATCTTCAAACCCAACTTTGGTCAAATCCTCCCTCATGGGGGCAACTAAATATTCTGGATACATACTTTTATGTTTTACGATTTTTGAATTACAAATACTATGTAATAACTTCTGCAAAAATAATGCTATCGCGTCAAATGTAAAAATTAGCATATCAATGCTTTGTCACATTTAATTGCTCAAATGTGATAAATTTATAAATGTTTGATATTCATAGGCTGATCCCGTATTTTTGTAGTTCATTTTAAAAAACAAACTATGTCATCAGTAGAGACAACTTACATTCCTTACAAAGTTAAGGACATCTCCCTAGCAGAATGGGGCCGCAAAGAAATCGGACTTGCAGAAGCAGAAATGCCGGGTCTTATGGCTCTTCGCGAAGAATTTGGTGCTTCTCAGCCCTTAAAAGGTGCACGTATCGCTGGATGTCTGCACATGACCATTCAAACTGCGGTACTTATTGAAACACTTATCGCTTTAGGTGCTGAAGTTACCTGGTCATCATGTAACATTTTTTCAACCCAGGATCACGCTGCTGCTGCAATTGCTGCCGCAGGTATTCAGGTGTACGCCTGGAAAGGTCTTAACGAGGAAGAGTTTGACTGGTGTATCGAGCAAACATTATTTTTCGGCGAAGATCGCAAACCATTAAACATGATTTTGGATGATGGTGGCGATTTAACGAACATGGTATTTGATAGGTTCCCTGAACTTATCGCCGAAATCAAAGGTTTATCAGAAGAAACTACAACCGGTGTTCACCGTTTGTACGAGCGTATGAAAAACGGAACATTGCACTTACCTGCAATCAACGTGAACGACTCGGTTACAAAATCAAAATTTGACAATAAATACGGCTGCCGCGAGTCATTAGTAGACGCAATCCGTCGTGCTACCGATATCATGATGGCTGGAAAAGTTGCCGTTGTTTGCGGTTATGGTGATGTAGGAAAAGGTTCTGCAGAGTCGTTAAGCTCTCAAGGTGTACGTGTGATAGTTACTGAAATCGATCCTATCTGTGCTTTACAGGCAGCTATGGAAGGTTATGAAGTGAAGAAATTCGCTACTGCTGTTTTAGAGGCAGACATTATTGTAACAACTACCGGTAACTGCGATATCGTTCGTGCCGAACATTTCAAAGTGATGAAAGATAAAGCAATTGTTTGTAATATCGGTCACTTCGATAACGAGATCGATATGGCATGGTTAAATACCAATTACGGTCATACTAAAATTGAAATCAAACCTCAGGTAGATAAATATACAATTGATGGAAAAGACATTATTGTTTTAGCGGAAGGTCGTTTGGTAAATCTTGGTTGTGCAACCGGCCACCCGTCATTTGTAATGTCTAATTCATTTACCAATCAAACTTTGGCTCAATTAGAGCTTTGGACAAACCCTGGTAAATACGAGAATAAGGTATATACGCTTCCTAAACATTTAGACGAGAAAGTTGCTCGTTTGCACCTTGCTAAAATTGGTGTAGAATTAGATGTACTCGATCAGCATCAAGCTGATTACATCGGCGTAAATGTTGAAGGTCCGTTCAAGCCAGAAGCTTACAGATATTAAGATTTTGCCTCAGTAATATGTTAGGCCTATACGCTTTTTAAAGAGTATAGGCCTTTTTTATAAAACTAATTTCAAAGGTTGCAAAATCTTATAGCCTTTACTCGCCTGATTTTGGCTTGATATTCTTTAGGTTAAATTTCGGCTTATAAGCAGGCTTCGGTTTCTCTTCGTCTCTGGTGTCATCACTTCTTCTCAGGTCCATATCATTGTCCTGAATTTCTTGTTCAGGAGTTTTGTTTTCGGTTGATGAGGATATTTTCCTTTCAATATCAGGTCCGTTTGCCTGTTCTACGTGGTCTTGAGTGCTTGCATGTGCAATTTCTTCAGAACTAAGCGCAGCAGTTTGCTCTTCTCCTGTAGTTTTTTTCGGAATGTTTTTCAGCTTAAACTTAGGTTTATAAGCTTCCTTTTTTTCTGTGTCTTTTTGTTCTTCTGGATTCGAAGCAGATGCTTCGGAAATTCCTTGCTGACCGGGGCGACTGTCTGATGTTTGCGCATCTGCGCTATTTGTATCCGGAGTTGGTTTAACATTCCTAGGCTTAAAGCCGGGCTTCCGGACAACGGATTTGCTTTCTTCGGACTTCTCTTCCTTGGTTTCCTCCGGAACATTAACTTCTTCCGACTTTATATCAACTTGTTTTCCTGGAATATTCCGGGGGCTGAATCCTGGTTTAACCGGTGGTGTGCTTTCCGCTTTCTCTTCTTGACTTTCGGCCGACATCTCAACGTTTTTAACCGGAATATTTCTTGGTTTAAACGCAGGTTTAGCAATAGGCTTCGATTCTGATTGTTCTTCTACTGCTGGGGCTTTATTGATGTTAGCACTTTTAAAGCGTGGAACAAAGGCAGGTTTCTGTTCAATTGTTGGAGAGCTTAGTGGCTCCGCCTGAGAAGCAATAGCGCTTTCGACTTGTGTTACCGCCTTTTCGGGCTGCTTTAAATGGTAAAGCCGGCGAAGCTTATTGAACCAGAATTTCTTTGTATGGTCGAAACTCTTTTCGCCCATTGAAGCAAAATGGCTTTTGAATTCATTATAAAGTGACGGTTCAGCTTTTTCAAGCTGAATCAGGTCTATTTTTTTCTTTGCAAAGAATTCTTCAAAAGTCATCTTTATCGAGCACTCATTAATAAGCCTGAATTAAAACATCAGTAGGGATATGTAGTTTTTCATGAAGCTGCCTGATCATATCTAGCGAGAGTTTTCTTTTCTTATTCAGTATTTCACTTGCTCTGCTTTTTAGGCCCACAACTTTGGCCAGGTCTGATTGGGTATAGCCAAGTTGCTCCATCCTGAATTTAATCGCTTCAATCGGGTCTGGTAAATCAATAGGAAAATGTTCATTTTCATACTGATCGATCAAAATTCCCAATATTTCCAGCTCATCACCCTCGGTTGTGCCTTTCTTTGCATCGAATATTATTTCAAGTCTTTCCAAGGCTTGATGATAATCCGTATCGTTTTTTATCGGTCTTAAGTTCATTTGTCAAATTTTAGTCGCATCAATTTTGTCATACTCCTTGTGAGTTCCGATAAATCGAATCCACATCATTTGATACTGAAAATTAATTTTAACAATCAGTCTATAATTATTCCCTTTAATATTAAATATCACTCTGGTGTCACCAAGAATGCTTGCAGTTGGATATTCATTTTTTATCTCGTTTGCATTCCTCCATGTACTCTGTTCTGCTTCACGATACCACGATTTAAGTTGTTGCTCACAATCAGCATGTTTTTCCCAAAAGTCCCGAAGAACTTTTTTAGCAATTACTCTCAACTTTAGATTCTACAAGATAAGATAAAGTTCCCATATTGGGAAATTTATTATTGATTCAGTGCAACAGCAGCCTGTTTATAGGTGCTCTTTATTCAGCCATATTATGATAAACAGCCTGCACATCATCGTCTTCTTCCAGTTTATCAATTAATTTAAATACGTCTGCCGCCTGCTCTTCGGAAACCTCTGCGTGAGAAAGTGCTACCCTTTCCAGTTTTGCACTTTTCATTTCAAAGCCTTTTTCTTCCAGTGCCTTTTGCATTTTGCCAAAATCTTCGAATGCAGTATGAATTACGCCGATATCATTTCCTTCTTCGTCTGCTTCAATATATAGATCTTCAAGACCGGCATCAATAAGCTCAAATTCCAATTCTTCCAAATCTAAATCCTCAGGTGGAACAAATCTAAAAACAGCTTTACGATTAAAAATAAAATCAAGTGATCCTGTTTTGCCTAAAGTTCCGCCGGTTTTATTGAAATAACTACGAACATTTGCAACCGTTCTGTTGGTGTTATCGGTGGCTGTTTCGATCAGGATAGCAACGCCATGTGGTGCATATCCTTCGTAAACTAGTTCTTCGTAGTTTGAGTCGTCTTTGTTGGATGCTCTTTTGATTGCAGCATCAACCCGATCTTTGGGCATGTTTACCGCCTTGGAGTTTTGGATTGCTGTGCGTAAACGGGAGTTTGTTTCCGGGTTCGGACCGCCCGACTTTACAGCCATTACAATTTCTTTCCCCAACCGGGTAAACTGAACAGCCATTTTGGCCCAGCGCTTAAATTTTCTTTCTTTACGGAATTCGAATGCTCTTCCCATTTATAAAAAGTAAAAAATTAAAGTGCAAAAGTAAAAATTAAAACAGAAATGATTGAATGTTATTCCTCCCGATTTTGCAACTCTGGTAACGAAATAATTAATAAGGTTAGCCCATCGGCTTGCGCGAAAATATCTTGGGTTTACTAGTGGAATTTAGCTGCCAGAACACAAGGTTTTCTGAATTTAATTGTTTGACCACCCAGGCTAAAGCCTTCAAAATAAACTATGTAAATACCTATCGGCGCTCGTTGCCCGCTCTCATTCACTCCATCCCAAGTCAAAGTTCCTTCAGACGCGAGTGTGGTGTTTCTGGTTAGTCTCTTAATTAACATGCCTTTATCATCGTAGATACTCGTGTTTGCAACTATTCCTGCTTCTTTAAAGTGATAATTTATCTGAAGTGCATCTTCAAAGCCATCATTGTCGGGTGAGAAGGTTTTTGATGTCAGAACGATTTCCTCTGCACCAGGAAAATTCGTCTCGATGAACTGCGAGTTTCTATAGCCTGGTGTGGCAAAGCCGACAGATGCTGCAGCCGAACGAAAGTTTCCGACTTCATTAGTAGGCCTGTTAAAATCAGATCTCTCAAGAGAAATTCCTTTGGCATCTTTAATCAGCGCGAAATGCATTTTTTCCGAATAGTCGAACTGATCGATGCGGCTTTCTCCAGATAAAATTACCACAGAGCCTTTATCGCTGTTGAAAGCAGGCAACGACGATACTTTTAAAAATGCCTGGGGATTTTCTGTATGGTAATTGGCCTTAACATTGTCGGGATCGGTGCTCAATACTAAATATTGATCAGGGGCTAAGAGAAAAGTGTTGATTGAAAGGTTTTTTTTGCTTGTGATGCTGTCGGGCACTTTAATAGTTGCAATCGTAAGCTCTTTTAGATCGAGCGTGTTTTTAGAGTTGTTATAAATTTCTACGAAATCGTTGCCTCCTGTTCGCGGGTTAAACAATAGCTCAGAGATCAGGATATCGTTTTTCATAATTCTATGCGGATAGTAAAACCCGGCAGTATTGTGTGTAGGGGAAATCGTTGATCCCTGACAATCAGTAATACCAGTACTTTTAACTACATAGTTATTCCCTCTGGTTATTGGAGTTTTCCATTTAAGTTCAAATTCAGTTTCCGTTACTGACACTACTTTTTCAGGTAATCCTATTCCATTATTAACCGAATAATTTAACGGGTTTGAAGCAGTCGTGCTATCCGGAGGACGATTGAACATAATCAGGATGCTAACGCTATCCACTAGCTTTGCTTCTAAAACGCTTAATGCTGAATTTTTGAATATCTGGTGAACTGAGTTTTGCCGACCAGGTGTTCCTCCGCTTGTGTCGTTGCTGGCCATCCAATTTTGGGCTTCGGTGCAAAAGGAATGTAGGCTTATTCGTTCAAGCGACCAGCCTCCATTTCTCTTTTTGTCGCTTTTGTACCAGGTGTCCTTGTACGAAACCGAATCCGCCAAGCGCCCTGTATGACTTTTAAGTGTTAGCTGCTCTGATGTATTATTTAGAGAGGGCCAGGGGCTGAGGCCAATTGTTTTTCCAAAAGACCTATATTGTGTAGTATCTGCCGCAGAACAAAGAATTATATGTTGCTGAGGGAGAATGAATGCTTTCTTGATTATCGATCGGGTTGACTGATCACTAAGAATCCAGCCATCCAAATCAACGATATTCTTGCCGGGATTATAGATCTCTACAAATTCAGCTAGCGGTAATTGTACTTCGGGCGATGGGTCGGCGAAAATTTCTGTAATGTAAAGTATCGCAGTGTCAAGTCTCACTGGCGGTGCTTTGGGGGTAGTGAAGCTAAACTTTGTTGTCTCAATAGGATTACCTGCACAGTCTTTTAGTTGTTCGATGGCTAAGAAATAGGTTGTGTTTGGTTTAAGTTTTTCATTGCAAGTGAAAGTTGCTTTAAGTGCTCGCGAATCAAAAACGAGGGATTTTTCGGAGGCGCCCTGATTTAAAGAAAACGCATTCGTTGCTGTGAGAATATCGACGTGTTTATTGAAATAGATATTGATGCTTGTGTCTGATAATTGCTGAATACTATCTGCTTTAAAAGGTATTTTATCGTAGTTTTTCAAGGCGACAGAATTTAACTTGCCCGGCGTACCGCCAGAAGTGTCAATAGACGATTTCCAGTTAAATAAGCCACTGCACACAGAAGTGTAATCTATCCTTTCCAGCGACCAGCCACCTTGTTTCTTGCTTGTCGAACTATGCCATGTATCTGAATAAGCGATAGAATCAATCAGCCTTTCTTTAAAGCTTTTAATGAAAACAGTACCGGAAGCATTGGTTAATGTTGGCCATGGTGAAATACCGATGGTTTTGCCCAAGCTTTTATACTGAGCGCTATCGGCTGCGGGACAGATAACAAGGTATCCATTGGGTAAAATGCAAGCTTTTCTTAATGTTGATTTTGCTGATGATGCATGCAGTGTCCAGCCATCTAAATCGATTGTGTCCTTCCCAGGGTTGTAAATTTCTATAAATTCAGCAAGCGGTAATTTTACTTCAGGCGAGGGATCGGCAAAGATTTCTGTAATAAATAACTTCGCGGTGTCTACCCGGACAGGTGGAAGTTTTGGCGTGCTAAAAACCAGTGAGGTATTCGGCGTAATGTTGTTTCCTGCACAGTCTTTTAAGTTGGAGATAGTTAATTGGTAATTGGTATTCGGCAGAAAGGAATTGTTGAAAAGAAGGGTAACCTGTTTTGTGCTTAACCCAGCCAATACTGATTTTAGATTGGTGGACGCAGGAGTTAAAGTGAAACTATTTACAGCTGCGGAGACCTCAAAAGGTTTATTAAAATAGACAGTCACCGTCGAATCGGATAGTTTTTTGATACTATCTGCTTTAAAAGGTATTTTATCATAGTCTTTCAAAGCGACAGAATTAATCTTGCCCGGCGTTCCGCCAGAAGTGTCAATAGACGTGCTCCAGTTAAATAAGCCACTGCACACAGAAGTGTAATCCACTCTTTCAAGCGACCAGCCACCTTGTTTCTTGCTTATTGAACTGTGCCAGGTATCTGAGTAAGAAATTGAATCAATCAGCCTTCCTTTAAAGCTTTTGATGAAAACAGTACCGGAAGCATTGGTTAATGTTGACCATGGTGAAATGCCGATGGTTTTGCCCAAGCTTTTATATTGAGCGCTATCGGCTGCGGGACAGAGAACAAGGTATTCGTTAGGTAAAATGCAGGCTTTCCTAAGTGTTGATTTCACTGATGATGCATGCAGTGTCCAGCCATCTAAATCGATTGTGTCCTTCCCAGGGTTGTAAATTTCTATAAATTCAGCAAGCGGTAATTTTACTTCAGGCGAGGGATCGGCAAAGATTTCTGTAATAAATAACTTCGCGGTGTCTACCCGGACAGGTGGAAGTTTTGGCGTGCTAAAAACCAGTGAGGTATTTGGAGCAATGCTGTTTCCTGCACAGTCTTTCAAGTTGGAGACAGTTAATTGATAATTGGTATCCGGCAGAAAGGAGTTATTAAAAAGAAGTGTTAGCTGTTTCGTGTTTAAATCATTCAATACTGATTTAATATTTGTGGAAGCCGGGTTTAACGCGAAACTATTGATAGCTACAGAGACATCAGCAGCAGGTTTGTTTAGATAGACAGTTACTGTCGAATCGGACTGTTTTTTGATGCTATCTGTTTTAAAAGCAAGCTGATCAAAGTTTTCTATGTTAATCGAGTTGCGCTTTCCGGGCGTACCTCCTGAGTTATCAATGGAAGAAGCCCAGTTAAACCTCCCGGCGCATCGAGAGGCAAAATCGATTCGCTCTAAAGACCAGCCTCCTGATTTCTTACCTGTAGAAGTGTGCCAAAAATCCTGGTAAGAAACCGAATCTACTAATCTTCCTTTAAAGCTTTTCAAAGTAATTTGATCTGACACATTGTTTAACGATGGCCAGGGTGACAAGCCAATTGTTTTTCCCAGAGATTGGTATTGCAGCGTATCCGCTATGGGACAAAGTATTACGTATTCTTTTGGAAGTATTGATCCTTTAATGGGTGCTTTGGCCGTAGGATCAGTAAATGCCCAGTCATCCAGATTTATTGTGTCTCGGCCGGGATTGTAAATTTCGATATATTCAACTAATGGGAGCTTGATTTCAGGCGAGGGATCCGCAAAGATTTCGGTGATGTAGATTTTAGCTGTATCAATTCTCGGAGATGGTAATTTAGGCGTAGTAAATTGAAATGAGCTTGGCAAAATGGTGTTGCCAGCACAATCACGCAGCTGGGTAATGTTTATTTGATAGGTCGTATTTTCGGAAAATTTATTGCTGAAGAGAACTGTTGCTTGTTTCGCATTCGTGTCGAACAACATGGATTGAATGGTCCCTGAAGTTGGAGATATCACAATAGAATTAGTTGAGCTTGCAATATCAGCAGGCTTATTGAAGAACACATTTATAGTGCTGTCAGAGGATTTTATAATGCTGTCTGCCATGAAATTCTGTTGATCATAGTTTTCTATGAAGACTGAATTTTGTTTTCCGGGTGTTCCCCCTGATGAATCTCTCGAAGCTGTCCAGTTAAATAAACCTAAACACTGCGACTTATAATTGATTCTTTCCAGCGACCAGCCCCCTTGTTTTTTCATAGCTGTTGAATACCATGAGTCGGAGTATGCGACAGAGTCGATCGTAATATTCTCAGGACTCGAAAGTTTTATTATATCGGACGAGTTGTTTAGCGACGGCCATGGTGATATGCCAATTGCTTTCCCAAATCGTTTAAATTCGCTTGTATCCGCTTTAGCGCAAAGAACCAAATAATGTCCCGCGGCAATGCTATCAGCAGGTAAAACGCTGATTGACACCGGGTCGGAATATTTCCAGTCTTTTAATGAGATGCTTTCGTTGCTGGCATTATAAATCTCTATAAATTCCACCGATGGTAAATCAATTTGAGGTGAAGGATCAGCAAAGATTTCGTTGATTACGATGTCGCCTTTTTTGGGGACGTAGGGTTTGATGTAGGAGAAGGTGGCAATATTATTTGATGAAATTGCATTGCCCGCTTTGTCGGTGACGTTCGAAATAGTCAGAATGTAAGATGCGGTATTAAATCGCTTTGAGAATGTCAAAACGTATTTAGAAGCATCCGGCGTAGTTCTGATAGAAACCGGATTCGCATATCCGTTATTCATGAAATAGTTAGCTGAGGTTTTAGCAGACACGCTATCCAATGCTTCATCAAATATAATTTCCAGTGTTGCCGAGTCTAAGGCCGATGCTGAAAGGACTTTGGGTGGAGCTGTGTCTGTAATTATCGGACTAATGGTAAGGTCATCAAAAAAATGCTTTTGAAAGAAGCTTGAGGTTGACTGTTTTATATAAACTCCGAAGAAAGCTGATGTGCTAAATGTCCCGTCTACAACAGTGCCTTCTGTTACGAATGATGTGCCTAATCCTGTAATATCCCGTTCGAGGGTAAAGGTATTAGCCGCTGTTCGGATGACGCGGATTTTTATTTTGTTGTTTGACGTGTTTAAAATGCCGTCTGTGCCGTCGATTATTTTCGTGGCGGATGAAGTTGCCCCAGTTCTTTTGTATAGACAAATCTCGTCAGCGGTATTGCCGATGCGCACAAAGTAACCGTTTATGTTGGATCCCTGAAGATTTTGCTGATCGGATGTTAAATATACATCAACGTAATTGGCGCTCGAAGGGTTAAACTGTAAATTAACCCAAAATTCCCATTGACAGCTTGCAGCCAGGCTGTTTGATGTGCTTAAATAGAAATCGCTACTCGCAGTGGTCGAATTTGACCGAAGCTGTTTATTGACAACAATAAAGTCACTTGCTGAGTTACTTCCACTCCATGTCGGTGAATTCGTAAGATTATCGTCGTTAAAGGTCTCATTTAGTTGAGCAAAGGCCAGGCTTCCCCATAAAAGGAGTGGCATAAGTAAATAATTTTTCATATTGGTAGGTATTCAATAACTCGAAAGTAATAAAATTGAATAACTTGATGAAAATTACTTTACTTAAACGTAAATAATAGTTCATAGACTGCAATGGCGGTTTCTGATTTCGCGATATTCACCTCGCTAATCTTTAGCAGAAAATAGAATCTTAACCGGGCCCAATAATCCTGAGGGAGTTAGCATATAGCGTCCACCAAAAGGTGCAGTATAACTCGACAGAATTCGTTTTGCAGGTTCTGCAGCCTGGTCGCCAATTAGCCGGTTGGTCCATTCATTGGTCACTTTAATTTCCAGCAGATTTCTTCCTGGTTTTATAGCCTCGCTAATATCTGCACGAAAGGGTGCCTTCCAAAGCGTGTCGATAACCTTACCGTTTAAAATCACTTCAGCAATATCTCGTACATCGCCCAGATCAATTTCTGTCGTTTTTCCACGTTGTAGCGATTTTTTGCCCGCTTCAAACGCTTTCGTGTACGTGGCCGATCCTGAGAAATATTTTACTCCTTCTGCCGGATTATTTGTCCACGATGAAAGAGTGTCCATCTCAATATTTTTTGGCGCACCCCAGTTTGGCGGAAATGAAACAAGCCACGGACCCTTAATTGTTTGTGTATTTTTACCCGTGTTTCGTTTAGAATTATGGCTGGTTTGTGCAGTTCCCTGAAATATCACAAACAGAGATTCTCTTTCTTCCAGATGTAAGTTCACCGAAGTGCTCGAGGCTGAAGTACTGTAGTTTGCGGAAGAATAGGTTCCCTTGTCGGGATTCCAAATTTCAGCATGTTTGCCATTTACACGGAAGTTGATCTGCAAATCCTGAGGCGAATCTTTACGGTTAACAACAAAATAGATGTCTGCATCACCTGCTTCTCTATGAATCCACGACAGGCCATCGGAAAAAGTATTTGCATCCACATCTTTAATTATCCCTACAGAATTCAACACAGATGGCAGGGGCATTCCCCACATTACTTTTCCTTTACCGTAGCTTCGCATGGTACGGCTGGTCCCATCCAGATCACCCCAGATCTCATTTGCTAATTCTTTAATTTCTTTGTCGGATTCAGGATAGCCGCTCAAGCCCGGCGCTTTTAGTGGTTTTGGGCCTAGGATGGTTGCGCCATTGGCTACCAATTCTTGAAGTTTTTTAAGCACAGGCAAGGTCATCTCAATGGTTTCGGGTAATACTAAAACACCATAATTAAGACCATCGGGTAATGTGAGTCTCCCGCCTGCGGTGAGTTTAATACGGTTTAGCAACACATCAGCATTAATGTAATCGAAAGAATATCCTTCGGGTAAAGCCGGTTGTAAACCAGCACCCCAGAACGGCATGGTTGATGGGGCTCCTTCATTTAGTAAATAGGCAACATCAGCAACATAGGTTCCCTGCTGAAGCATATAAGAAACCCTTGAAAGGTAAGTCATTAATGGTTTAGCTTGTTCTGCCCAAGTTATATTGCGGTTTATGTGCGTACCTACCATGGTATTGCCCGGCTTTGTATCTAAAGGTTGATGAGCAGATGTATGGAAAACCAGTCTGTTTATGCCCTGGGTGAACCAGTAATCAGCAAGTTTCTTTAATGTAAACGGTGATTCATAATTCCCCCCGGTGAACGCTTCTGCTGCTACCATGTTTTTTCCATACACATGTGAAGCTGATGCCGCACCGCGAACATCCTCATAATACATAGAAGATGGATGCAGATCACGCACCCAGAATTCGCCCATGGGTATATCGACGTATTTTTTATTCAGCAAAGCATCTTCCATTGATTCGAGCGAAACGCCGCCCGCTTCACTGTAGGTTTTTATTCCCTGTTTATTAAGAAAACCGGTTACGGCGCCATAGTGGTTTTCTGCGAACATATCAACCAGTGTTCTCCGGAAATCCCAAAGAAAACGGTCGCTGATTTCGGAACTTTTGTATACTCTGCCCGCTAAAACCGGGAGATACGGTGTCAAGTCATAACCACGTCTCTTCTTAAACTCTGCGGGCATTTCATCCGTCCAATTCTGTATACCGGCCTCCCAGCTATCCATCACCATATATTGGAGGCTTTTTCCGTACAAATCGCCTAATGCATTTTTGATCGGGTCCGTGTAACCCTGCATGTATGCTTCAGCATGTTTTTTACTCAGCTTATCCACTTCATAGCCTAATCCGGCCGGTACCGCTGGTCGGTTCTTTGCCCCGGTAAGCGCATAGCCGAAACGCATCACCGTCCAGTTTCCTTTGGGTATATTCCAGTTCAAGGAGCCATCTGCCGACATTTTAGAGCTGAGGTCAATCACATCAGAAGAGCCAATTAACGATTGTCTTGACAGGGCAGGGGTTTCAGTCCCGGCATATTCAAACAGGAAGTTGAAGCCCGCTTTGTCTTCCCAGCGGTTGACTCTTCCGCTGCTATTCAATTGAAGTTCGCTTATATCGTATACGCTGTCCACCAGCGTTGTCACCTGAGAAATGATCTCTCCCGGCCTTGCAGGCGCATTCGTTAATTCAAGTTTATAATATCTGGCCGTCGTCTCCGGGAAGTCATATGTTCTGATCTTTCCTCCCCGGTAACCTGATTTTCCCGGGATGTTTGCTAATGTTGTGAAAGAGATTCCGTCATTACTTGACATGATGCTGCCAAATGGTATACCTCTTTTGCCTGCGATGGTAAATCCTCTTGCAGTAACAGGTTTATTAAAGTCGAACAAAAGCCATGCTTTTCGGGGCTGGCCTGAAGCTTTTATGGTGTTGCCTGTCGCGAGATTGTTGTCGAAAAGTTGTGAACCCTCAATCACACCCGAGGATGTGCTTACTTTCGCAGGTCTAAGTTCTGACAATTCGTTTGCAGGGGTACGGTATGCTATAACCGCAAAATCCTTATAGAAGCCCTTGTTGTTTGCATTCCCTGTTAAAGGACTAAGATTTGGACCTGCACCTTCGTCGGAAGGAGGTTGAGGCAGCTTTCCACTAAACGTTTTCGATCCGTCTATCCGGACTTCGCTCCAAACCAATTTCTTCATGGCCTGCTCAGGTTTAACCCATGGTCCGCCTGTAAGGCTCCAGCCTGCGGAAGTGAACATCGCCATTTCGAGTCCCAATCTCTTAGCTTCAACCGCGGTGTGACGAACAGCATCCAGCCATTCAGGAGAACGAAAAATAACTTTTTCGGACACTGTTTGACCTCCGCCAGCAGCTACGTCGCCCAACTGCATCCCACCTATTCCTACTCGTTTCATCCATTCAAGATCTTTGGTGATGCCTTCTTTTGTGACGTTGCTATTTGACCAATGCCACCATGTTCTGGGCCAGCCAGTTTGCGGCGGCGATTTGAAGTTTTTCCTAAGAGATTCCAGTGAATCTTGTGCATGTCCGCTATTGGAGGCTGCTATTATTAGTATCAGAAGAATGAATGGTAAGAATATGTGTTTTCTGATCATGAGGAATGCGGATGAAATTGGTTGATAAGCAGGGCCCCGAACAAGCGGTTTATAGATAAATGGCTTTGCATAACAGAAATTAGTCTTTTGTGTTGGTACTCAAATGTAAATAAACTAGCAGATGCAGGTTAGTATGTAACTATAAAATTTCAGAGACAAGGTTGTTTTGGGGAACGACGGTTTTCTGATGGCGTGTAGTAAAAGCTTAGCGCGAAAAAAGCTGCAATCATTGCTGAGTTGTAAAATTAGGGTCATTAAATCGGCTAAACTTTGTTAATCAGGGAAAATATCTATGTTAAATGGCGGAGAAAAGTAGATATTTTTCCATCTTTGGCGGATATTTAAAAAACAAATAAATAAATAAACGAAACAGATGAAAGTCGCAGTTGTAGGCGCTACCGGCCTTGTAGGTTCGGTGATGTTAAAAGTTTTAGCAGAGCGCAATTTTCCGGTTACTGAATTGATTCCCGTGGCATCAGCAAAAAGCGCTGGTAAGCAAGTGGATTTCAAGGGTAAGAAATACACAGTAGTCACCGTGGAAGATGCAATTAAGATGAAGCCTGAAGTTGCCTTGTTTTCTGCAGGTGGCGGTACTTCGTTAGAGCAGGCTCCATTGTTCGCGGCGGCTGGTATTACGGTTATTGATAATTCTTCGGCATGGAGAATGGACCCTAGCAAAAAGCTTGTTGTTCCTGAAGTGAATGCTCATGTGTTGACAGCAGATGACAAGATCATTGCTAACCCAAATTGTTCAACAATACAAATGGTAGTGATTTTACAGCCGCTTCATGCGAAATATAAAATCAAAAGGGTTGTTGTTTCGACGTATCAATCGGTTACAGGTACAGGAGTTAAAGCAGTAGAGCAGTTAATGAATGAGCGTAAAGGAGTCGAAGGGCCTATGGCTTACCCATATCCGATTGATTTAAATGTTATTCCTCAGATTGATGTTTTCCAGGATAACGGATACACGAAAGAGGAGATGAAAATGATTCTTGAGACCAAAAAGATCATGGGTGACGATTCCATTCGTGTAACTGCGACTACTGTGCGTATTCCGGTTATGGGAGGTCATTCAGAATCAGTAAACATCGAGTTCGAGAATGATTTTGATTTGACTGAAGTGCGTAGTTTGTTAGAGCAGCAGGAAGGTGTGATTGTAGTAGATGATCCGGCAAACCTAAAGTATCCAATGCCGAAAGATGCTCATGAAAAAGATGAGGTGTTAGTAGGCCGCATTCGTCGCGACGAATCTCAGGATAATACCTTGAATCTTTGGGTTGTTGCAGATAATCTCCGTAAAGGTGCAGCTACAAATGCTGTACAGATTGCCGAATACTTGCTTAAACAAGGTATTTTGAACGGATAATTAGTATAGTTTAATAATTTAGAAGGCGGCAAATGATAAGATTTAGCCGCCTTTTTTGTTATATGTAAATAGTCATAGTAACATTCAGTTTTTATTGGTATGAAGCAAACTCATTTTCTTATACTTTTTATTTTAACGCAGATATCCTGTGCACAAACACGTCTTCCTGACATTGAAAGCGCTTATGCTAAATTTGAAAAGGATTCCCAGCTTAAATATGGATTAAGTTCATTAACCGTAATGAATGTCAAAACGGGAGAGGTTGTCTTTTCAAAGAATGGCAGTATTGGATTAGCCCCTGCTTCGACACTTAAAACCATCACATCTATTTCTTCTTATTATTTGTTGGGCTCTGATTTTAAATGGGAAACGACTTTAGGGTATACTGGGTCAATCGTAAATGGTACCCTTAACGGGGATCTTATTATTACAGGTGGCGGAGATCCTACGCTTGGAAGTGATCGTTTCGGTCAATCTAAGCCGGAGCAGGTATTTGACAGATGGCTTTCAGCAATAAGAAAAGCGGGTATAAAAAAAGTGAATGGACGGATTATAGGCGACGACAAGCTATTCGGCACACAAATTACTCCTCTGGGCTGGATTTGGCAGGATATAGGCAATTACTATGGTGCGGGGGCTACTTCGCTTTGCTGGAAAGAGAATGAAATGGGGGTTAGATTTCAGGCAGGAGCAAAGGCAGGTGATATAGCAGAATTAGCAAGTGCATCGACCACAGCGCTCGGGATAAAATTAGTCAACGAGGTTAAGACCGGATCCCCCGGCAGCGGAGATAATGTTTACGCCTACTCTGCGCCTTACACAGATATAGTATACTTAAGAGGTACGTACGGCATAGATCTTAAAAAAACGGTCATGATATCAATGCCAGATCCTGCTTTATCTCTCAGTTATGAGTTACTGGAGAGCCTGCGTGAGAAAGGAATTTCAGTCTCAGGAGACGCCACGACCGCACGCCGGCTTGATTTAGCGAAAGAAAAATATTCGCAGGCCGCAAGTATTTTAGACCGCTACGCTTCTCCTTCATTAAATCAGGTTGTTTATTGGTTAAATCAAAAAAGTATAAACCTGTATGCTGAGAATCTATTAAAAACAATCGCATGGAAACATGATAAGCAAGCGACGACCGAAGATGGTGTATCAGAAGTTCAGAAATTCTGGTCGAGGAAATTGAACATAGATGCCAATGCGATGGCTATTCTTGATGGCAGTGGCTTGTCTCCCGAAAACCGCATAACCAGTAATGTAATGGCTTCAATTCTTCGATCTGCAGTAAGGGAGCCCTGGTACAACGCGTTTTATGAAAGTTTGCCCCTTAATAATGAAATGAAGATGAAAAGTGGAAGCATACGGAATGTTTTAGCTTATACAGGTTATCATACTGGCTCTTCGGGTGTACCCCTCGTCTTTACATTTATAACCAATAACTATAATGGCAGTACCTCCGCTATAAAGCAAAAAATGTTCAAGGTGCTGGATGAATTCAAATAAGCGTTTCAGCAAGTTTAATTTGTAAAATATATGTGCTTTAATTTTTACTTTAGAGTAAATAAATATATTCAGCCTATGGGTATTGAAGGTACAGGTTATGCCTGATGAAGTGTTGATGAGTAAAATACACCTGATCCTTGATCAGAAGGTAAAAGATAGATAATAATCTTGCTGAGCTTATGGTGTGAAAAAAACGCGTTTAGAAGAGCTGGTAAAGCGAACTATTGAAGAAAGGACGAGGAGACACGATAGGCAGCGTCGCCGTTTGAAAAAAAGCGCATTGGTTATAAAATAGCTGCGCAACAAAATAATATATAGGCCAAGAAAGTTGAAACTTAGTTTAAAATAATATTGTTTTCCAATTTACCTTTACCTCTGGGGCATACCTAAAAATGAAAAAAATTATAATCTTCTTTTCTGTAATGCTATATATCCTTGCTTCACAAGCTCAGGACACAGTTATTAAGAAAAAACCATTTTTTGAAGTCCCTCAAGGCATTACCTCAAAAGACTATATTCCTGGTCTGATCATCCTCAAGTTTAGAGCAGGTGCCGAACCATCATCAAAAATATTTTCATCGAAACATATTCCCACAGTAAAGGCTGGTTCAGTTATATCCGTTAAAAGTAAATTCCCTGAAACTGATTTTGAACTTAGAACTAATGCGAGAAACCGGAAGGATGTGGGTCTTAACCGGATTTATGAGCTTAATATTTCTAAATCGGTTAATATTGAGGAGGTAATTAATGAACTTTTAGCAGATCCGAATATTGAATATGCCGAACCTGCCTATATAAATCATACGTACTACACCCCTAATGATCCCCGGTATATCTCTGGCGAGCAAAACTATTTAAACGTGGTGAGGGCACCCCAAGCCTGGGATTTAATCAGGAATGCTTCGGGGATAATTATTGGAATTGTTGATAGTGGGTCTGATTTAACTCACCAGGACCTGGCAGCAAATATTTTCTATAATACTGCAGATCCGGTTAACGGATTTGACGATGACGGAGATGGATTTACAGATAATTACGCAGGCTGGGATTTTGTAGGAGCCACGGGAAGTAATATAAAAGCAGATAACAATCCAAACGTCGTTGGGCCGGCAAATGACCATGGTGTGCATGTAAGCGGCATTGCTTCGGCTGTTAGTAATAATGGTGTTGGAGTGGCAAGCATCGCGTTTAATGCCAAACTATTAATTGTTAAAGCAGGTCCTGACGATAGTGGCTCGGATATTTATCGTGGATACGAGGGCATTAAATATGCAGCAGATAAAGGAGCGAAAATCATAAACTGCTCGTGGGGAAGTAAAAGCGCAAGCAGCTTTGGGCGCGATGTTGTGAATTATGCTTTGAACAAAGGCTGCCTTATCGTTGCAGCAGCGGGAAATAGCGGTAGCAATCAGCCTGATTACCCGGCGGCGTTTCAGGGTGTACTGGCTGTTGCCAATACAGATAACTCTGATGTAAAAGCTTCAAGCTCAAATTTCGGTGACTACGTTACACTTGCTGCTCCCGGAAATTCCATATTAAGTACAACCTTTAATAATACCTACGGCTATAGCACGGGTACCTCAATGTCTTCGCCGGTTGTGGCCAGTGCAGCAGCTCTCGTAAAATCCTATTTGCCCTCCCTGAGCATGCAGCAAGTTGGCGAATTGTTGAGGGTAACAGCAGATAACATTGATGCTAAAAACCCAGCTTATATAGGCGAGCTTGGTAAAGGACGACTGAATGTGCTAAGGGCTTTAACCGAAACTTCTCCTTCCGTAAGGATACAGAGCATTAAAGAGGAAGATCATCCCTCGGCAAATGTGCAGTCACCAGACACTTTATATCTTTATTTCGATATTAAGAATTTTTTATTTTCTGCCAGTAATCTCACTCTCAATCTAAGTACGCAGAACCAAAATGCCATTATTCTAACACCTCAAATTAATTTGGGGTCATTAGCAACTTTGGAAGCAAGATCTATGGTTGGACCTTTTAAAGTCGCTATTCAACCCGGAACACCTACAAATACGCTCGTATCTTTCAGGCTTGATTACCTCGCAAACAATACTTCTTACCGGGATTTTGAAAAGTTTTCGGTTGTTGTCGCTAAAGATTATCTGAATATAAATACTAATTCAATTACCACTACAATATCAAGTAATGGTCGAATTGGTTTTAGTGTTCCTGATGCTGAAGGAGGGGCAGGATTTGTTTATAAAGGCAATCAGTTGTTATATGAGGCTTCGTTGATGATTGGCAATTCATCAACAAGAGTTTCTAATAATGCCCGCTCTGTTAATGATGAAAGTGATGAGCATTTTATAAAACTTGTGCGGGCGCACGAATTGGTAAATAATGCAGATTCAGTGAGGGCAGAAGCTCAGTTTGATGATAGTGGAAATCCCGAACGCTTGTTTGTTTCCGTGAAACAGCAAATGCTCGGGTATAAATCTGATCCAAACGATAAATATATTATTTCTGAATATGAAGTTTTTAATACGACTAACTTCGCTTTGAGTAATGTTTATGTCGGGTTGTTTACAGATTTCGACGTCCTTGGCGGAACCACGAATGTGACTCAATTCGATCCGTCAGCTCGCTTAGCCTATGTTTACGATAAACAGCAAACATCGCCGTATGCGGGAATAAAGTTATTAAACCAGAATAGTCCCGCAATTTATTATCCCCTGTCCTATAATATTGCCAATAATCCGTTAACCGACAATGATTTTACTATTGCCGAAAAGTGGGAGACTTTATCAAATGGGGTAAAGGCATTGGGACTAGGAACGACTACTACAGGCGTGGATGTTTCTTTTGTTTCGGGGAATGGTCCTTTTAGTATTCCGGCTAACAGCTCGATCAAAGTTGCATTCGCTTTAATCGGTGGCGATAATCTTCAAGATATTCAGACTTCTGCTGCTCTGGCTCAACAGAAATACGATCTTATAAGTGCAGTTCCCCCTGCCGAAGCGATCACTAAGGTGGATCTGAAAGTTTATCCCAATCCTGTGGTAACTTCCGAGAGTGGTATAAGTATTTTGCGTTTTGCTCTCCCGGAGGAAGGTTTAGTTACTCTTGAACTCTGCAATATTCTGGGTCAAACGGTCAGAACGCTGGTTTCCAAGCAGTCTTACAGCAGCGGCGTTCATTATTTAAATTATGATTTTTCGGGTGGTTATTTCTCTGATGTTTTAAGTGGAGTTTATTTTTACCGACTGATCTATAATAATCAGCTCACAACAAGTAAAATTAGTGTACTAAGATAATTCATCTGCCGAGTTAAAGCAGATCCGGCAACGGGGCTCATAACTTTCCTGAGCGCCCAAAAGAATTTTGCTGGATTGAGCAACTTTGCGAAAAGAATAGCTGGCGGGCGATCCGCATGTGGCACAGATGGCATGTACCTTGATCACATCTTCTGCAATAGCCATCAAGGCAGGCATCGGGCCAAACGGCTGGCCTTTAAAATCCATGTCCAATCCTGCTACAATTACACGGATACCTTTTGAGGCAAGCTTAATGCAAACATCTGGCAGTTCTTCGTCGAAAAACTGAGCCTCGTCTATCCCGACTACCTGGGTGTTCGATCCGAGCAATAAAATAGATGAAGCATTTTCTACAGGAGTCGAAGCGATAGAATTTAAATCGTGTGAAACGACGGCCAGCTCATCGTAGCGGATATCAGTTTTTGGCTTGAAGATTTCAATGTTAAGTTTGGCTATTTGGGCACGGCGCAAACGACGAATGAGTTCTTCGGTTTTGCCCGAAAACATAGATCCGCAAATTACTTCAATACTGCCTCGAGGTATGGCTGAAGACCTGGTGTGTAATTCGCTAAATAACATGTAAATGCCCTTATCCGGCCACTAATATCAGAATTTAATACTATTTTTGGCAGCCGAGTTACCAACATATACACGCTCTAAACGTTATTCTCAGAATGAAAACACACGATATATTTAGTAAAGTAGGAGGCATATTATCCGAGATCAATGAACAATATAAATACCTGTCAGAATCTCCTGAAAATCTAAACGACCTTGAGCTAGAGCTTCTTTCTGCTAATGCAGATTTTCTTGCAGAGCATATAAAAGTGCTTAAGAAATTAAATTTGGCTCAGAGTAGTACTCCGGACAGTACTCTTAAAACATCCAATGAAAATCTATCAGAAACGAAAGAATACCAGGAAAGTATTCATGTTGAATCTGAAAGCCCTTCTCTGACAAATGATTTAATCAAGCAGGAGTTTCCGGAAAATTATGCATCGTTCAATAGACCTGTAATAAACGAAATTCCAGTTGGAGACTTTGGGGCCGGAACACAGGAAAAAACGCTCGATGAACTCAATCAGGAGGCGAATACAAGGGAAGAGGAGGTGAAAGTTGCTCAGGAGGCCGAGTCGAAATTGGCCGAAGAAACGCCTCTTTTTAACTCTTTTTTTACGCCAGAGCCAAGTGCGACCCCGATGGAAGTAGCGCCAAAATCGGAGGAACCAAAGCAGGAGATCGGAGAACCCATAGTAAATGAAGTGGTTATTGAAGAGAAAGTTGTAAATGTTGAAGTGCCTGCCACAGAAGAGGTGCAGGAAAAAATACCGACATTAAACGAAATGATGTCTGCACAGCGCCCTCAAAATGTTGCGCTGGGACAGTTAAAAAGCCTTCCTGTTTCTGATTTAAAGTCGATCATCAATCTGAACGATAAGTTATTATTCATCAAAGATTTGTTTAACGGATACAGTCTTGCTTATAGCGAAGCGATTGAAATTATTAATCGTTTCGATTCTTTTGATGCTGCTGATAACTTTTTGAAAACAAATTACGCACAAAAGAACAATTGGGCTTCTAAACAAGCTACGGCAGATAAACTTTATGAATTATTGAACCGGCGTTTTGGCGGTGGTGCTTAGAAGTGGACTCGGATCAATCAATTTTTTTAGATAACTCCCATCCGGTTTGAATCTTGTTTTAGAAGAATAAACAGGAGGGTCGTGAAGCTTATCAGGGAAGAACCTCCATAACTTAAAAAAGGCAGGGGTATACCAATCACCGGAACCAGTCCGATGGTCATTCCGATGTTGATAAAGAAATGGAAGAAGAGGATAGAGGCTACACCGTAACCATAAATCCGTGTAAATGATGATCGCTGCCGTTCGGCGAGGTTAATTATTCTGAGAAGTAAGGTGACGTAAAGGCCTATCACCACAAAACTCCCTAAAAAGCCCCATTCTTCGCCGATGGTACAGAAAATAAAGTCGGTACTTTGTTCAGGCACAAAGTCATATTTGGTTTGCGTGCCCTGTAAATAGCCTTTACCCCATAGTCCGCCGGAGCCTATAGCTATTTTGGATTGATTTAAATTATAGCCTTGTCCTCTGGGATCATTAATCTTGCCCAAAATCACGTCTATACGATTCCGCTGGTGCGACTGTAATATGTTATTGTAAGCAAAGTCTACGGTAAAAATGAAAGCAATTGATAATACCGTGCCTATTGCGATAGTAGTTATAAATGACCGGTTCTTTTTATTCGAATAAATTAGAATACCAGCGATAGCAATTAGCAGGCCGATAACAAGGAATTTGCTAAACATCAGCGAGAGAACAAACAAGGCAATAAACAATGCGCCTATAACAAGCGTATATCCCGGTAATCCCTCACGATATAAAACAAATATTAAGGAAGCAAAAGTCATAGCCGAACCTGTGTCTGGCTGCAGCATGATCAGCGCCATGGGAATAAGCAGGATCAAACCAGTGAAAAATAATGTTTGAAATGAAGTTAATTTCAAATTGGTTGAACTGAGATATTTTGCCAGTAATAAGCAGGTCGAAAATTTGGCAAATTCCGAAGGCTGAAGGCGGAAGCTGCCGATAGGTATCCATGCCTGGTTTCCCCCGACATTACGGCCCACAAACAGCACCACGACAAGAAGTATCAGAGTTACTCCATAAAAAACGGGCGAAAAGGCGTTGAAAAACTTATTATCCAATAATAGAATAACGGCTCCTAAAATGAGCGCCACAATTATGAAAAGCAATTGCTTGCCGTAATTGGTATCCAAATCTACTATACTTGGGTTCAGCGGGTCGTATACTGCTGCATGAATATTGAACCAGCCAATAATGCAGAGCGCCAGGTAGATAAAGATTATTACCCAGTCGATATTAAAGAAAAGGCTTCGCTGATTAATCATTTCTTAAAATTGCATTTATTTGCGGCTTAAGGGCCACTGGCTTTGATTTGTTCGAAGTACTATCTGGCTTTTTAACGGGGGCCGGTTTAGCTTTTACCTTTGCACCCGGTAATAAGTTTTCGTTTAAAATGCGATCAACATAAATTTTAGGTCTGGATATACTGTCTGTGATATATTTCTCAATCATCAAACTGGCAATTGGTGCCGCCCAGGTAGAACCATGTCCGCCATTTTCAACAATTACTGCTATGGCTATTTTAGGATTATTTCTTGGAGCAAAAGCAAAAAATACGGAGTGATCATCTCCGTGAGGGTTTTCCGCTGTACCAGTTTTGCCGCATATTTCAATTCCTGGTATTGCAGAGTATGTCGCCGTCCCGCCGTCCTGATTTACCACTCTGCTCATTCCTTCGACCACAGTTTCAAAATATTTAGCATCAATCCCTACGCTATTCTTCTTTGTAAATTCCTCTCTGATCACTTTCTTTTCGCCAATAGCTTTTACTAAGTGTGGCTTGAAGTAAAAGCCCCGGTTTGCGACAGCTGCCGCAACATTTGCCATTTGCAAGGGGGTAATTCCGAGCTCGCCCTGGCCGATAGAAAGTGAAATATTAAATCCGGAGCGCCATTTATCGCTCTTCCATCGTTTTGTATAGAGTTCGTCAGTAGGCAGAAGGCCCTTTTTTTCATTTGGAAGGTCAATATCTAATCTGGAGCCTATTCCGAATTTTGCTACACCCTCGCGCCAGCGCTTAAATCCATCTACAGACCTCATGCCCGAGTGATCCACAATGGTAGCATAGACATTTCCATAATAGGTATTACATGAAACCTGTAAAGAGCGGGCCAAATCGACTACGCCATGAACATGCGTACATTTCATTGGTCTGCGGGCTCCATACCAGTAGCCACCCGTGCAATTAACGCTGGTGCTTGGTTTTATTAAACCAAACTGCTGGCCCAGAAGTGCATTAATTACCTTAAATATTGAGCCAGGCGGATACTCGGCCTGTATGGGCCGTATAAACATCGGCTTATAAGGATCCTGATCCAGACTTTCATAGTTTTTTCCTCTTTGTCGGCCTACCATTAGATTAGGATCGTAGGTTGGACTACTTACGAAGGCAAGAACTTCGCCGGTGGAGGGTTCTATGGCTACAATGCTTCCGATTTTGTGGTTCATCAGCTGTTCGCCGAACTTTTGCAGTTCTTTGTCGAGCGAACTTATCAGCTGATCACCAGAAACCGCGGTAGTATCATAGCGTCCATCTGCAAAATGTCCTTTTGGCCGGTTAAAGGCATCAACCATTAAGTTGTGAACTCCCCGCTGACCCCTTAAAAGGTCTTCGTACGACTTTTCTACGCCTGTACGGCCTATGTAGTCGCCCCGCCGATAAAATCCGCCAGAGCGTTCTATATCTCTCTCATTTACCTCTCCTATATATCCTAGAAATTGAGCGGCTATGCTATCGGGATATCGTCTAACTGATCTGTTTTGAACAAAGAACCCAGGGAAGTCGGACAGCTTTTCCTGAAAAGTGGCAAAGGTTACGGCAGAGAGTTGTTTCTCAAAAATAGAGGCTGTATACCTGGAATATTTGATCGCTTTGTTAAATCGTTTATCAAAACCAGGTTTATCTATACCGATCAGGCGACAGAATTCGAGTGTGTCAAAGGGCTTCACCTCCTTGGGGATGACCATAACGTCGTAAACGGGTTCGTTTTGAGCCAGTATTTCGCCTTTCCGGTCCAGAATAACTCCTCGAGCAGGATAAATAATAACCTTACGCAAAACGTTGTTGTTTGCGGAAAGAAAATAACTTTTATCAATTACCTGGATATAAAACAGCCTGAGCAGCAATACTAAAGCAATTGCTAAAAATATCCCCTGGATAACATACCGGCGTGGGAAGAAACTATTCATTTTTGTGTTAACGCTCTTTCTTACGATAGAAGATGAACTCTGCTACTAAAATCAAGAAGACTGTAAAAAGAGAACTCAAAATTATGCGAATTAGTGTGTATTGGAGGTCATTAAAGCTAAAATCTTCTATCAAAAATAAGGTACTATGATGTACGAGAGTTAATATACTGGCATAGAAGAAAAACCATCTGAAGCCCATAATTCCTAACTTCGGTTCGGGTTCTATTTCGAAACTTAAGCGCTGAACAGTAAGGGTGATAAATATTATCCTTACCAGGGCCAAAGCAGAACATGCGGCCGCATTTACACCCAGCGTATCATAAAAAGTATCTATCGTTAAACCCATTAAGAACGAAAGCAGAAACACCAGCCAATTGGGTGTTTCGAAGGGTAGCAGAAGAATAAAAAGGATGTATAAAAAGGGTACAGACAGGTTGTAATACCCAATATTTTTCAGCAGAAATACCTGGATAAAAACCAGTACTACAAAACGTATGAGGTTGCTGGTAATTATTCTGATCATTTATTTTCCTTCGTTTGAGTTTCTAGTTCCTGACGTTCGGCTGCAAATTTACTCTTAACGATGTATACATAAGAAAGTGTGGAGAAATCTGTACTTAACTTAACTTTTATTTCCGAAGAAATTTCTCCTGATTGTTTTCTGGTTTCAAGAACCCTGCCGATTGCTATATCTGCCGGAAACAGGGTGGAATACCCTGAGGTAACAATATGAAAGCCTTTTTTTACTTCGACATGGTTGGGGATGTCTTTCAATGTCGCTATCTGCGGATCATAGTCTTCGTTTTCCCATACCAGTGAGCCGAAAGCCCGATTCTCGGCAATGCTGGCGCTAATTCGGGTATCTTCATGTAATAAAGACCTTATTGTAGCATAATGGTTGGAAACGTTATCAACAATACCGACAATTCCGGAAGAGCAAATTACCCCCATCCCCTTCGCAACTCCATGGAGTTTACCTTTATCAATGGTAATTGTGTTGTTTTTTTGATGGATTGAATTATTGACGACTTTAGCTACCAGATAAGTGTATTCCTGGAGGTGAGTAGTATCTTTAACGGTTACCTGCTCAACACTGTCGATATAAAAGGAGTTTTTTAATGAGGCCCTTAAACGTGCATTTTCTGCTGCCAGACTATCATTAACGCGGGCCAAACGTAAGTATTCCTGTAAAGAGTTTACCTTTTGATACGACTGGCCAATAATCAGATTGGAAGAATTCAAAATACTGGCCCGTTGAAATGAATTGTTTCTGACGATCAGTATAAGGGAAATAACAAAGAAAATTACAAAGAAAAAGAATGCGTTGTACTTGCTGATAAATATCAATAGGTTACGCATGGGAGTTGTGGGTTATGAGCTGGATGTTGTGGGTTGTAGGTTAAAGGTTGCAGGCATTGCTCTGTCTTACATCTTTCAACCTACAACCTTCAACTCAATTACTGCATTAAGAATTTGAAGTTATTAATATTCTTTAGAGAAATACCTGTTCCGCGGACAACGGCACGCAGCGGATCTTCGGCAACATGAACCGGTAGTTTTGTTTTAGCGGCCACTCGTTTATCCAAACCCCTTAATAAGGCGCCTCCGCCGGTTAAATAAATTCCTGTTTGGTAAATATCGGCAGACAGTTCGGGAGGGGTGATCTCTAATGCTTTCAGAATTGCTTCTTCTATTTTCGAGATTGATTTATCAAGGCAATGTGCAATTTCTGTATAGGATACGGTGATTTGTTTTGGAACGCCCGTCATCAAATCACGGCCCTGTACCGCAAAATCGGCAGGAGGGTCGCTTAATTCGGGTAAGGCAGCGCCTACTTCGATCTTTATTTTTTCGGCTGTACGTTCACCGATCATAATATTATGCTGACGGCGAATGTATTGCACGATGTCGCTATCAAAATTATCTCCGGCAACGCGGATAGACTGGTCGCAAACAATTCCTGATAAAGCGATGACGGCGATTTCTGTGGTACCACCACCGATATCTATAATCATATTGCCCATAGGCTCTTCCACATCGATACCGATACCCACCGCCGCGGCCATAGGCTCGTGTATAAGGTATACTTCTTTTGCCCCTGCAATTTCTGCTGAATCTCTAACCGCACGTTTTTCAACTTCGGTAATGCCCGAGGGGATACAGATAACCATACGTAAAGAAGGGAAAAACCAGCCTTTACCGTTGTTAATCATTTTAATCATCCCTCTGATCATGTGTTCGGCAGCATTGAAATCTGCGATCACACCATCTTTCAGCGGGCGGACAGTACGAATGTTATCATGGGTTTTACCCTCCATTTGCATGGCCTGACGACCGATAGCGATAACTTTATTGGTTGTACGATCGAAGGCCACGATGGAAGGTTCGTCGACTACAACTTTGTCATTGTGTATGATAAGGGTATTTGCAGTGCCTAGGTCGATTGCAATTTCCTGTGTGAACCAGTTAAATAAACCCATTAATTAATATTGTTAGATGATTAAAATTAAGCTAAGTTAACGTCTTTTTTCAAAAAGTGTTGTTACAAACTTAACAATCGAATTACGTTAAAACTTCTTAAATGTTGCAAGTTTCAAAAAGTATTTTTGTTAATGTTTAAAATGTCTAACCCCTGTTACAACCATGGCAATACCTTTTTCGTTTGCCATATCAATTGAAAGTTGGTCTTTAATGGAACCACCCGGCTGTACCACAACTGAAATTCCGGCATCAGCAGCAATTTCAACGCAGTCGGGGAAGGGGAAAAACGCGTCGGAAGCCATTGCGCATCCTGTTACATCAAATCCAAAGGATTTCGCTTTTTCCAAAGCCTGGCGCAAGGCATCAACTCTGGAAGTCTGGCCGACACCACTCGATAGTAGCTGACCATTTTTAGCCAAAACAATGGTGTTTGATTTTGTGTGTTTTACAAGCTTTATGGCAAAAGAAAGGTCTTTTAACTCTTGCTCTGTCGGTTTTTTGTCGGTAACCGGCTTCATTAGTTCCGGGCCTTCAATTGATGCATCTTTATCTTGCTCTATAACTCCGTTTAATAGAGTTTTAAATAGTTTGGATGGTAGTTTTACCTCTTTTCTTTGCAGGATGATGCGGTTTTTCTTTTCTGTAAGAATCTTTAATGCTGCATCGCTAAAGGTAGGAGCGATTAATACTTCAAAAAATAGTTTATTGATTTCGGAAGCTGTTTGCTCGTCAACTTCGCCATTGCAGATCAGTACGCCGCCGAAGGCCGAAACCGGATCGCAGGCCAATGCTACCTGCCATGCCTCGGCAAGATTGCTTCTTGAGGCTACGCCGCAAGCGTTGGTGTGTTTTAAGATAGCAAAAGTAGGCTCATCAAATTCGTCGATAAGAGCCACTGCCGCATCTACATCGACCAAATTGTTATAGGAAAGTTCTTTTCCGTTCAATTTGGTGAACATATCGTCTAAATTGCCATAGAAGAACCCTTTTTGGTGCGGATTTTCGCCATAACGAAGCGCCGTAGCATGCTGTTCGCTTTGTTTGAATACGTTTAATCCGTTATCCTGATTGAAGTAATTGAAGATAGCAGTGTCGTAATGAGAAGAGGTATTGAATGCTTTTTTTGCAAAATCGCGACGGTGAGAAAGCAGTGTGCTTCCGTTGTTTTCGCTAAGTATTGTATGAAGATTGCTGTAATCATCTTTAGATGCCAGGATAACGACATCATTGAAGTTTTTAGCAGCAGCGCGGATTAATGAGATTCCGCCGATGTCAATTTTCTCGATAATTTCATCCTCGCCTAAACCAGCTTTAACAGTTTCTTCAAAAGGGTAGAGGTCTACAATCACAAGATCTATTTCAGGAATTTCGTATTGTTCTGCCTGTGTTTTATCTTCAGGCAAATCTCTGCGTGATAAAATTCCACCGAAAACCTTTGGATGCAGAGTTTTTACCCGTCCGCCTAAAATTGAGGGATAACCCGTTAAATCTTCGACCCTAACTACATCAATACCCAGATCGTTTATGAACTTTTCTGTTCCTCCGGTTGAATAAAGTGTTACTCCAAAATCATTCAGCTGCCTGATCAGAGGTTCTAAATTATCCTTGTAATAGACTGAAATTAAAGCGTTTTTTATTTTAACGGGATGACTCATTGTGGGGTTTTATTTGAAGGCGCAAAGATAGGGTTTTTGAGGTAATTTTTTATTTTTTTGGAAGATAGATTCTGAGGTTTGAAATGTTTAACAAAGAACATTCAGCTATAGCTGATTTTTGGTTGCAGGTGCCTTTTTAAAATGGGTTTTTGAGATGGCTTTATTGAGGTGTGTTTCGAACTTGGAAAATTTGCGTTAGGGATTGAAATGAAAATCCTTTTTGCCCTTCGCAAAAAGATTGTAATGGAAAGCCCGCCCGAACGCCCAATAGTTAATAATAAAAAAAGAAAAAGTAAAAATTAAAAATCTCCTGCACCTTTGGTTTTAGTACGCTGTTAATAGGTTAAAGTTAAAAAGTCATACTTAAAAAATATTAGCACCATTGGTTTTAGTACTCTGTTAGTACAGTATCTGTACAGTATCTATGCAGTATCTATATAGTATCCATACACTATCCATGCTTTATCTATGCTTTATCTATACAGTATCTATACCGAGGCTCTGCACTATCTATACAGAGGCCCTGCACTTTCGGAATGGGAGATTCGGTTCTTTTTTTAAGTGCTGATTTTATCAGAAAAGATAAAATTTTATTCGCAAAGTAGCTGTATCTGATATATTTGTGCATACCTAACCTGACCTATGAATGCAGAAAAAATTATCCATAATGGAATAGAGCGAATCAAGATAGATTTTCCTTACAACACCGAACTTGCTGCTCTGTTAAAGAAGATAGCTGATTGCCGCTGGAGCAGAACCCATAACGCCTGGCATATTCCGTATACAAAAGCGGCATTTGCTGAATTGAAAGCGATTTTTCCGGAGGTATGCTATAAAAAGAAGGAACCCGAAGTGACTGCAGAGCCAAGGGATGCAGAGCAGGCAACAACACCAATTTTGCGAAAAGATAGTATTTGTATTTATGTATCGGGAAGGAAGATAATACTGAAGATGCCTAAAAAGGATGTGGACGTAAAATTTTTATTGAGCCTGCGCTACTCAAAATGGGATGCTCAAAACAAGTGCTGGAACATTCCGTCGTATCCTGGAAACCTTGAACAGATAAAAGAGCATTTTGGGGTTAGAATAAGTGTGCTGGAAGAATGCGAGGAGGCGCCCAATGCGGGAGAAGGCGGTCGTTCGGTGCGTAAAACTGAGGTTTTGGTTATTAAAACAACTACCGGGAGGTTAAAGATCATTTTTGGTTTTCATAAACGATTAAGTGCTCTGATCCGGACGATTCCCTATCATAGCTGGAATGCGCAAAATAAATGGTGGACGGTGCCCTATACCGATAAATTTCTGGAATTGATAAAAAGACAGTGTGAAGAAGATAGTTTGATTTTTAACTACGAGGAGGAAGAAAAGACAAATGATAAACTGGCACGTCTGACACCTTTTGATATACCAAATTACAGAACCTGCCCGCAAGAACTTATAGATAAGCTTACCGAGCTAAGGTATAGCGAGAAAACGATAAAAACGTATAGTAATTCGTTTGAAGAGTTTATTAATTACTTCCACAAACACGATATAAATAGTATTAATGAGAGTATGATTGTTTCGTTTTTGCGGCATTTGGTAACAGAGCGGAAGGTGTCATCGTCATACCAAAATCAGGCTATAAATGCGATAAAGTTTTATTACGAGCGGGTTTTAGGGGGACAGCGCAAGTTTTATTTTATTGAGAGGCCAATTACGGAGAAAGCGCTGCCGGTAGTTTTGAACAAGGAAGAGGTTATACGTATTTTAAATTCTACTGAAAATCAGAAGCACAGGGCGATGCTGATGCTGACCTACTCTTCGGGCTTGCAGGTGAGTGAGCTGTTGAATTTGAAGATTAAGGATGTCGACTCGGAGCGGATGCAATTGCGGGTAAGTCAGGCCAAGGGAAAAAAAGACCGATACACGATACTTAGCATGAAGGCGCTGGACATGCTGAGGGTTTATTTTAGAAGCTACCACCCGAAGGAATGGCTATTTGAGGGTGTCGAGGGCGGTCAGTACAGCACGCGCAGCATTCAGGCTGTGATGCAGTATGCATGCAAGAAGGCTGGCCTATTGAAGAAGGTAAGCATGCACACGTTAAGACATTCGTTTGCTACCCATTTGTTAGAAAGTGGCACAGATTTGCGTTATATACAGAGTTTATTGGGACATTCGTCGAGCAAAACCACCGAAATTTACACACATGTTACCACGAAGGGATTCAATCAGATTGTTAGCCCGCTGGATAATTTGGATATGTGATTTTATATGATTAATTATGTCTATGCGATGGCTGAAACTGTTAAAGGAAGAAAAATTTGGACCGACAATCAGCAATCAGATATATCGGATATTTGCGCATATGCGTAAATATGCTCGTTATACGGTATTGTCAGAAAAAGCAAAGCCTCTGCTGAAATCTAGTTCCTGTCCCGACGCTTTGCTCAGGCCGACGCTGAATAACCAGGTTTACCAGAAAGCCCAAGGGCCGATGCTTACACAGATCTTCTGCTTCGGTTAATGTCCTTTCGTTCTTTTTTCCCCTCGACCTCAAGTCGGAGGGTTCTGTAGGTGCTAAAAATCTGCTTGGTTTTCATCGGACAAATGCTGCTAAAACTCAGGGGAATCTGATCCGAAGAACAACACCGTATAACAATAAGTTTAAATTATGCCCGGCTGAGGTGGTTTTCGAACTGTTCTGCTTTTTACTTACTTTAGTGCTGGGCGACAAGATTGTGCATTTAATCGGGCACAATATAAACTAAACCCGTTGCCAGCAAGTGTAAAAAAACCGAACTAGCGGACTAATGACGACTTCAACGCTAAAACATGACGGAAGTGGTTAAGGCAGTTTAAAAACGGAAAAAGACAATAACGATAACAAATGAGGAAATTTCAGGTACTCTTCTTGTTTATTATATGCATTAGCTGCAAGCGTGAGACGGAATTTTTTACAGGCGAAATTCTATATAATTATTCCTTCTCTGAATTAAATGGAAAGGACATTACCGAACAAATGGTTCGCTATTATGGTCGGGAGAATCATTTCTTTATAAATGCTAAAAACTATAAGTCATATAATGAAAATTCCAAAATCACCGGGCTATATAATAGCAGTTCAAATACCTACTATATGTTCTTAGAGAATAATAGCGTAGAAAAGTTAGATGCATCAAAGGTTACAACAAGTTCACCATTGGTTACGAAATTGCCGGAGAAGGAAAAGGTTTTAGGGTATGAGTGCAGTGCCATTAATATCGAATCAGATTCTCGAACCATCACGTATTATTATTCACCCAAGGTTAAGGTCAATCCGAAGCCCTTTTTGCATCATAAACTTAATGAGTGGGGGCTATTTCTCATAGCGTCAGACGGTGCACTGCCATTGAAATGGGTCGAAACTGATCTAGTAGGAATTATTCGAACAGCCGTTGCTGTGAAGATTAGACCGGTCCAACTTAATGACAGCGACTTTTCATACGTTAAATTTGACAAATAGAAGTATGACAGGTACAAGCGGACTAGAAAAACACCAGCTGGCAACAAATAGTTTGCGCTATCTTCCTGCCCACATTGGCGACACGCACAGCGCAAACTATAAACGTTAGTGGCAAGTGTAACAGCATACGTACAACCGACAAAGCAAAGAAGAACTAACGACTAAATATCGAAAACCGGAAAATGACCATTTACAGAAAAATTGGTATCGGAATGATTATTATGGGTGTCATTATGTTATTTGTAGGAGGTTCGCTTTTTGGCTATCAAGGACCAAGTCTAAATCCTATAATTAGCGACATTGGAATGTACTCATTTTTACTTTGGTTGCCGACCTTAATAACAGGAATAATTTTAACGCGTGCGAACAAGTAATGTCAAACATCTATAGGGGAAGCGAATGTACAAAAAACACCGTGCCACTAACATAGGGTTTAAATTATGCCCGGGCGACGTGAATCTCGTTCCTTTCTTCTTTTTAATTACTTTAGTGCTGGGTGACAGGTGACCGCCTTTAATCGGGCACAACCTAAACCCTTAACCGTTAGGCACAATAAAAACAACCAGACCAGATGCAAATACGACACTACGTTTTATCACTTTGTTTATCAGGAATGATACTCATAAATATCAGTCAGGCTCAAACAACAAACCCGTCTGACCAAAAGGTACTTGAAGGTATTCAAAAATCTCATATCGACGGAAATGTTCCGAAAAAGACCAAGTTCGATACTTTTCTGAAACGTGACCTTGAAAAACACTTTTCGAGCACATATGGCAAAGTAAGCGTAAAATGGGAGTATTTGCGTGAAGCCCCTACGCAAAGTGGCGTTGCTTATCCGAAATATTATCTATGGACAAAGCTATATAATGGAGAAAATATGTTGACTGAAGGGGCGGTTCGAGTTGCTGCAATAGAGAAAATTAATTTTGAAGTAACAGACTTTGTGAGTATTGAAGAACTCAAGAATAAAACCAAGGACATTTATACCATATTTCCGGTGCCTGTTTGTGAAAAGATATTAAGTCGACTATAAAATTTACTGTGCCTAACACAGCCTTTGCAAAAATGGCTGGCGACGTTTATCTCGAACTTTTTCTACATTTAACTAAGTTTTTGTGCTGGGGACAGTGAAGTGCTTTCTATCCGCCATCTTCGCAAAGCCCTAACCGTTAGGCAACATTTTAAAAACCTATCCCTTTGACAAAAGACCGACCAAATCAGGACGAAAAAATTGCCGAGCTTACTAAATATTTTGACTTGGTAACGGTGACAATTGACTATAGCTTGGAAAATCCGTTAATGAAAATTATATCGGCTGACTTCGATTCCGACCAACATTATGCGAGCTTAAAAATTCAGGCGGAGGAACATTTTAAAAAAGGCAGACTAACCAAACTTAAACAATGGTTTAGGGACTTGACAGAAATGTATATTGAAAATGGTGACCTTAAGTTTAATCAGTACTTAAAGAGCAGAACCAATTATGAAATCGACATTTTTGAATCTTATTTTAAACGTGTTGACCAAATAATTGAAACTGGTAAAATTAAATCAGATAGTCAGTTTTACAAAATCAATTCAATGGTTAACCAACTTTGCCAGCTTGACTCCGTTGACTCTGAGAAAATTGAAACATTAAATAAATTGTTGAGAGATTATGAACAACGCAAAACTCGCTAGACAAAAAAAACGTTGCCTAACACATATTTTGCGCTATTTCCCAAACGCTCTTTTGGCGACCGCTCACAGCGCAAACTATCAACGTTATACGGTATTGTCAGAAAAAGCAAAGCCTCTGCTGAAATCTAGTTCCTGTCCCGACGCTTTGCTCAGGCCGACGCTGAATAACCAGGTTTACCAGAAAGCCCAAGGGCCGATGCTTACACAGATCTTCTGCTTCGGTTAATGTCCTTTCGTTCTTTTTTCCCCTCGACCTCAAGTCGGAGGGTTCTGTAGGTGCTAAAAATCTGCTTGGTTTTCATCGGACAAATGCTGCTAAAACTCAGGGGAATCTGATCCGAAGAACAACACCGTATAACAATAAGTTTAAATTATGCCCGGCTGAGGTGGTTTTCGAACTGTTCTGCTTTTTACTTACTTTAGTGCTGGGCGACAAGATTGTGCATTTAATCGGGCACAATATAAACTAAACCCGTTATGTGCCACTTTAAAAACCCGAATAAACGCCTATGACAAGAACAACAAAACCCTTAATTATAGTTATAGGACTGTTTTGTATGTTGTGGGGATGCGAAGAATGTTTTAGACGGAAAATCGGTGGTTTTGCAGGAAGCTACCCTTTTGTTGAGACATGGAAACTAAATGCAAGTGAACAAGACGTTGTTGAGGCAATTAAAGAATTAAAAAGAGAAAATCCATCATTACGGCCGCCTAACGAAAAGGAATTTACCTCAACCAGAGACACAGGGTACGTTTGGGAAAGCCTAGAAATGATTGAATATAAAGAAAAGTTAAAGGTAGACTCGACAACACCATTGCCTGAACATAGCGACCAAAATTCTCATAATAGTGATTATTGGCTCTATATAGACTTTTATTATCCGGATACACGAGAAGTAGTTCAAACTTGGACGAGGCCGGATGTTGATAGCACCAAGACCAGGCTTGCCCTGGTAGGGTTTAGTGACCTCAATAATCCTGAAAGCTCCCGACTAATAAATCGTGACTTTTGGTATCTGGCCAATAAAAAACAAATTAACAAATTCCAGAAAACTATTGTCGACCGAATTCAAGAAAAGCTTGATAGAAAAAAGAAAAGCGGCACATAACATAGGGTTTAGGTTATGCCCGGGCGGCGTGAAACTCGTCCTTTTCTTCTTTTTAATTACTTTAGTGCTGGGTGACAGTGACCGCCCCTTAATCGGGCACAACCTAAACCCTTAACCGTTATGCGCAACCATAAAACTCATGACCAACTTCGAGGAAATAAATAATTACG
>CBFGOI010000035.1:0-36298 GCA_965650335.1 uncultured Pedobacter sp. | reverse complement strand
CGCCCGAAGTAATATCCTGTAGCACTAAAATTAGAGATTGACTCGGGGTTTGCCTCTTTCCAAACAGATGGTTTACTATTCTGCTGTAATTCGGTTACCGACGATCGCGGCACTGTATAAACCCTGATCTTTGGGTTTTTAGATTTTAAAATGGCATCGTTAGAACCTATTATTGGCTGACCTTTAAAACCTTTCATCGGCATTTCCATGTTTGACTGGCCGCCGCAGATCCACACTTCTCCAATTAGGATATTCTTTAGCTTGATAGCTTTTCCATCTGATATGGTAATCTCATACGGACCGCCGGCCCCTGGTGTGGCCACTCTGACTAACCATTTTCCAGAACCATCAGCTTTTGCGGAATAAGTCTTACCGTTCCATGAAGTTTTTACTTTTATACTCTTTCCTTCATCCGCCCATCCCCAGATCGGGGCGTTGGCTTTCTGCTGAAGCACCATATTATCTGTAAAGATGGAGGCCAGCCTCACATCCGCGACAGCAAACAGAGAAAATAAAAGACAAAACGTTAACAATGAACTTCTTTTCATTAATCAATAATTTGAGTTGTTGTTGGTGAAACCGATAAATTTTGTGATTGAGAGGTAAGTGCTGCTTCCTCTTCTTTAAAGGATTGCTTTCTCCAGTAATTCGCCAGAATAGACCCGGAGATATTCATCCACGGACTAAATACGGCAGCGGCCAGCCCAACTGTCCCTAATTTACCCATCGAACCGGCTAATCCAGAGGCCATTCCTCCGTTTTGTAAACCCACTTCAAAAGCCACGGTGCGGGCCGAACTTTTATCAAGGCCAAACCAGCGACTTAAATAATAGCCAAAGAAATAGCCTGCACCATTGTGTATTACAGATGAAATGAACAGTAAAAATCCTACCTGCAATAAATTATCGCGCCCCGCGGCAGTTGTTACCGTGGTGAAATACACAATTCCAAACATCGAAATGTAAGGCATCAAATCATCTAATTTCCCGAATTTCAAGGTCGCTAAATGATAGATTAAACCCACCAACACAGCGCCGGCGAAAAAGCTAAGAATCTCTACCGAGTGCATTGCTTCAACAGAAAAGCTTTCGCTTAAAAAACTCCACAATCCGAAAGGAAGAGCTAAAAGCCACAGAAGAGCTAAAGCTGATATTGTTTTGATTGTATTCCATCCTTTTGGTGAAGCACGTTTCAAATAGTCGTGTATTAAAGCAGCGCCGATGGGAACAATAACTATCTTAATTATTTCCATCATCATGTTCAGAAACTTAATTTCAATCATGGTTCCGGCAAGAAGTTTCATCAATAGCGGCGTCATAAAAGGAGCAATAAGCGTAGCCATTGCAGTTACCGTGACAGATAGAACAAGATTTGCACGGGCAATATAAACCATTACGTTAGAGGCCAGACCGCTGGAACAAGAACCAATCAGTATAATGCCCGCCGCAATCTCGGCTTCAAAATGGAACACCTTTACTAAAAGCAATCCCATTAAAGGCATAATCGAAAAATGACACACCAGGCCTATCAAAACACCTTTTCCTGTGCTGGCAAGACCAGTAAAGTCGCGTAAGCTCATTTGAATTCCCATTCCGAACATCACCAATTGTACAACAAGCAGGATCAGCCATTTATTCCGAAGGTCAAAATCACCCCATTTTAAAAAAGCGCCCGGATAGATCATCCCGGCCACAACCGCAGTAATGATCCAGGCTGTGTACTGATAGTTCGATAAAGACGGAATTGCTCCGATCCCAATTGAAAGGCTTACAGACAAGGCAACCGCGGCTGCCTGCCATACTACTGAATCACCTCGGCTCACACCAATGATGAGCAGAATAAGTGACAATACGCTTATCGCGAGAAAAAACTTACGAATGGTATTCATGGCCTTACTCTTTAGCTAGATCAGCGATATGTTGCACGGCCAAAGCCGGACTTGCCAGAATTGGAACTCGTTTATCTGCTTCCGCTAGGGTGTCAACAACCCTTGCCATTGACGCCTGCGCAAGTACAATTACATCAACTTCGGTAGAAAGCTCAATTAGCGCTTTTGCTACCTTGCCATCGTGTTTTTCTGTATCTCCGCTCATTAAGGCATCAAAAGCACCTTCGCACAATATAGATGTTAGTTCAATTTGCTTTCCGGCAGCCGTTGCTCTGCGTCGTACCAAATCACTTGTAGGTTCAAGAGTGGTAGGGAGCGTTGCAATAACTCCAATTTTGCTTCCAGTTTGAACAGCGATATCAGCCATTGCCTGATCTACACGCAGAACAGGAACATTGGTCAGAGCAGCAGATGCTTCCACGGCCGAACCAATAGATGAGCAAGTTACCATAATAAGATCTGCTCCGGCGGCCTCGGCAGAGCCTACATAATTAACCACGCGTCGTGCAGTGTTATTGGTCAATTCATTTTTCGCGATAACATCTTTTATTAAACTGTCGTCTACAATGTTGAATACGTTAACTCCCGGAAGGTAATCAGCGCAAAGTTTTTGAAACACCGGAACCAGGGTTGCGGAGGTATGGATTAAGCCTAAAGTTTTTATTTTCATCAGAATATAATTTGTTTTTTAATGGAGATGAAGCTATCATGAGCATATTCATCTCGGTTTGTCAGCGGCATGCTCATGATGGTTTCATATGTTTTTATTTTAGCTACGAAGGCCCGGAGGCACAAAGTTTCAAAATTGTATTTATTTAATTTGTTAGCCACGAAGGCGCGAAGACTCAAAGTTTAATTTAAGTGCTAAACACCTTTTACCATTTCGAAATAGTCTTCTTTTCCCACCTGGCCGCCTTTAAAGTTCAGTTCCAGTCCGTCTATAGCAGAGTCAGGAGCAAACGCCCTGCACAAGGGAGCACCTGGAGCAAGCGGAGCAATCATTTCCACAGCCTCAATACCCATAGCTCGTGCAGCATGACTTGAAGTATCGCCTCCGGCAATCACCACTCTCTTTACCGTTGTTCTTTCCGTTATCAGTTTTACTATCCGACCCAAAAACGTTCCGTATAAAACCGATGTTTCTGTTTTTGCTATTCCTTTTGATTTAAAGATTGTATCAGATTTTTCCACTCTCGGATCATCGTTTCCACGGCTTGTATGCATAATAACATCCAGTTTACTGTCAATATACTGAACAGCTTCCTGAACATAAGCCTCAATTAATTCAGTTGAAATTCCATCTTGCGCAAGCTTTTCGGTATCAATTGCAATTTCTTTAAAGCCGTGTGAAATTGCATAAGATATCTGTGCCGAGGTAACGGGAGAGCAACTACCTGAAACAACCAATAAAGGGCCGGTATTTTTCACATCCTCCCACTGGAGTGACTTGGCGAGAAAACCCTTCCTTTGCCAATAAGCAGCCAAAGCCATTTCTATTCCGGATGAACCGGCAGAGAACAAGATCTCCTCTTCCGAGGAATTATTATCGATTAACTCGCCGATGATGGATAGCTGTTGCTGGTATAGCGCGTCAAATAAAATTATCTCAGACCCAGACGCGACCAATTCGTTGAGGAGTTGTTCTGACTCTTCCAGAGGTTTCTCTATCTGAAGAATATCAATAAGGCCGATTTTCTTCGATGTCTGTCTAGCCAGATGGAGTCTTAAATCACTTTCATTTGCAGGAGTTGTTGGATGCCTGCTCATAGAAGGATGGCGGTCGAGCCTGTAGATACTACCTTCACTTCCGATACCCATTTTTGCAAACAGATTTCCAAAAACGCAGTGCCTGCCCAAAATTGGAGCCGCGACAAGCAGAGGAATAAACCTTGATTGGAAGACTTTTGCTCCAGTATCAATCGCCTTTCCAATACTTCCGATTGTCGGCGATGAATCAAATGTTGAGCAAACTTTATAATGAACATGACGAGGATTTAAAGCTTTTAAGGCTGTAAATGCCGGTTGTAATTCATTCTCCATACCTTCCGGAGACATTGCCCTTGTCATACCGGCAACGCCAATTGCCTGTAGTCCTTTATATCGCTGCAGTTGTTCTTTTGTTGGCGGAGCGATAAACAAAACAGTTTTTATTCCGGCACGACTCAAAAACTCCAACGCATCGGTTGAGCCCGTAAAGTCATCGCCATAAAAAGCCACTAAAAGTTTGTTCGCCTCCATTATTTTGAACCGAATTTCTCTACTGATTTACCAAATTCAGCATATTTTGCTGCTGCCTGTTCAACCGACAAACCATCTACTGCTGCTTCCCAAGCTTGATGTAATGCCCGAACTCCACCCGCCGGACCAGCAGGATGAGCCATGATTCCGCCGCCTGCCATGTACAATAGATCGACGGTTTTTGTACGTCGATAGGTTTCAGGCGCTTGTCCACCCCATTGCCCGGATGAAACCACAGGTAAAACCGAAAAACCACCAAACATAGGTTTTAAGCATGCTTCTATCGAGCGAACGACAGAATCATCAGATTCCCAGAATTTATTTTGAATACCATTTACATGGATTTGATCGACACCTGCCAGACGCCACAGTTTTTGATAAGCCGGAAACTCTATTCCAAGTAAAGGATGACGGTTCATCATTCCCCAGCCATTACGATGACCATGGATGGCCAACGTACCAATATCACATATTTTCTTTGTTGCCGATATTCCTACACTGTTTAAACTGATCATGGCGCAGGTTCCGCCCGCAGAAACTATCTTATCGTAGTTGTGCTGCATTTCATCAATACCATCGCTGATATTGAAAGCATACATTACTTTTTTTCCGGTTTTATCCGCATGCTCATTGATCACACGCATTATAGCATCAACTCTTTTATCAAAAGGTGAGTTTGCTGATGAGCCCAACAATTCGTCATCCTTTATAAAATCAATTCCGGCTTCAGCCAGAGTTTTAACAAGCTCTGCAGTTTGTTCCGGCGTCATGCCGATGCTTGGCTTGATAATCGTTCCGATTAAAGGTCGATCATACGCGCCTGTTAGTTTCCTGCAACCATCAATCCCAAATTTAGGTCCATTGAAATGCTGTGAATAAGAATCCGGAAACTCAATATCCATCAACTTCAAACCGGTAAACTGGGTTATTTCGTAAAGATTTCCCTGTAAAGTTGAAATCAAAACCGGTAAGTTATACCCAAAGTTTTCTATGGACCATGAAACTTCTATCATTGCCCGTTGATATTTTCCGTTGCCTGACTTCGCCCCTGGAATTGCCGGTACTGTAACTATTTCTAAAGGTGTTATGGATTCTACTCTTGCCGCGAAGCGACTTTTCAACTCCTCTGTTTCGCCGGGAACTTCAACAAATGTTCCTGACGATTGCTCGCCTGCGAGAACCTGTGCAGCTTTTTCAAGTTCAAAGGGAGTTTCTATGTAGTATTTTGCAGTTATCCTCATTTGAGTTGTAAGTTATAGGTTGTACGTTGTAAGTACTGCTTTAATTTTGTGAGTTGTGAGTATTACAGTAGCCCCTATTCATCATTCCTAATTCATCATTCATAACTGGAAACTACCGGCTTAAAGGCAACCAAACTGACATCTCCGAGTGACCTCTGTTGCCCCAGGCAAAATAGGGAACTAAGCGAACCTTTGCTGTTTTGTTTTGATCAGATACTTCGCGGTACAGTACATTCTTCCAGTCTTTATTTTCAACCAACTTGGCTTCGCCTTCAAGGCTCATAACATCTGCTCCATCAATTTTTAATGTTTGCGGTTTTAGACTAATGTTCGAAGGCATAAAAACATCGAATATATTTTGCTGAGGCATGTCAACAGACTCGAGGCAATACACTACGGGACCACGTTTAACGGCAACCTGATTACGTGTTTCTTCCACTAATGGATTTGCCTCAACAAGTTTAGCTTCCATCGGTAAAATTAGTTCCACTTTATCGCCTTTTTTCCATCTACGGTTTACTTCGGCGTATTGACCGGATGTTAATTTCAGGTCTGATGCTTTTCCATTTATTAGAAGCCGAGCATTGTCTGTCCATCCCGGAATACGGAAGAAAATCGAATAAGGCTTTGAAGTAGTTTCGCGTAGCGTCAGCTTTATATCGCCATCCCAGGGATAGTTGGTTTCCTGGACAAAACTAATTTTCGAACCATCTTTCAACTTGGTCGCAACATTATTACTGCCATACAAATTTAACCACAACCCTTTATCAGAAATACTGTAAGCATAATTAGCTACCTCGGCTATTGTACGCACCACGTTAGGCGGGCAGCAATTTGACAAACTGATATACTCTACCCTATCCTTCGACCAGCGCTGTTTAAACGGCAATTTATCCGAGAACGCTAAAGGATTGGTGTAAAGAAACTTCTTTCCATCTAAACTGATGCCGGATAAAACGCTGTTATGAAGTGCAAGTTCCATCACGTCGGCATATTTAGCATCGCCCGTTAACTGCAACATTCTGTAATTGAAAAGAACGTTTCCGATGTTGGCGCAGGTCTCGTTATGAGCGGTAAAATTTGGCAACTGATAGTCTCTACCAAAAGCCTGGTGAATTTTCTGAACTTGAACAGGATTATAAGATGTTCCGTCGGGCGATACACCATCGTATAAAGAACCACATCCACCCGTGATGTACATTTTACGAGATGTCATATCATTCCACATCAAATCAAGAGTACTTTTCAAGGTTTCATCCCCGGTCTCTGCATACACATCAGCGGCACCCGCCCAAAGGTAATTTGCGCGTACGGCGTGTCCCATCGCTTTTGTCTGCTCGCGGAAAGGAATGCGGTCCTGGTTATCATCCGTACCGTCGTCAATCTTTCCTTTGATGTCTATTAGCTTTTTAGCAAGCTCTAAATAGCGAGGTTCGCGGGTTGTGCGATACATTTCTATTGTACCCATGTAATGTGATGGACAAATAGCGTTTCGCGCCAGAGTGGGCGAGGCCGTCTTGTAGAAGTTGTATAGATAATCTGTTGCTCTTTTTGCAACATTCAACAGTGAAGTTTTGCCGGTTGCCCGGTAATGAACGCAGGCAGCTGTCATCAGATGGCCGATGTTATATGCTTCAAAACTTAACCTGTCCTGGAACTGATTCTTTGAACCAGTTTTTCGCTGCTCAATCATCGCCTTGGTATAGATATAACCGTCCTCGCGTTGCGATTTTGCAATCACCGCAATGGCCTTATCCATCATGTCATCCAGCTTTTTATCACGGCTGACGGCATAAACACTAGCCATTGCTTCAAGAGTTTTGTAATAATCACCGTCGTGGAAAGAAGGACCTTTATGATTGCCGGTATCCAATCCTGCTGCAATTTCAAAGTTTTTAAATGCGTGACTGATCTCGGCATCATTATAAATACGCCACATATTCGGCACCATGGTTTCTTTAGCCACCTTGAAGCGGTCGGCCCAGAAACCTGTTGTCCATGTTACATCTCTCATATTTAAACTTTGCAGTTTAGCATGCGGACTTTGAGAGGTATTAACAAGGCTTTTATCCTGAGCGGAGCCACTAAATGCTAAACCCAAAAAGAGTAGAGCTAAAGTTCCTTTTGTAATCATCCTGTTCATCTTTATCTGTTTATTTTTTTGGTGGTTTTCACCAGCCGGTTTATTTTTTTAAAAGCACCTTTGTGCTGCTATTTTCTTTCTTCCTGCTGTACGCTGCAAGTCCTCGCCTCCCGATTCTCAAAGCCCTGAACACGCTGCGGGCTTTTCGCTTCCATCAGGTTTAGCTTGCGAATGCCGGAACTTTGTGGTTTTTTTTTTTAAAAGCTATTCAAACACAGACAGCGTTCAGAACGCTGTCTGCGTCAATCTTTTTCCCCCATTAACCTCACCGGCCCCAATAATCCAGCCTCCTCTAAGGGTTTCCCTTCCAACCTGTATGGAGCTGTCGTTTTTGTTATTCTTTTATTCTCCGGTAACTGCTGATCGCCCATTAAGCGATTTGCCCATGTATTCGCAACTTCTATTGTTAATTGATTTCTTCCTTTTTTTAAGGCTTTACTGATATCCACGCGGTAAGGCGGAGTCCATGCAATTCCACATGATTGTCCATTAACCTTAACATCGGCGAGGTTAGCTACTTTGCCTAAATCTAGCCATACGGGTTTATTTCCAGACACTTTTGATGTGAATGTTTTGGTATACGAAGCTGTACCCGAATAGTATTTTATTGAAGTATCAGCATGAGTACTCCAGTCGGTTAAATCATTAAACACAACCGTCTTTTCCGGACCACCTAGCGTTGAATCAAAACTGACCTTCCATGTACCTGCAATGGTTTGAACATTTTCAAAGTCAGTCCAATTTTGAGTCTTTTTTATAGCTGGCCCTTTGGTTGCTTTTTTAAAAATCACAAATAGAGAGGCGTTAGGCGCAAGTTTTATTGGAACCACCGTATGGTTATTTTCAAACTTAAAATCTTTAGCCTGCCATTTTCGGTTGGTAACAGGATCGTACAGTTCAATTACGTTGCTTTCCCTTCTAAAGGAAAACTCTAAAATCCTCTCTTTTTGTTCCTGATTAGAGATAAAGTAAATATCATCTGTTCCACTTTCACGATGAGTATAGGCAATGTTTTTAGCATAATTTCCTGAGCCATCTTTTACATCTACATCGCGTTCAATCCCAATTTTACCGAAAGTCGCATCATGATAAATTCCCCTGATTATATTTCCGGAAAAATTGCCGTTCCACAATTCATCAACAACTTCATTAAATTTCGCCGACTCGACTTGTTGCAAACCCGGCTGATATTTTGGCTTTTCTGAAATCAATATCCGTGCTCCGGACTTCGCCAGTTCCAAAAGCTTTCCTATTACCTCCAAACTCATCCAATCGTTATTCGGATTCAGGCGACTTTTACCCGGAATCACCAATAAGTTATAGGTTGCTCCGCTTTCAAACACCACCTTTCCATTCTCAACTTTAGCCGACAGCAAAGCATCGGGATTAAACGAATCGTAGGCATATCCGCGTAATGGGTTAACATAATCTTCCGCATCAGCCATATTCGCCGAATTTGAAACTCCTGCCGGAATTTGACGCATCGGTTCGCCAATGTTAGCTAAGCGTTTTTCTTCGGCTTCAACAACATCTTTTCCAAAAATACCTGGCAAGAAAGGAACCAGCCTATCCGGCAAAACCGAACGCCTTGGAATATCTTCTCCTGTAAAAACCGCTACATCCGCTACAGGCTTTCCTTGCTGCAAAAGTGTTTGTACACGTTCTGCATATTCAACCCAGGCCCTCCCTTGTTTCCACCAGGTTTGATCGCGCTGAAAGTATAAACCTACGCCATCCAACGTCATTCCGGGTTTCCTGTCCATCCATGGATTATGCGTGAAAACATGATACACCATTTTGTTAATCCCCAAAGCATAATTCCTATCCTGTAAAGTCTTTAGCATACCGGGATGCTCATTCCAAGCCATACGCACAGTCGTGAATGCTTCTGCCTGAACGATATTTTTACCATAAATATGGGCGCCGGAAATAGCATCGAGCATATCGTTTGGTTTATCGTGGGTCGGACTGTTTAACCAGAATTCACCCATCGGAATATCAACAGTTTTATAATGCAACAGCCCATCGCCGATCATTGTTGGCGCCACGCTTTCTGCTGTAAAAATCACTCCCTTTTCTTTAGCTGACTGGGCAAGGGTTTTATAAAACTTGTCATTCACCAATTCGGCTATGGTTTTTCTAATATCATATAAAAACTTCTCAGAAGTTTCCGCACTCTCAATTGGAATTCCAGCCATTACAGGCAAGTAGGGAAGCAAATCATATCCCCTTCTCTTTTTAAATTCGTCTCTAAAAACAGGCGACCAGTTCTGACTGCCGCATTCCCAGCTATCCACATGAAAAGTATTTAAAATGCGGGGGGCAAGATCAGGTCCGGCCTGACGCAATGCTTCGCCATACCAGCTGTTAAACTGAAGTTTTATAGCCTCAGGGTTGAACTTATCGCATTCTAAGCCGATTGCAGCGCCGCCCGTTGCATTTGTATGACCTGTTGAAGTGTGCCCGACCCGCATGATTGTCCAGTTGCCTTTCGGGGCTTTCCAGTTTAAACTACCATCCGGGTTAAGCTTATCGCTAAGGTTTATAATCTTATTCAGAGGAACACAAAGATTATCAGCAATTTGCTGCGAAGTTGTTCGTTTGCTTACCCGCCAAACCGCTCCTGATTTTCCTTCAAACTGATGAACGCGTGGTTCAGAAGAAAGTTCAAGTCGTACAAGTTTTAAAGAAGGTTTCCACTTTGCTGCATCCAAATCTTCGGCGCCCGGTTCGGAGCCTGATTTATCATATGTAAACCTGAAATATTTTGCTGATGTTGGATTAATGCTATGAGTAATATCTTCATCGGTATCCTGCCAGCCGTGACGAGGTGGCTCTAATCGTCCGATTGAACGAAACGATTTTCCATCATCACTAACTTCAATAATTAAACGGTGCGCCTGAACGTTATTTCCATTTGTGTAGATAAAAACCGTACGTGCGGTAAAAGGCTTTTCAAATTCGTACTGAATCCAAAGGGGATCGTTAGATTTTAAAGACTCTTTATTATCTGCCTTTATTAAAAAAGAAGCATCAACGCCCGTGCTGGTTGTGACTTTTGGAATAATGGTTCTGGTTGAACCGCCTGTGCCCGGTACTGAAGGAAAAGCATATACAGCAATATCTTTATAGTAGTTCTCTTTTGATTCAGGTTGAGGAAGGACGATTTTGGTTTTCTTTCCACCGGTGATCGCTATTTGACTTGAAACTACTTTTTGCATGGACAATTCCGGAGTGATCCATGGACCACCGGCGAGAGCAAATCCATCGCTTACGTGCATCCCGATTTTTAGGCCTAAACGGTCGGCTTCTCTAAGCGCATGTTTTACCATTTCCCACCATTGCGGACTTAATTGCTCTGCAACAGGAGTAAATAAGGGTGGATTTGTTGCGCCTTTTATCGGCATGAGATAAGCGCCGCCAATTCCAGCTTGTTTCATCGCTTCAAGATCGGCGGTGATGCCCTCTTTCGAAACACTGGCCTGCATCCAATACCAAAACACCCATGACTTTGCTGAGTCGTTGGATTGAGCTTTAACTTCTTTTAAGGAGAAACTAAGCAACAGGAAAATGTAAACGATGGTATTTAATAATTTCATTTGTTTTTATTCGATGCTTCGACTCCGCTCAGCATGACATTTTTTATTTAATCTTTCCAAAAGTTCTAAACTTTTGGAAAGCTAATTGGCTTATTTACTAACCGGTTTATACCCTTTAATGCCGTAATACAAAATCACCAGGAAGCAGAGTAAAGGAATAGTATAACCAAGTTGAATATTATCGTTATTTAAATCTATAACTGTCCCCATTAAATATGGAAGAATGGCTCCACCGACTATTGACATAATAATCCATGATGAACCTGCTTTTGTGCCTTCACCTAAATTACTTATACCTAAAGCAAAAATGGTTGGAAACATGATCGACATAAAGAAACCCAATCCGCCCAGAGCGTAAATTACATAGGCGCCATCACCTAAAATTGATACCAGGCAAAGTAAGACGGCGATAATACAGTAAATGGATAATAGCTTTTGAGAGCTGATAAACTTCAGGAAAGCAGTACCTACAAATCGTCCTGCCATAAAAAGAAAGCCGTACAATGTAAGATAATAGGCGGCAGTCTTTTCGTCAACACCGGCTCCTTGCTGAGCCATCCTGATAAAGAAACTGGTAACACAAACCTGCGCACCTACATAAAAAAACTGTGCAACTACCGCCCATGATAAGTGCTTATGCTTTAACACCTCGAAAAACCCGCCTTTGGAACTTATGTTATCACTTTGAGGTTTTACTTCGGGAACATGCATGAAGTAGAATAGCACCGCTATTAGTACCAATACGCTTCCTAAAACGATATAAGGCATTTTTACCGAAGCAGCTTCTTCCATGAAATAAGACGCACGGCTTGTATCGGGCATCGCTGCTAACTGAGCCTCGCTATATTCCTTTCCCGAAAGGATAAACAAAGCGCCGATAAAGGGTGCAACCATAGCGGCTAAGCCATTAAACGATGCTGCAAGATTCAATCGTGTAGAAGCACCGGAAGGATGACCCAATACTGCGGCATACGGATTTGCCGCTGTTTCTAGTATGGTTAAACCGCACCCTATAATGAACAAAGCAATCAGAAAAACCTCGTACGTGAGCGTATTTGCTGCCGGAACAAACAAAAAGGCTCCGGAGGCGAAAACCAATAAGCCTAAAATTATACTGTTTTTATAGCCCCATTTTTTCAGAATCGCTCCAGCAGGGATAGCCATCAGGAAATAAGCCAGAAACACCGCTGTATCTACCAGGGTCGACTGACGGTTATTCAACTGGCAAGCTTTTTTTAAATGCGGAATTAAAATGGAATCGAGGTTATGAGCCATTCCCCATAAAAAGAAAAGACAAGTCACCAGGATAAAAGGAACCACATAATTTGTTTCCTTGCTGGTATTTTTTGTTTCTGTACTATCTATAAGAGTTTCCTGATTTGTAGTAAATGCCATCGGTTATATTGGTTTGTTAGGTTTATATTTTTTTCTTAACCATCAGCAGATGGTCGCATACCAGCACTACTTCTCCATGCTGATTAATTATTTCAACATGTTCTGTTACTGTTCCGTATTCAGGTTTTTTAGCTTCCGCTTTCTCCGAAATGGTAATTTCTGAATGAATGGTATCTCCAATATATACCGGCTTCACAAAACGTAGTCTGTCGTATCCTTTCGACATCGCTTCGGGATTAATTTCTGAGGCGGTTAAACCGATACCGATACTGAATATCATTGTTCCATGAGCGATGCGTTGCTTGAAAGGCTGAGTTTTGCACCATTCAGCATCCATATGATGCGGAAAAAAATCTCCTGTATGCCCTGCGTGAACCACAAAATCTGTTTCGGTTATGGTACGGCCAAGAGTAACCCGTTTATCGTTTAAAATATAATCTTCAAAAAATGTTGATTTGAAATACATGTTTTTTTGTTTTATTTTCAATAAGAGGCATTAACCACACCCTTTTATTCCCCTCCAGCGGGGGACACCAGGCGCTTAGCCCGACTAGTTTCTTAATGAATCTGTTCTTTTAACTGCTCAGCTACAACAACTCCGCCCTTATCACTCGATATATATGCGCTTTCTACCACCGCCATCGTTTTAATCACATCTTCAACGCTGGTATGCAGTACATCTGAAGAGCCCTCTTTGTAGCGCATTAGGTTAGACATAGTACCCACAAATGCTTCAGGAAACCATGAACCTTCCAACTCGACTGTCTTCCATTCCGGTGCCTTTCCTTTTTCCAAAATGCAATATTCAAACTTGTCAGGTACACCGTGAGGATAATCCATCAGTAAACCCATTTTGGCTTTTATTGCTCCTTTGGTTCCCTCCCACTTGATAAAACTTTCCTGGTTATGCGGACCGAAATCATGGTCGTGATTCGTATTAATGACCGCGTGCATGGTATCTCCGTAATCAAACAAAATAGTTGAACGCGAAGAAGAAAGCTTCTTTGCAGGATGTTTTAAAGTTTTAGCATACACACTTTCAGGATCGCCAAGAAAAGAGCGCATCATATCTACGTAATGGATACTGTGGTATTGAATCTCTAACCTTGGATGAACCATTACATGCGGGAAAAGCTCCCAGGGAGTTTTCAGCGTAACACGAACTTCCATATCGTAAACTTCACCAATCATCCCCTGATCGATCATATATCTTGCAGCACTTACAAAAGGTGCAAAGCGAAGCTGAAAATTAATAGCCGCAACCAATTTCTTTCTTCTGCACACTTCCAGAATCTCCTTCGCTTGCCAGTAATAATCGCCCATGGGCTTTTGAATAAGTACGGCGCTGCCATCAGGCAATTGATTCAGTGTTTCAACATACTGCTCGGGCATGATGGTAATATCGTAAACGGCATTTGCAGGCGCATTGGCTACTGCGTCAGCGACACTACCGTAAACATTTGGAATGTCAAATTCGGCAGCCAACTTCTCAGCCCTGGAAATTGTTCTGTTTGCAATTCCATAAACATAAAAACCAGCCTGTTTATAAGCGGGCAAATGCGCATCCTTCACTATTCCGCCTGCACCAATGATGATGATCGGTTGCCGTGTTTCAGGTAATTGAGGTTTATATGGTATTTGCATTATTAATTAAAAATTAAAAAGTCAGAATTAAAAACTGTAAACACCGAAAAACAAAATTCAATATGTAATTGACAGATTTTTAATAACATAACTTAGGTATTAAGCTGTTTAATTTTCTTTTGAGCTGATTCAAGAATCTCTGCGGCAGGAACATTGCTATTCATTGCTTTCAAAACTGCTTCATCAATAATTTCTGCTATTTGAGCCCAATTACTTTTCTGAGGAAGCGATTTAGCCGTTTTATGAAGCATTTCTAATTTGTGATAATACGGTATGATCTGGTTTATTTCCTCGTCTTTCCAGGTCGAAATCCGGCAACCGATACCCCCTTCGAGGGTTAAAAGCTTATCATTTTCCTGGTTCACCGCAAAGCGGATAAAATCATACGCTAGGTCTTTGTGTTTACTGCCCGAGCCGATTGTATAGAGCCAATAAACGTTTAACGAAGCTGATTCTTTTCCTTCAGAATGAGGTAAAGATGTGATATCTACTTTGCCTTTAACTTGGGATTCTTCATACACCTCGCACATCGACGCAAAACCAAACCAGTTTATCATCATGGCAACTTCCCCACGAGCGAAGGCCATTCCTGCCTGCACCGACTCATACTCAGATGATTTTGGATGAACAGCCGTTTTATCGCTTACCAACTGGCGATAAAAGTTCAGTCCCTCAATAGCTTCTCGGGTGTCAATTTTCACCTTTCCATTATCATCTACCAGTGAACCGCCACGGGTCCATAACTGAAGACAGAAATCAAAAACGGTATTATGGCCATCCGGATAACACGCAAAAACACTTCCGAAGAGATTTTGCTCAGGCCGATTAAAAAACTGTGCTACCTGCTGAAAATCCTCCCAGGTTTGAGGCACTTCTAAAACTTTACCGTACTTCTGTAAATAGGCTTCCTGCTCTTGAACACTTTCAAACAAATCTTTCCGATATATAAAACATTCCGGGCCGTCATGAAAAGGTAAACCAACAATATCTTCACCAAACTGCTGCATCCGCAAAAGGGAATTACTCCATCCTACCGGGTAATTCATTGGCGGTTTAGTGGCTATGTATCTGTTTAATTTTTCAACTGAACCGCTGGAATAGGCCTCATAAATCCAGTCGGTATTGATGTGAGCGACATCCCAGTCGCCATTTGCCAGGCCTCGTTGAGTCAGGGTTGCATCATGAAGCGGATGCAAATCCATGGGCACCATTTCTGCCTGTAGGGTGCAGCCTGTTTGTTTGCAGAATTTATCCCATAGCTTTTCCATAGCTGATTCAAAGGGACCAAACTTGCGAACTGCTATTCTAAATTTCTCACCGGCACTCATAGCTTTAGTTTTTTATGGTTGGTGAAGACACCAACCCCGGTGTCTCGGTCGCCTCGATTGGTGTCCTCACCAACCGAAATTCATTAATTATACTCACATTATCTTCTCCCAACTTTGGAGATGCTTTGGCTGAAGTAAAAAGTTCTCCGTCTATCCGAATTGGGCAACGGGTAGTTCTATAAATAAATCCATCCGACATTTCAACCTGCTGAATCATATCCAGCACCTTAAACCCTTCATGATCCATCAGCTGTTGCCAGTTCAAAATATTGGCACACCAAATATCAGCAGGTTCTAAAACAGAGAGCCATTTTTCCGTTGCTCCGCCTTTAAGATGAATGGCCAAAATTTCTTTGATCTCATCACGTTTTTCAAAAGCTTCGGAGATTTCCGTATATGATTTAAGCTCATCGCATTCTAACAAATCGCCTAACACAGGAATCGAACCCATTGCTAAAGCAATATGCCCGTTTGCTGTCTCATATATCCCGTAAGGAGCACCTAAATATGCATTTGCATTATTAGTTTTGGTCCGTTGGGGTAATGCACCGCCATCATTTAAAAAAGTAGTTATCGTTTCAAACTGAAAATCAAGCGAGGACTCGAGCATACTTACCTGTACCAGTGCGCCTTCTCCGCTGATACTTTTACTAAACAAGCAGGCTAAAACGCCTTGTAGTAAATGTGCTCCGGCCAGCATATCAACGATCGACAATCCCATAGGAACAGGTCCGCTGGCTGCATTGCCACTTAGCCATGTTAAACCCGTAAGGGATTGTAATAAAAGATCCTGACCGGGTTTATCTTTCCATTCTCCTTCCGTTCCGTAACCTGATATTTCACCGTAAACTACCCCAGAATTTAATACACTTACGCTCTTATAATCAAAGCCCAGGCGTTCCATCACTCCAGGGCGGTAATTATGAAGTACAACATCTGCCTTTTCAAGTAATTGCCGTATACCTTTGCAATCATCTTCATCTTTCAAATCAGCAACAAAGCTTTCCTTATTTCTGTTTATAGCATGAAACACGGATGACTCGCCATTCATCACCACATTGGATGTATAGAGAGTTCGGCAAATATCACCCGTGACCGGGCGTTCAATCTTTATCACTCTTGCACCCAAATCAGCCATACGCAGACTGGCCGAAGGCCCTGAAAGGAACTGACTAAAGTCTATTACCAGATAATCTTCTAATGGCTTCATATACTGTCCAGATTAAACTCTTTGGTTAAGACCTCGTTATCTGCCCCGACTTTTGGTGCCGCCTTCGGAGAATAAAGCTTTGCTTCGTTTATCCTTATCGGACTTCGGGTAGTTTTAATTTGGACATCTTCATTTGGATTTAATATTTGAACAAGTCCTGCTTGTTTCACAGCGTTCTGTTCAAACACTTCCTGGTAATTTAAAACCGGAGAACACCAGATTCCTGCTGTTTCTAAAATGGAAAGCCACTCATTGGTCGTTTTTTGAATAATAATTTCTGAAAAGAAGGTTCCAATCTCATCCCTTTCATCAAACCATAAAGAAGCATCCTGGTGAGATTCTTTAAGATGACAGCCTATCGCGGCAGCAATCGTTACCAGATTTCCCATTGCCAAGGCCAGGTAGCCATCTGCTGTCTGGTAAATCCCGTAAGGAGCACTCAAATAAGCATGGCCGCTGCCTTTTACAGAACTGCGTTCCGGAAGCTTCCCTCCATCATTTAAATAAGTTGTTAAAACCTCGAATTGTAAATCGAGTGTTGATTCCAAAAGGCTAACTTCTACCAAACATCCCTTTCCTGTTTTCGAGCGTTTCAATAATCCGGCAAGAATTCCCTGGGCCAGGTGATTACCACACATGGTATCGGCCACAGAGAGTCCAAATGGCACCGGGCCATCTGATTTTGTACCGGTTAATTGTGTTAAGCCGGAAAGTGACTGGACCAGAAGATCTTGACCGGGTTTATTTGCCCAGGGACCTTTGGTACCGTAACCAGTCACAGCTCCATATATTATTTTAGGGTTGATCGCTTTTACAGCTTCGAAATCCAAACCGATCTTTTCCATCACTCCCGGACGGAAATTATGGGTCATCACATCTGCTTTTGCAATCAATTTTTTAATTTTATCAAGATCAGCTGTATTTTTTAAATCCGCAGCGTATGATTCTTTGTTTCGGTTTATGGTGTGAAAAAGTAAGCTATCATCTTCTATAAAAAGATTTTTGATTGCCAACTGACGACAAGCTTCCCCTTTTACCGGACGCTCAATTTTTATAACACGAGCACCAAGATCAGCAAGTTTTAAACCAGCTAAAGGACCCGCCAAAAATTGGCAGAACTCTAAAACTAAAAGTCCTTCTAATGGTCGCTTCATGCCATTTGTAAGTTTCTGGATCTTAAATACAATTCATTCATCCTATTCAAAACTTCTTTTTCGTTACCGCCTTTCATCAGGTAATCTCGTACAATATCGCCTGCATGATCCTGGAAAAACATGTGTCCATGATAACGCGGACGAAGGAAAGCACGCTGCAAGGCTGGTAAAGTATTCGAGAAATAATCGTGGGTACGGCGATTTACCTCAGCATCAGTCCAGGCGCTCAAATGTCCGGGCTGACCACCATTTTCGAAAAATACCGTTTGCTGACATTCAGAAGAAGCAACATAATTTGCATATTGAACAGCTACCGAAATATTTTTTGAGCTGGAAGAGATGGCAAGGCCAGTTCCACCAAGAGTACTTTTTAAATTCGTTTTTCCGTCAAGGGATATCATATCATGAAAATGAAGAACTTTTCTTGAATATCCCCTTCGCGAGTAATTTGAATAACCGTAGGCAAAAGGACAGTAGGCGATTTGGTCTCCTTTTGTCATTGCTTCATAAACCTGAATAGGATTGCGGTTAAAATTATCAGGATGGATTCTTAAGGCGAGTTCGCGAAACATTCGCAGTGCTTTCACACCTATTTCCTCGGATATTATGGAATATTCATCCTGACAAGGATCTTCGCCCAAAGAACAGCAGAAGGTATAAAAATTCATTAAAACATCGATTGGAATACCTGCAAAAGCAACCAGCCCTTCGTCTGCTAACTCTAAAAGATCACTAAAGGATTTGGGTAGATCCAAGCCATATTTATCGAATAAGTCGGGGCGACTGGAAGCCACAGGAGTAGCGGCATCAATTGCTAAAGCCCACTGATGTCCGTCGTACGAATAACTCTCAAAGGAACGGCCAACCGTATTTTGCCTTTGATCCTGAATGTATCCTTTTGTCAGGTATGCGTCTAAAGGCACAATCGATTGTGTTTTAGCTGCGAAGCCGGCCCAGGGATGGTCTATTACCAATAAATCAAAGCGCTGGGCAAGTTCTTGAATAGAAAAATCCGCAAATTGCTGAAGGCTTCTTTTTTCCCAGCTTATCTCTACATTGGGATTTAACTCAGAAAAACGTTGTGCTGTTGCCACCATAGGAATCAATCCACGACTGTGATTCCAGGTTATTCCTTTTAAAATTACTTTTTCAGACATTGGTAAATTATTTTCACTAGAACGTACGTCATTTCTAACACATAGAGTATCTAAGCGATTTACTCAAGAGATCTCTCTTATTGTCGAGATGACAAAACGCATATTTAAAACTTTATTTTTTTTGCAATCGCTCCTACTTCCTCTTTATTTGCTTTTACAGGAAGCAGGTAAAAACTATACGAGTAATTCTTTGCGGGAACTTGATATTTTTCCAAAGGCGCCGCAACATCACTCCAGCTATCATTTCCGCCTACTCCCATTTGAATCAGATCAATATTTAATGTGATATAACCAGCTTCTTTTAATTTATTGGTATGTTTCGCACTGACAATATTTTCTTCCGTGTAAGGCCATGCGCTCATGCTCAAAAGACTGTCGGCCACAACCAACAGACCCTCAGTTTTATTCTTATCAGACAAATACATCCAGCGTACATCGGTACGATTTCCATTTTCCTGGGGAACAGCATAAGGCTCCATAAAGTCATAGATATTTTGAGAATAGATTGCCGCATCAAAGCCGTAATTCCGGTCAATATAGTTTTCAAGCAAGCCTTTTCCATACCAATTTATTGTGTCGTAATTTCTGGCAATTCCACCCTGCATGCCCACTTTTGGAATGTTCGGCAAGCCTGATTTTACAGTCATGGAATAATCCACTTTTAACACACCGTCCCCGTTAAGGGCATAAATTATATTTACCTGTGCGCTATCGTTTATTAAAGTATAAACGCTTTTTATTTGTACAGAACCGGGATTCGTGTGCTCAGCAGAGATATTTTTCAATTTCAGTTCAGGAGAAAACCATTGCTTCAACTTCTTGTGGGTTTTCCAACCGCGCTTGTCGTTATCCGTTTGCGGACGAGTAAAATCAGGTAACAGGGGAGCAAAAATCTGCTCTTTTCCATTTACTTTGAACGATGTTAAAGCCCCATTTTCCTTATCGAATGAAACGTTAAACGTCTTTCCTATTAGTTGATAGCCCGAAGAATTTTCATTTAATGTTATCGATGGATAAGGCGAACTTTTTATCATTCTCGGCTCGGCTAAACCTGTTAGAGCGAACTGATTAGATGCTACCTCAAACCCTTTTGGAGCCCAAGGTTCGTCAGCAGATAATGTAAAATGTATGTCTGCTAAATATTCTGATCCTGGTTTTATTTTTGGAAGATATTTGGCAATACTTAGAATTGTGTCTTTTCCAGCGGCAAGATTAATTTTAGGAAGAATCTTATTTACCACAACTCGTCCATCTTCACGCACGAGCAGAGTTACTGTATAGGAGCTCAATGATTTTACCGCATGTCTGTTGCTTATTTTTAACAATCCCTTTGCCGGGTCAATCAATTCAGTTTGCGCTCCCTGGTAAACTCGCTTACACTCAAACATCGGAGATTTTGGTCTTCCATCTGATGCTACAACTCCTTTGATTGTGAAATTGTCGAAATACTTTTCTCCAAAATCACCGCCATAAGCGTAATATTCAACACCTGCACTATCTTTCTTCAACAAGCCCTGATCTTTAAATTCCCAGATTGCTCCACCTATAATTCTTGGCGTTGAGCGAAAAATATCCCAAAAATCTTTCATGTTTCCTACAGAATTACCCATTGCGTGGGCATACTCGACAAAGAAAATCGGTCTTTTGTCGTTATTGTTCTGATCCACCAAAAGTTTAGGGGTGTAGGTACTTGGATACATGCGGCTTACAATATCCACATAATAAGAATCCTGTGGATTCTGGATGCGATGTGAATGGTCGTTTGATTTTAAATAACGAGGATCCGAAGGATCGATATATCCTTCTAAACGCGGATTACCCATGGCAGGTTCATAATGAACCGGGCGGGTGATATCAAAATCGTGGATCCATTCGGCCATGGCTGCATGATTCGGGCCCCGGCCAGATTCATTTCCTAAACTCCAGATAATAATACTTGGATGATTTTTATCACGCATCACCATACGGTTGCTTCTTTCAAGATAAGCGCCGGTCCATGCCGGATCATTACTCAGCTTTCCGCCCAGTCCGTGAGTTTCGAGATTTGCCTCATCAATAACTAAAATTCCGTATCTATCGCACAAATCGTATAAATATGGATCCATTGGATAATGACTGGTACGAATACAGTTAAAGTTGAAGCGCTTAATTGTTCGAACATCTTCCAAAATATCTTCCCTGCTTAAGGCTTTCCCCTTGGTGGGGTGATGATCAGGCCTGTTAACGCCATATAAATAAGTTACCTTTCCGTTGATTAATAATTTGCTATCCGTTTTGGAAAATTCAATGCTCCGAAAGCCAATTTTACAACTTTTTGCCTCCAGAATATTACCCGTACTATCCTGTAAAGAAAGAACCAAAGTATAAAGATTTGGCTCTTCATCACTCCACTTTGCCGGATTTTTCACTGTAGTTTCAAGCAATCCAAACTTTACATTATCCAGTCTGGGGTATATTTCATTTATAATACTTTCGGCGGTTCTTTCCAGGGGTTTCTGAAAAACTGGCTTCCCATCTTTATCAAAAAGATGTGCCTGAACTTTATAGCCTTTTACTTCTTTACCTGTTAAATTTTCGATTCTCGGGCGAATGCTCAGAACCGCATCTTTATACTCTTTGTCGAGTTTTGCCTGCCAGTGAAAGTCAGCAATTCGAAATTTCGGCTCTGCCAGGAGCATTACCTCTCGCTGAATTCCACTTAAACGCCAATGATCCTGATCTTCTAAAAAGCTTCCATCGCTCCAGCGGATTACCTGAACCGAGACAATATTTTCGCCGGCTTGCAAATACGGTGTAATATTAAATTCTGAAGGCAAAAAGCTATCTTCAGCATAGCCAAGGAATTTACCATTTAACCATACTTTATAAGCAGAACTAACACCACCGAAATGAAGTGTGACGTTCATGTTCTTCCAGTTATCAGGAAGAGTGAATGCACGTTGATAAGATCCTACGCCATTATAATCTTGTGGTACATAAGGCGGATTAACTGGTCGAAAGGGATAAACAGCACTTTTGTAAATAGGCTTATCGTATCCTTTCAACTCCCAATTGCTTGGAACTTCTATTTTTTTCCATCCGCTTACGCGGGATTTATAAAAGTCTTTAGGCGCATCTGAGGGCTTAAACGCGAAAGAGAAATCCCATTCCCCATTAAGCGAAAGCATTCTTTTCGACTTCTCACGATCGCCCTTAAGCGCATCGGCCACCGTTGAAAATGAATATGCAGTAGCTCTGGACGGTTCACGGTTGATGCCGCTAACAGATGGGTCTTCCCAGGGCTCGCGATTATAAATAGAAGGCGCTATCGGCACAGCTGCGGGGGTTTTGTCAACCAGTTGAGCATTTGTGCAAGTAAAAATGAAAAGAGATGCAATTGTCAGAAGTATTCTCATCCAGATGGAACCTGATAATTTAAAATGAATAATTAGCTCAGATAGTGTCTCAATCGGTTTCCTTCAACTTAAATAATCGTTGTGCTCATTCAATTTAAGGAGAAGCTCTCTTACAAAGATAGAATGGCCACAAACTTCTTTTTTATATCATGTTCTCTATGTATTATACAATCTTATCGTAGAATATTTGAGCATGAGGCTGATTTAACGCAATATATATCAGGAAGAGCCAATTAAATAAACTCTTCCTGATAACATAGTATTAATTGTAATTTGGGTTTTGGACTAATTGAGGATTATTAGACAATTCCGATGACGGGAATGGCAATAAATAATTCTTTGTTTCGAAAACCAATGGAGTATTTGCAGGGTCTTTTAAAGTCGGCAATTTAACATGTGCAATATTCCAACGCTTTAAGTCATTATAACGTTGTCCTTCAAACGCAAACTCCACGCGTCTTTCATGACGGATATAGTCGCGTAGCTTTTCTTTAGTATTGTATTTAGTCTGATCAACTGGAGGCATATTAATGCCCGCGCGACCTCTTACATCGCTGATTGCTTTGTACACGCTTGCATCGGGACCGCTTACTTCATTTTTAGCTTCAGCATACATTAATAAGATATCGGCGTATCGAAGATGGATTATATCCTGATCAGACGTGGTTGCTGTGGCAGCTGTAAAAGGTCCCTGAGCTACGTTCACATATTTTTCAACAAGAAACCCCGTAGCTGGCACTGAAGGTGGCGCGAAAGCAGTTCCTGAAGAGTTTCTCCACGTTTCTCCCGGAAGCTTTACCGTAAGGTCAAGCCGTGGGTCACGATTAGAATAGGGTGTTAATGGATTATACAGCAGAGATTCGGAAGCCGGCTTACCATCCGTCATTTCATAATCATCCGCAAGATCTCGATAAGGCTGAATTAAAATATCTCTACCAAATTCTATATCCAAACCCGAAGCCCCCGGGCTGGTTCTGTGAACGCTGTTGGGAGCTAAATATTGGGTAGAAAACATAATTTCGGTATTTACCGCCGCAGTATTTTGTCCTGAAGTTTTAAACAAAGCGGCATAATTATTGGATAAAGCAAATTTGCCGGAAGAAGTACTTATTATTTGCTCTAACAATGGAACTGCCTGACTATATTTTTGTTGTGTGATAAGCACTCTGGCTTTAATTCCTTGTGCAGCTCCTTTAACAGCATGTCCATTGTATTTTATATCAGGGAGGTTTGCAATTGCAAAGTCTAAATCCTCCTCAATAAAGGCATACACCTCTTCTTTGGTACTTTTTGCAATTTTATAATCATCTAATTTTGCCAGATAATTCCTATAAATCGGTACACCACCGAAATCCTGGACCAAATTAAAATAGGCGAAGGCCCTTAGAAAACGTACCTCTGCTTTGTATACATCCTTCGCTGCATCACTAATTGGAGCTTTATCCACATTGTCCAAGAAATAATTACATGATGAGATTAACCGATAAGGAGAACTGAACATGTTTTGTATCGCACCCGTACTGCCATTTATCCCACCGGTTGACATTAAGGACATACTACCCTGGTTACCATTACCCGGCAACAAATAGGCATTATCGGTAATTCCATCCAAATAAATCTTTTCATAACCCAGAAAATTCTGCTGAAGTCGGGAGTATACACCCGCCAGACCTGTTTTAACATCAGCTTCTGAGGCCCAAAAAATCTGACTTGAAACACTGTTTAAAGGATTTTTGTCTAAAAAATCTTTTTTACAGGATACTGTTCCCAACAGCAAACTTGCCGAAAGGAGCACAGATATTTTATAGTTGTTTTGCATAGTCTTATCTTTAAAATTTAACGTTAACACCTACATTATAAATACGGGTCTGCGGATACTGCGCAAAGTTGCCAGTTGGGTTAGCTCTCTCGGGATCTCCGCCTTCGTATTTAGTGATGGTAAACAGGTTGTCACCTGATAAATAAACCCCTATCCCGTTGGTTCCTACTTTTTTAGCCAAAGCTGTAGGCAAATCATACGAAAGCACAACATTTTTTAACCGCAGATACGATGCATCCTGCAAATAATAAGTAGAGCCCACATAACTTTGAACACCCGAATAGCCTTGTATATAAATGGCAGGCAAAGTATTGCTTCTGTTTTCAGGCGTCCAGGCATCTTTCCATTTAGTGGTGGGTGATGCTCCCTGATGAAATGGATCTACTCCCCAGCCCGTTACCCGATTTGAAATTCCTTCAACTCCCTGGAAAAATGCATTGAAACCGAATCTTTTATATGCGAGGTTCAGTCCGAACGAATAAGTAAAATCGGGATAATACCCATCTACTACCTGACGATCATTCACATCAACGTCGCCATCGCCATCAAGATCTTTCATTTTGAGGTCGCCTGGCTTGGGGTTAAGATTTAATGAGTGCTTTGGAACGTTTGGATTTCCGATATCCTCTACCTGAAAAATGCCGTCCCATACATATAAATAATGAGCATCATATGGTAAACCCACTTTGCGGATACTGGATCCAGACTCGCTAGGAACGCGGATATCTAACACTTTGTTTTTCGCAGTAGATACCAGGAAATTGGCACCATAGGAAACCTGACCTATCTTGTTCTGATGAGTAAGGCCCAACTCGATACCTTTATTTTGCAATTTACCATCGTTGGTCGTTGGTGCATTTAAACCCAAACTGAATGGAATGGGCTGCTGAGCCAAAATATCGTAGGTCGTTTTGTTAAACCAATCAAAAGTAAGTCCCAATAACCCTCTGCGGATATCTAAATCCAATCCAAAATCAAGAACACTGGTAGATTCCCATCTTAAACTTTGATCTTTGAACACGTTATTAACGGCACCTTGTTGCAATGTTGCATTATCAAAAGGATAGAAGACATTATTAATCACAAGATTATCCTGATACAAATATGTACCCACATCCTGATTTCCCAGAACACCATAAGATGCCCGTAATTTTAAATTACTCAGCCAATTAACTTTATTCTGAAGGAATTTTTCTTCTGAAACTACCCATCCTGCAGACACAGAAGGAAATGTACCCCATCGATATTCGGGTGAAACTTTAGATGTTCCGTCATACCGTAAATTACCCTCTAATAAATACTTTCCCTTAAAATCGTAATTCACCCGTCCAAAAAATGAGCGTAAGGCCCATTCTGATGGTGCTGCCAGTCCGGGCAATCTAGGATGACTGAAATACAAGCTTTCGCCAGTGGGAAGATAACCTGTTAAATCCTGTAAGACAGGCGCAACTGTGCTCGTTCTTCTGGCCCGTAAATTTTGATTTTTGAAAGATATTTGCTCATATCCAGCCAAGACGTTTAAATTATGATCTTCTTTTATTTTGGTATTATAAGTTAAGGTAGAGTATAGGGTCGGATTTAACACCTTTGAATATTGGTCTGTAATCCCCAGAATATCAGGACCAAAAGAGTTAAAAGTATAATCGGTTGCAGTAGCACTTTTCTGTGTGAGAAATGCCTGATATGGTCGCTGATACATCTTATAATATTCATCCGTATAGTTCAGAGCCACTTTTGTAGACCATGTTAAGCCTTTTAAGGGTTTTACATCAAGGTAAGCCTGGCCATTTAGATTATATTCTTTGGTGCTTTGGTTGCCCATGGCATAATACTCCTGCGGATTCCGGTTTCTTCCTTCGAAGGCATAAGCTTTTGACGCTATACGGCCACTTCCGTCGGGCAAAAAAGGACCATATAAGGGGCCGGCGGCATAAATAGAAAGAGTCATACCTTCTCCGGTAAACGGAGGCTCATTTCTGTCTTTGTAAGTAAGATTCGCTGAGGTTCCAACTGTAACATATTTATTTACCTCAGTTGAATAGTTCAATAAAGCATTATACTTTTTGTACTTATATCCTCTGATAACCGCATTCTGGTCTAAATATCCCAATGAAAGATTGTAGGTGCTCTTATCCGAACCTCCTGAAACAGATAAATTATGATTACTTACAGTAGAAGAATTTATATAATAGTCAATATTATCGAAGTTTGGATATAAATTCCTGTCCGTGGCATCGCGGTATTTAGCTATTTCCACGGGATCATACTGACCAGTTGCTGCAGGAATCCCCTGGCGTGTTGCAGCAGCATTATACATGGTCATATACTCCGCAGAATTAGTTATTAAATCGGGTAAAGCTGTAGGTGTATGCCTGCCTACGTTCAGGCGATAACTAAACACGGGCTCACCTCTTTTACCCTTTTTTGTAGTAACTAAAATAACTCCATTCGCTCCTCTTGATCCATAAATTGCTGCGGAGGCCGCATCTTTCAATACGTTTACGCTTTCGATATCATCCGGCGAAAGGTTGTTAAGTGAACCTGTAACACCGTCGATTAAAACAAGGGGTTGAATATTGGTACCGCTACCAAATGATCCTCGCCCCCGTATAATAAAATTAGGATTGTCTCTTCCCGGCTCACCCGATGGTTGTGTTACCTGCAAACCGGCTACTCTTCCCTGTAAAAGATTGGCAGCATTTGGGGCAGGTCTTTCTGTCAATGTAGCACCGTTAACTGTCGATACCGAGCCAGTAAGATTTACTCGTTTCTGTGTACCATACCCAACCACAACTACTTCATCCAAGGCTTTACTATCTGCCTGTAATTCAATATTAATGGTTGTTCGATTATTTACAGCCACCTCCTGCATAGTAAAACCAATATAACTGAATACAAGAACAGAATTCCCGGAAGGCACGGTAATCTTAAAATTACCATTCACATCTGTAGAAGAACTTAAATCGGTGTTTTTAATTCTGATTCCGACGCCAGGCAGGGTTTCACCATCGGTGGATTTTACTGTGCCTGCAACTGTAAGTGATACTTGCTGGGCAAAAATGGAATTCTGAAATACTGTTGAAAGGATAAAGATGCAAAGGAACGGCCATAGTAGCCTTCTATTCCCCTCATAATGAAAGAGATTAAATTTTAAAGTTTTCATAACTTTGTTAATTGGTTAATTGATCAAGAATTAGCCTTAAGTGCATGATTTGCCGTCGGCACTTATAGCAGGAATATTAATATTCCTGCTTTTTTATTGGTCGAATTGCTGCATACTGCTCGGTTTTTAGTTTATAAATCGGTTAAATAACACTATTAACAATAAATTAAAATAAATGCCAATCAGCGAATGATTTGCCTGGATTGTAGATGAAAAAAAATGTTTTAAACTGGTTACTTATTCAAATATAAAAAGTTTTTTCAAATATGAAAATCAATTTGAAAAATTCCTTCGTAAAAAAAACACTACAAATCAAATAGTAAAATTCAATCAGTATGTTTGTTAAAAAATCTACCGATTTATAGAAGAAATGACAGAGAAGGATAACAAATATCAGGCGCCTGCTTTGGATAAAGGTCTTGACATTCTTGAATATTTATCTTCGCAATCAATCCCCCTTTCACAAACTGAAATTGCTACAGGTATTAACAGAACATCTAATGAAATATACCGGATGCTAATGAGTCTCGAAAGCAGAGGTTATATTTTAAGAGACGAAATTTCCGGAAAATACAGACTAACATTAAAGTTATATCATCTTTCTCATAGGCATTCGCCGGTTGATGAGCTTTGTAAATCGGCTCAGCATCCTTTAGAGGAACTCGCTCACATCATCAGGCAATCCTGTCATTTGAGCATTTTATATTTAAACCAGGTTATGGTTGTCCTTCATGCCAGAAGTCCCGAACCTATTGCTTTATCTATTGAAGAAGGCAACCTCTTTCCCTTGCCTTTAACAGCTTCCGGGAAAGTTTTACTGGCTTTTTTACCCAAACAGGAAAGAGAAGCCTTACTTAAAGCCAATAAAATATATAAAGATTATAAGCCAACCCAAAGAGAGCAATTTTTGCGTTCTTTGGACCAGATCAAATTAAATGGATTTTATATGCGAACCAGCGATTTAGCTGAAGGCGTAATCGATATTTCGGTACCTGTGGGGCAAACCGATAGCGGGATTATTGCCTGTCTAACCGTATCTCGCCTTACAACTTTAAATATAAATAAGGGGGTGGAAAATAAGGAAATATTAGCAGCAGCTATGAAGTGTTCAAAATTGATTCAAAAAAGAGTTGGGATTTAATATCTGGTTCTGGTGCAGATTAAACACCGGAACCAGAATTATCATTTTCCCAACTACATACTGTATTTTACTACATATTCCTTCCCTCTCGGGATTGTAATTTCATAAACTCCATTACCAACAGATTGAACTTTTGCTCCTTTAACATTGGGTTTGGTTTTACTTTTCAAACGCAGTGTTCCTGTCCCTACCGGCGATTTCACCTTAACTTCTGAAGTACTTGCATAAACAGAAATCTCGCCGTTCGGAGTCGGGACTTTTCCTTCCATCCATTTTAATCCGCCCAAATTAGGTTCGACAACCCATGTTTGATAGCCTGGTGATAATGGCTTAACACCTAAATAATATTTACCCAATAGATAAAGCGGACTTGCGCCCCATGCATGACAAAGGCTTTTTCCGAACTCACGACCATACATCGCATAATGTTCAGCCCCTTTTTTAGATGGATTGTATTCTTCCCAGAAAGAAGTTGCGCCCAATTTTAACATGCCGCCCCAATAGTCCTTCATTTCTTTCAGAACGTAAGGCTGCTCGCCCATTGCGCATAATGCTTCAAGCTCGTAAAAGCGCATGTATGGCGTGGTAATTTTTTGAATTTTATCGTTCAGCAGCACATGTTGTTTAACATCCTGCTTCTGCGATTCGTTAAAATAGTTGAAGAAAATACCGAACATGTTTGCATAGCGGGTTACATTATCAGTTTGCTTACCATCCACGCGACTGTGTACCAAAGCATGTTTTTCATCGCTCCAGTAATTGGCAAATATTTTAGTTTTAAGTTCCGATGCTAATTTCTTGTAACGTGCTGCACCTGCACTGTCTTTTGCAATTTCGGCACTTATTGCCATCGCTTCCAAGCTTCGGGCCAAAAGCATTTGCTCAAAACTCACTTCACCTTTCTTGCTTAAACCATCGGCCCAATCAATAAATACCCAATCGCCTGCAAGACCTTCCATCATGCCATTCGCATTTCTTCGGGACAAACAGTATTCCATTAAACTTTGCATCCGTGGATAAAACTGCTGGATAAAATTCTTATCACCAGAGTACAAGTAGTAATCGTAAATACCAATAAACCAGTAAAAAGTATAATCCATAATGGTATTAATATGACTCGTTACCGGATCTTTTCCGCGTAAAGCAAGAAGTGTACGTGATACCGACGGAGAGTCGAACAACAGGTAATAATTCATCAGGTAACTCTGATACGCATCTCCAGACCAAATCCAGCGATCGCGTTTTATACCGTCGATAAAAAACTCCCTGGTGTTTAAATGGAAAGTGTACTTAGCTACATCATAAATCTTATTGATCTCTTCATCCGAGCAACGAAAACCACCTTTATCTGCAACAGGAAGATATTCGTACAGCATGGAAACCGAATCGAGCGTTAAGCCTTGTGGCAAAACAACGTTTACATATCTGAATGCTTTAGTAAGTTCGGTGATTGTATCTCTTTTCTGCGAAAAGCTGATATCCAGCATATCCAGGGTTTCCGCATGCTCTTTGCTCAATGCCTCTTCTTTCGACTCACCATAATAAAGTTCGATCCGGCCCTTTCCTTTCAATCCATGCATTTTCACAAAGCCAAAAGTCTCTTTACCAAAATCGTAAACCGTAGAGTTGCCGTTCTTTTGACTGTTAACAGCCGACTGAGGTTTGGTTGCCAACCTAAACTTTGATGGTGGGCTTGATGGAGCATCGAAATTCCATGAAGCCGCCTTTAGCCAGGTAGTACCGGACTGATCAGAAACTTTTCCCGATTGATCGATCCATTCTTTATCTTCGTACGTAACCAGCCAGGTCGAATCAGAAACAACCTGTTTTCCTCTTACATAAATAGCGGGAACTCTATCCTGGCAAAACACTTTTAAGCTTACTTTATGTTTCCCTGCCGGGATAGTTATTTTGTTTGGATAACCAAAAAACGGCTTTCCGTCGACCTTCACGTTGTATTGTCCTTCAACAAAAAGCTCAGCTTCTTCCGCCTCTTTTAAATCAAATACTTTATGGAAATCGATTAACACATAATGATTGTCCAGTTTCCAGAAAGGAGGCAAAAAAGAACCGCGTTCGGTACGGCGGTTTTGCATTTTATTACCCAACCATACTTCAAAATCGCCGGGGTACCAAATCCAGGTGGCTTTAGATTGCGCTATACCAGCTTCAGTTAGTAAAGTCAGTAAAAATCCAATTAAGAATACCCGTTTACATAGAATTTTAAATTTCATAATTTTTATCGCTTTTATCATTGATTGACCTTCTGTTATTGTGTGAAAAATAATTCCAAAGAATTTTCACATAGTACACTTTATTTAAAGTCCTAATATGCAGCATTCTGTGTAATTGCCTGGTTCTGCAACCCAGGAACCTGCGGTATTGGTAGTAACAGCTGTGGATACTGGTTTAAACATGAGATAATTGTCAGTTTGATGTTTAAGATTTTCCTTGACTTCTTTGTTACAAACGTTTGATTCGCAACGCAATGAAAGGCCGCCCCGGCAGATTAATAACTTTTAAATCTTTATCGAATATTCTATATCCATCTGCAGCTGCTGTCACAATACTATCGGTTAAAGGTGTTACCGTCATATTCCAGGCATCAATAACATCTATTTTAAATTTAGTGCCCTTAGGGTGGACCGTTCTTTTTTGGCAAACTGAACTTCCATTCGGTTAAAACTTCCTTTCCAAAATAGATCATGTAATAATTGCTGTCAACTTGTGCAGTTTGCAAATCCTTCCAGGTATCGGCAAACGTCAAAGGTCCCGGTCCCTGTTCTATTAGGTCTCTTAAAAAAGCAATTCGTGCAGGACTTTCTCCTTTAAACTTTCCGCCTTTAGCCCATGATATTGTATCGCCAACACCTTTTATTGTTTCGCCATGCGTTACATACGTTCCGGCAATTACTCCTTGCCAAACGGCATGAACCATTTCTTGTCCGCTTAGCCTGCCCCATCGTTGGGTAAGGTTGCCCTCATAACACACTTCATCGTAGATTACAGGTTTAAAAAAAGCATCCCGCAACAATCCCGCCCGGCCAAAATCTTCTACAGCAGAGCTATTTTGAATACTTAGATGGGTTATAAACGGTTTAGAATTATCAAAGTAGATACTGCCGTTATGAATAGAAAGCAAGTGTTTATAAGGGTCGTTGTCGCTGACAACTTTCGAATAGTTATCCCAAATTTCACGTGGTTTTGTTTTGATATAATCAAATTCATTAGCCATCGACCACCATACGTTTCGGAATGAGGCAAGACGTGCAACAAGATATTTTAAATAAAACTCATCATTTTCCTTCCCCATATCATCAAAGCCCCATCTTCCTTTATCATAGGGGTGGAAAATAATCAGATCTGCTTCAATACCCATATCTCTCAGTTCATCTAATTGCTTTTCAAGATGAGCAAAAAAGGCAGGGTCGAACTTTTTAAAATTCCAGCTGAAAGTAACCCTTCCGGTAGAATCCTTTTTTTGAGAAAGCTTTTGATAAGGATATAATTCGGGATCATTCTCAACATTGGTATAATACTTAGGAAAAACACACATTCTCAATTTATTGAAGCCAGATGTTTTCAATGCGATGAGTGTTTCCTGTTGCAATTTCTCTCCCTGATGAGTCCAGGCATACATGGTGGTACCAAAGGGATAATATATTTTGCCATCGGTATATTTGAAATTATAGGTATTCCAAACTTTAACCATGCCGTGATTATCTTTTCCTGGGTTTACACAGATAAACTCCCCTTTAATATTATTTAATTCCTTGCTATTGCTTGTTGTTACGTATTTCCAGGTACCCGTTTCAACAGGCATAAATCTTATTTTGTATACTCCGTTGCCATCATAAAATCCATTGGTTTTAATAGTTTGGGTGCCATTAGAAAATTCGGCCGTCAAGCTGATTTCTGAAAACGGATTGCCTGAACTCGTGCCTTTTAATATCTTTTCAAATCTGCCCCACTTTTCGACTGATTCGCCAGTATTCTGTGCATAACAGCCAATACTTAATAAAAACAGGCACAGTGACAATACATATTTCTTCATTTCTCAGAATAATTTAAGATCTAAAACTCTTCAACTAGGGTTCCTTTTTTAAGCCACGCTATCATATTCAGTACTAAATAATTCCAGTTCTGAAATCCTTTATTCAATACCGGAGAACCAGAATCTGGCTCATAGTATTCATGTAGGGCGCCATATTTCCTATAATCATTTGCAAACAGAGAGATGATTTTAATAGCCAGACCCGAGGCTTCTTTATCAAATCCATAATTAACCAAACCTTTATAAGTCAGATAATTTGAAATACCCCAAATTGGGCCGAGCCAGTTTGAGGGATTATTGCTCGCCCTGACACTGTACATTTTTTCCATTTTTGAAAGTGTTCTTATCCCGTAAGGGGCATTAAAGGTGCTTGCATTTTTAAAATGCTCTTCTACCATTCTTTTTGCCTGCCTGGGAGTTGCGATACCAGCCCATAAAGCCATGAAACCCGACCAAACCCCAATTCTCTGAATGAGGGAATTATAATTTCGGGGAAAACCGCTGTGAAGCACCATTTCCATACCGAAAATATCTGATGGTTCCTCCGTTACGGGCAAAAGATTTATGTCCACTGAATAATAAAAGCCATCCCGTTCATCCCAGCAGTGTTCCTGAATCGCTTTTTTTAAATCTTCTGCATCTTTTGCATATTCGTTCCCAATCTCATTCAAATTCAATGCATTGGCTAAATAAACCATCGCATTAAGCTCTTTATACATTAAACAATTCAAAAAAATGGATGCTGAACTTGCGGGAGGGCGAAAGAAAGTACTTGGATCGTTATCAACCCCAATTGCAAGATCGTTTTGCCAGTAATATAAACCAGTGGGTTTATGCCGGTGGTGTGATTGATAATTATTTATAAAAGCCTGGAGGAAACTGAATTTTTCCCGGATCCATTCTGCATTACCGTTTTGCTGCTTTACCAAAAAAGCTGCATGCTGCGCAAGAACGGGCTTGTGCATATTTGTTTTGTAAATATTTTCGGGTTTTATTTTCTCAGGATTTGACTTCTTGGCAACAAGTATGGGCATATAACCATCATAGCTTGTATAATTAAGGAAATTAAGCACACAACCCTGTTCGTAAACAACGGCCTCCTGCTTATCTTTTTTTGACCCAATGTCCGAAAGAATTTGTCTCAATGCAATATTGCTTAACCAGGAATCCCAGTCCCAAAGATCATTAGCGTACGAAGCGCTTCCGGGTGTTATATAAGGAAAGATTAAGGCCCCTCCAGGCTTTCTAAACATGCCTTTATAATCTGAATAAATATGCTTTTTTATTAAGGCGATATCGGTGTTCAAGCTATCCTTTATTTGGCCAGATCCCGCCTTACCTATCCCCAGAAAAAGAACTATTGTAATAAGAATCTTATTCATGTTGATGCAGTTAGTTTTTTTAATATTTCTTATTGATTTTAGCTGCTTTATCCGGCTATTGCGGTTAACCAACCTTTATGAGAATTTTTAACAGCCTCGGCATTTTCATTGGGAGCATTAAACGACTTATTATTATTCAAAGTTTTTAAGTGGTCTATGTCTTTATAAACACCAGCTTCCAGTCCTGCCAAATATGCCGCCCCAAGCGCTGATACATCGGGCATTCCCATGTTAACTACTTTTTTCTCTAAAAGATCAGCAAGAAATTGCAACACGAACTGATTGGCGGTAATTCCTCCATTTACCATAAGCTCCTGTAAATCAATTCCGGTATCTTCTTCCATAGCGGCAATTACATCCTTTATCTGATAAGGAATGGATTCTAATGCGGCACGTACAATGTGATTTTTATTCGCTCCGAAGCTTAGTCCTGTAATCGAGGCTTTACGGTTCATATCCCAATAGGGGGCGCCTAATCCGCTAAAAGCGGGGATGATATACACTCCATTATTTCCATCAACTTCATTGGCCATTGCCTCTGTTTCGCTGCTATGTTTGAACAAGCCTAATTCGTTTTTTATCCACTCGATGGTGGCACCGCAGGAAACAATTACTCCTTCCAGAGCATAATCCACACGACCTTCTGTACTCCAGCAAATCGTTGTAATCATTCCGTTTCCGGAAGCTTTCGGCTCGGCGCCAATATTCATTAGAATTGAGCAGCCTGTTCCGAGTGTTGCTTTCGCTGTACCGGGAAAGAAACATCCTTCGCCGAATGCTGCGGCATGAGAATCACCGATCATGGCTGTAATGGGCAGATTTTGATTTAAAAGCCCGGCGAAGTTGGATTCGCCAAAGCTATAAGATGATGGTTTAGGATCTGGCAGGTTCAACCTAGACAGTCCAAATACTTTCAGCAATTCCTTATCCCATTTTAATTGAGATAAATTAAAGAATAAAGTTCTTGAAGCGTTTGCATAATCAGTTAAATAGGTTTTTCCATCAGTTAAACGATATAAAAGCCAGGTATCGATGGTTCCGAAATATGCTTCACCTGCATCAATTGCGCCCTTTATTTTTTCTTCATTTTCATACAACCAAATTAGCTTGGTACCTGAAAAATAAGGATCGATAATTAATCCGGTTTTTGAGTTAATTTCATCGCCAAGCCCGTCCTTTTTTAATCGTTCGCAAACTTCGATAGAACGTTTGCATTGCCAAACAACCGCGTTATACAAAGGCGCTCCATTTTTATCCCATAAAACAAAGGTTTCGCGTTGATTCGAAATTCCGCAGGCTTTAATATCCTCCCGCTTCCCTCCTTTTTCCTCAAAATCTTCCAGACATTTACTCACCGAGCTAAGTACATTTTGATAAATCTCTTCCGGATTCTGCTCTACAAAACCTTCGCCATAAAAAATACTTTTAAGCGGCTCTGATCCTTTTGCAAAAACCTTCCCTTCTTCATCAAAAAGAATGGTTTTTGTACTGCTTGTCCCCTGATCAATCGAAAGTATATACCGGCTCATTATTCGCTTTTTGAATTTGATTTATCGATAATAACCGCCAGTAAAATCACCCCGCCTTTTACGACCTGCTGCCAAAACGGCGATACATTTAATAATACCAATCCATTGTTTAACACACCGATAATGATGGCGCCAAGTACCGTCCCCATAATGCTTCCTTTACCGCCGGATAAAGAAGTGCCGCCGATAACCACGGCTGCAATAGAATCCAGTTCGTAACTGATACCTGCATTGGGTTGTGCCGAATCAAGCCTTGAAGTAACTATCAAGCCGCCAACCGCGGCCAGGGCGCCACCGATGGAGTACACAATTATTTTAACACGACTTATATTGATACCCGATAGTCGCGAAGCACTTTCGTTACCGCCAATAGCATAAATATATCGGCCCAGACGGGTTTTATTGGTCACGATAACCGCTACACCTACAATTACTGCCGAGATCCAAACAGGGACAGGAATACCTAACAGCCAGCCAGTACCGATGTAAGAAAAATCAGCTCCAAGACCAGAAATCGGAAAACCCTCGGTGTAAAGCAAGGTTAATCCTCTCGCGATGGTTAACATAGCAAGCGTTGCCACAAACGGCGGCACCTTGAATTTAGTAATTACCCAGCCATTAAATGCCCCGAGAAAAACGCCCAGCATTATTCCGCAAAGTATCCCTCCTAAGATCGTAAAGCCAATAAACAAATCGGCCGAAGGCACCTGAATGCCATTTTTTAATAATCCGGCAGTGATGGCGCCGCACAAAGCCAGCACAGAGCCTACCGAAAGATCGATTCCTGCTGTAAGCACGATCAAAGTCATGCCCACGGA
>CBFGOI010000034.1:0-37049 GCA_965650335.1 uncultured Pedobacter sp. | reverse complement strand
GGCTTTAAAGCGAAACGAACGTCCGCATTAGTACCCGTTAAACTCATTCCAGCTTCGAACTGTACATGACGCGACATCTTTTTATTTTTCAAAGATGCCATGTTACGGTTAACAATGTATTGACGGTTAAATTCTAACGGTGAGATCCAGGTGCCAAGAAAGTCGGCGCCAAAGCTCACGATAACATCCGCCTTGTCGAAGTGATAGTGAGGTAAAACTGCTTTTCCAAAGCTGGCTTCATTGGCTTTTAAAATACCTGTGTAAGAAACCGCATCAACTTGTACGTGTTTCGTGTTTGGATATTTTGCTATAAAATCAGTTAGAACCTTACCGGTAGAAGGACTATTTACAGTTGAAGAAACAATCCTTATTTTCTTTCCGCCAGCCTGAATTTTATTTAACTCGCCTCTTACGAACGAATCAACACTGCTCCAGGAAGCATTTTCGTTTTTTAATTTCGGTCCTTTAAGTTTAGATACATCGTATAGATCTAATATGGAAGCTTGAGTAACTGCATCTAATCTACCGCCACCAAGGATACAATCTGGATTACCTTCTAATTTAATAGGACGACCCTCGCGGGTTTTTACTAATACACCATGACCTTTGTAGCTTGATACATAGTAATTCGCAACACCTGGTGTTACTTCTTCCGGTTTTATTAAATAAGGAATTGACTTGTGTACAGGTGCCGGCTGACAAGCAGCAAGTGTAACTGCTCCTAAACCAAATCCCATTGCTTTTAAGAAATCGCGACGTGGAGTTGGAGTTTTTAAACCCGCTTCACTCAATAATTCTTCAATTGGCAATGACTCGGCAAATTCGTTTTTGTTATTCTCGACAAATTCAGGAGACGTTTTCAGTTCTTCTAAACCTTTCCAGTATTTTTTATTGCTTTCCATTTAAGCTATATAAACTGTTGCGTAAGTTCTTTTTTCTAATTTATTAATAGTGACATTTACCACACTCGAGACCACCCAATAAAGCAGGGGTAATTTTCTGTCCTTTTTTCAACTGATCGTGAGCGGCAATTATCTTATCGTAATAAGCATTCCCTTTAAAATTCACATCCTTAGTTTTGTGACAGTTAATACACCACTTCATTGTCAAAGGTGAGTATTGGTAAACTTCCTGCATCGTTTGAATAGGACCATGACATTCCTGACATTTAATACCCGCCACTTTTACGTGTTGTGAGTGATTAAAGTAAGCGAAATCGGGAAGGTTATGAATACGAACCCACTGGATCGGCTTTGGATTATCTCCATAAGTTTTACTTTGTGGATCGTAATCCAGTGCTTTGTAGATTTTGGCAATTTCAGGAGAAGTTTCTCCATTATACTTAGCACTGGCAGTAACGTAGTTATGGCAATTCATACAAACGTTCAGTGACGGTATTGATGCGTTTTTAGATTTGTATGCCCCAAAGTGGCAATACTGGCAATCTATCTTCAATGTACCGGCGTGTAGCTGGTGAGAATATTTAATTGGCTGCACCGGCTGGTATCCCTGGTGAACTCCGGTATTCCACATAGTCATCCATCCCCATGATCCGAGGAAAATAATGATCAGCAATACGGTAAAGCCTACAAATTTTTTGTTTTTTGCTAATCTTCTGAAGCGAACTGCTGTACTTTCACCGGCAACTTCTTCTTCGATTGCGACGCCTTGCTTTTGAAGCAATAATCTCTCTAAAGTTTTAATTACACGGTTTAGAACCAAAATGACAAACAAGGCGATAAGAACTAAAACAATAAGTCCTCCAAGCATAAAATCACTCACACCCTTACTCTCACCTGTTGTTCCGCCTTCAGCGCCCGTTGCACCTGCAGCGCCTGCTGCCGGCTTGTCGCCCTCTGCTTTGATATAAGCTAAAATGTTGTCTATATCACCATCAGACAATTCAGGAAAGGGGGTCATCACCACCTTATTGAACTCATTAAATACTTTAACAGCCTCAGGATCTCCCGCAGTTACTAAAGATTGAGAATTCTTAATCCACTTGTGCAACCATGCTGCCTCGCGACGATCGGTGACTCCCTTTAAAGCGGGCCCCACAACGGCTCGTTCTAAACTGTGACATGCAGTACACTTCTGCTTAAACAGTGCGCCACCAGCTACAGCATCTCCTGAAGCAGCGGCGGCAGGGGCTTCGGCTGTGGCCGGACCTGCGGTACCTTGTACTGCTGTAGTACTTGTATCAGTGCTATTTTGTGCATAAGACTGAATACCAATACATAAGGAAGATACTAAGAATAATGATTTTGCAACACTTCTAAAAAACAATGAGATGCTCCTCATATTATATTTTACACTTAAAATTAGATATGTATTCGAAAGCTGAATGAGATTTCCCCATCATTTTCGGAGGACAAAAGTATAATTAATTCAGGGATGCATGACACTACAATGACCTATAATAACAATTTATAATCGTTCTAAATAAATGAAAAAACGCCTTAAACATTTAATTAAGGCGTTTTTGTTTCTAAAAAGATAAATGCTTGTTTAAACCGATTTTGATAATTGATTTAAATTTCTTTCGGCCATGATTATTATCATTGGTTCTAAGTGCACTTATATGCATTACTGTTTTAATATCCAGGCGAATATTAATGGAACAACTATAGTAGCATCAGACTCGACGATAAATTTGGGTGTGTGAATATCCAGCTTTCCCCAGGTAATCTTTTCGTTCGGAACTGCACCGGAGTAAGATCCGTAAGAAGTTGTTGAATCAGAAATCTGGCAGAAATAGCTCCAGAATGGTATTTCGTGCATTTCTAAATCCTGGTATAACATAGGCACCACACAAATAGGAAAATCGCCGGCGATGCCCCCGCCGATCTGGAAGAATCCAATTCCCTTGCCACTGCTATTCTTTTGATACCAATCTGCAAGCCAAGCCATGTATTCAATTCCGCTTTTCATTGTACTGGCTTTTAGCTCTCCTTTAATAACATAAGAAGCAAATATATTCCCCATCGTACTATCTTCCCAACCCGGTACAATAATCGGAAGGTTTTTCTCAGCGGCAGCAATCATCCAGCTATGCTCTACAGGAATCTCATAATTTTCTTTCATTACTCCGCTTAGTAAAAGCTTGTACATGTATTCATGCGGAAAATATCGTTCACCGCTGTCCTCAGCATCTTTCCAGATCTTATGAATATGCCTTTGAATTCTACGGAAGGCTTCCTCTTCAGGAATACAAGTATCAGTAACACGATTGTATCCTTGTTCTAAAAGGTCCCATTCTTCCTGCGGACTTAAATCACGGTAGTTTGGAACTCGTTTATAGTGAGAATGCGCGACAAGGTTCATAATGTCTTCTTCAAGGTTTGCACCTGTGCAAGAAATTATGGCCACTTTATCCTGGCGGATCATTTCTGCCAATGAAATACCCAGTTCTGCTGTACTCATGGCGCCTGCCAGAGTGATCATCATTTTACCACCTTCTTCCAAGTGAGTTTCATACCCTTTAGCAGCATCGATCAGAGCTGCCGCGTTGAAGTGCCGATAATTATGTTCTATAAATTGAGATATTGGTCCTCTTTCCATTGTAATTCTTTTAATCGCTAAAATACTATTTTTTGTTTTGGAGCTTAATTTAGTTTTGCAAACATCGGTGTATTAATAAAACCTATAAGAATTTTATTTTTCTTTTTTCACAAAAGCTATCTTCGCAGCAGATGAAAAAGTTTTTAATCCCCCTCCTTATTCTTTCAAACCTTTTTATGACATCTGCATTTGGGCAGAAAAAGATATTGGGCAGGTTTCTATCGGATGAGAACGACAGCACCAGTAAAGCACGATTCATACTGTTGCCGGCGCTTGGTTATGCCCAGGAAACAGGCTTCGAATACGGATTGGTCTCTTTAGTTTCATTTTATACCAATAAAGATACAATCACAAGAAGCTCAAGTATGCCTGGACTAATTGCTTTTACTACCAAGAAACAATCCATGTTTGCTTTGAAGCCTGATATTTGGTCGAAGCATAACCGTTATCATTATGCTGGCGACCTGCGTTATAAGAATTTTCCTTTTAAATTTTACGGAGTGGGAGCCAATACGCTTCAAGCCGACGAACAAAGAATTACTCAAAAATTAACAAGAGTAAGTTTAGAAGCCGAAAAACTGATGCGAAAAGGTTCATATACCGGCATTACAGCAAGCTTTGAAAATCATAAATTTTATAACGAAGAACCTGGAGGCATTTATGAAACTGACTCTTTTATTCACGACAAAGATGGCGGGAATGTGCTTTTCCTTGGACTTGCTAAAATAATCGACTCGAGAAATTCGAATGTTTATACCACAAAAGGAACATATATTAAGCTTAATTACGCCTATGCCCCCGACGTTTTTGGTGGTGAAAATTTTTCTGGAAGTTCGGTGAAACTTGATTTCAGAACATTCAAAACCTATAATCCGAAAACGACGCTGGGTTTCAATTTGGCTTATCAAACTATCCAGGGAAGCTCGGTTCCGTTTTATCTTTTGCCACAACTAGGGAACGACCAGATAATGCGAGGATATTACACCGGCCGATACCGCGACAGGAATTTACTGGCAGCCCAATTAGAGCTAAAATACAGGATGATTCCACGCCTCGGATTTGCAGGTTTTGCAGGTGCCGGATCAGTCTATAATTCGCGAATAGATCTTGGGAATTTCAAACCAACATATGGAGCAGGCCTAAGGTATTTCTTTGACACAATAAGAGGATTAAGCTTAAGGATGGATTATGCCTTTGGCGAGAAAAGGGCTGGAGAAGAAAGGCAAAAAGGATTTTATTTAGCATTTGGAGAAGCATTTTAATAGCCTTAGCTCCTTTTGTTCTAATCCGTTTTTACAAAAAATATTTCAACCCTCCTGTTTTTCATCCGGCCTTCGTCCGTATCATTTTTAGCAACGGGCTTTAAAAAAGCATCTTCTGTAATTTCGATAGGAATATCAATAGCCCGGATTTTTTGCAGCGCATCTATAACCGCCTGATTCCGTTTTCTGGATAAGTCCATATTGTATTCAAGATTACCAATACTATCGGTATGCCCAGCAACACGCATTGTGTATTTATCTTTAACGCGATCAAAAATACCTGCAATCCCCTTCAACTTACTCATTTCTGAGGGAGCTATTTCATGGTTATCAAATTCAAAGTAAATCTTCGCATTGTCCATATACACAGTATCTGGCAACAGATCTTCGAGTTTTTTACCTGCAATAATTTGTTTAGGATCTATCAGCCTGCTTAAATCAGGATAATCAACGAAGTTGGGTTGGGAGGTATCACGTTTCGCGGTAAAGCTTTTGTCTTCCAGAAACACCCCGGAATCATAAATATTGTCAGCAACATCGGCGACAATGATTTTAAGATGGTACTTTTTATAAGGAACCACGTACGTCTGAGCAACCAGTTTTTTAGTTATTCCATCAAACTGCAGAAATCGATATAAACCAGGTTTCATTTTTTTAACCAAAGTCGGATCGGTACGGATATAGCCAGATTCAGAGTCCTCTTCTGGTACGGAAGAAAATATGCTTTTTATGCCATGCCAAATGGAAGAAAAAAAGCCTCGCCGTTTTCTCTCCTCAACAAGTGGCGCCTGGCGCTTTGTAGCAGCACTGGAAAATACATTATTATCAATAAAAAACCCCTGATTGGTTTTGTGATTTACTGTGTTGATACTTACAGGAATATTCTTCCCCGGAATTAGCGCGATATTATTTGTGGTACTATCATCCGAGACAAAAAAAGCAAATACATCATTATATGTTGACCCAACATATTCGGGATACTCTTCAGAACCAAACTGATAATTGAACTGCAAGCTATTTCGCATAGGCACGAAATCAAACTCGATCATACTTACATCGTATAAATTGGGTTTTACAAACTTGTTCAGGTCCGGATCTCTCTCGGCATCTCCGAATGCACTTGTTTGATTGTATTTATTATTCAGGCCGGCAACACTAAACGCAGAACCTGTAGAGAGCATTAACCCTTTTTGCAGATCTAAAACATTTGCAGAGCTACTAAAAGCAGCCATAGATAAAATATTGCCGTGAACTTTTATATTTCCAATCACAACTCCTTGTCCTGTAAAATTCTCCCTCACCCATTTATTAATATCAACTCGCGACACTCGAATCTGAGCCGGGCTATTTAATCCGGTTAGTAGAGCTAATAACAAGGCACTGCAGAAACGTAAGCTCATGTTGTGTGGTTAGGTTTATGGCTATTTTCAAATATAATTAGTAATCTTTCAAAATTTAATGAGAAAATGTTCTTTCTCATGGCCTTTCCTAAAATAAACCAGTCCGATCCAAAATAAATCCACTGTAAAACTCACCTGTGGATGGTCTTTAATCTCTTCCCATGCTTCTTGCATTCCTTTGCTCCAATAAATATCATCAAAAACCAGAATGGTGTTGTTATTTACTTTGGGCAGACACCACCTAAAATACTCTAAAGTTGCATCTTTCCGGTGGTTTCCATCTACAAACACAAAATCCAGGGAATCTGTTTGATCTATGATGTCTGGAAAAATGGAATCAAAATTTCCAGAAAGCAGATTAACACTATCAATTTTTAGCTTTTTCAAATTTTCGCTTGCAACTGCACCTGTTTGCGGACAGCCTTCAATGGAAATAACATTTGCATCCGGAGCTGATTTGGCAAGATACGCGGTGGTTAATCCTAAACAGGTTCCTAGCTCTATAATATTTTTAGGCTTGTTATCGTTACAGATTCTATATATTAACTGTGCGAGTTTTTTAGGTTTAAGGGCATTTTTGGCTAGTTGCCGAACCTTCTTTTTTTTGTTATTATTAATATGCGAACCTGCTCCAAGATCAGTAATACTAATTTCCCGCTCATCGGTTAACAAGCTTTTTCGCAATTGTTCTATGGGTTGATACTCAGTTCGTGGTTTATAGTCATAAATTACTTTATCGACCAAATTGTAAACAAATGGTGAATGTATGCCATGACGGGTTTTGGCTTTGAGACGATGTTTGATATAGGATTTTAGTAATTGATAATTGATCATGTAGCGGCAAAATTATACAAACCATCGTTATATTGATGTGATTGCTAAAGATTAAGCGCACAAAAATTATATAATTCATTTAATAAGTGTTACTCATTTTTATATTTTAGTAAAACATGACGAATGATAAAGAATTAGAATCTTTAATCAAATTACTCGATGATCCGGATGTCGAAGTTTCACAACATGTGGAAGACCGATTACTTTCTTACGGAAATGAAGTAATAGAATACCTGGAAAGTGCCTGGGAGCAATCCTTCGATGCCCTTTTGCAGGAGAAGATCGAGAATCTGGTTCACAAAATCCAGTATAATTCTGTCAAAAAAGAATTGGAACTCTGGTATCATGGCGGGGCCTTTGACTTATTACAGGGAGTAATAATCATCAATAAGTATCAGTACCCTGATATGGATCCTCTAAAAATCATTAACCAAATAGAGGAGATCAAAAGAGAGATCTGGCTGCAAATGGTTTATGACATGAGTGCTATCGAAAAGGTCAAGATCATTAATCATGTATTGTATAGTATCTATAACTTTTCGGGAAATACCACGAATCACCAGGATCCTCAAAATTCATACATCAGCCATGTATTGGAGAGTAAAAAAGGCAATCAAATTTCTCTGGCGATCATTTATTCTGTGATCGCTCAAAAACTGGACATTCCTATTTATGGAGTAAATCTACCGCAGCATTTCATTTTAGCCTATATTGATGAAGCCAAGGAGTACATTTCGGAAGAAGGAGTACTCTTTTATATCAATGCATTTAACAAAGGTTTCATTTTCAGCAGGCGGGATGTCGACTCATTTTTAAAACAACTCAATCTAACTCCTGCTAAAGAGTTTTACGAACCCTGCAGTAACGAAGACATTATTCGCAGGATTTTACGAAACCTAATCTCTGCTTATACAAAATTAGGCTATGACGATAAGGTTAAGGAGATAGAAGAATTACTTTCTGTTGTTGAAGCGGAAAAATAGATGATGCGCCAACAGTCTGCATCTGCAGACTGCTGAAGAACCCTCCGAATATTTTAAAATTCCATCAAATAGGCTTTGATAAAATCGTTTAAATCTCCATCTAAAACCGCCTGCGGATTTGAAGTTTGATAATTTGTGCGATGATCCTTTACACGCCGGTCGTCTAAAACATAACTCCTGATCTGTGATCCCCATTCAATCTTCTTCTTACTACCTTCTATTGCTGCAGATGCCTCCTGTCGCTTTCGCATCTCGGCCTCGTATAGTTGTGATTTCAGCAAGCGGATTGCATTTTCTTTGTTTTGAAGCTGTGAACGTGATTCCTGATTCTTGATAATAATCCCGGAAGGTTTATGATACAAACGAACAGCCGTTTCAACTTTGTTTACATTCTGCCCGCCTGCACCACCCGAACGGAAGGTTTCAAATTCAATATCTGCCGGATTTACTTCAATTTCAATGGTATCATCAACCAGCGGATACACATAAACGGAAGCGAAGGACGTATGGCGCTTTGCGTTTGCATCAAAAGGCGAAATGCGCACCAGCCGGTGAACACCATTTTCTCCTTTTAAGTATCCATAGGCAAATTCACCTTCTATCTGAAGAGTCACAGATTTCACACCCGCAACCTCCCCTTCCTGAAAATCCTGCTCGGTTACCTTGTAGCCATTTTTTTCGGCCCACATAATATACATTCGCATCAGCATCTGGGCCCAGTCGCAGCTCTCTGTACCACCTGCGCCGGCTGTAATCTGAAGAACGGCATTCAGCTGATCCTCTTCAGAACTCAGCATGTTTTTAAATTCAAGTTCTTCAAGCTTTGTAAGGGCAGTTTGATATTGCTCTTTTAGCTCCTCTTCGGTAGCATCGCCAGACTGAAAAAACTCATAAAGCACCGCAGTATCTTCCACAGCCGAATTGACAGCTACAATACCGTCGGTCCAAAATTTCTTTGCTTTAATAGAATGTAGTACCTTTTCGGCGTCTTTGGGTCTGTCCCAAAAAGTAGGTGTGAGTGTTAGTTCTTCTTCAATATGGAGTTCATCAAGTTTCTTGTCGATGTCAAAGATGCCTCCTCAGGGACGTTACTCTGTCCCTTAAATCCTGTAACTGTTCTTTAGTCATGGGGCAAAAATAAGAAAAAGGGGTTAAAATAGAGGAGATAAGTTTTGCGTGCCTGGACCGACATAGTGCAAACTTTTTAAGGCTGTTAAAACTTTGTATATTTGAAAGTATTCTAAAATAAGTTATCGAGGTAAATAAATTAAGCGATACAGATGTATACAAGGGAAGAGATTATAAACATATTAAGTCAGCACAAACCGGCTTTAATTCGGAAATATCCAATTTCTGAACTTGGCTTGTTTGGATCTTTTGCCCGAGGTGATTACAATGAACAAAGCGACATAGACATTCTTGTTGATTTTAATGGAAGAATAGATGGGTTCGATTACATTCGTCTTGCTCATGAGTTTGAAGATCTGTTCGATCATAAAATTGACATGGTTTCCCGAAGAGGTATTAAACCACATTACTTACCTTTTGTAGAACGTAATTTGATCCATGTCTGAGCGAAATACAACATTGCTTCTATTAGACATCCAAACATCCGTTAAAAAAATACTGGACTATACACAAGGAATGAGTTTTGAGATTTAAACGTTGAGAAGTGCAGACCTATAAGGTTTTGAAAACCTTATAGGTCTTAATAAAAAAGAATTATACATTGCAGGTATGAACTATCATACCTCCTTTGAACCTAACACTTTCTACCATATTTTCAGCAGAGCTACAGGTGATGAAAAACTTTTTAGAAACGATGAAAATTACAGATACTTCTTAACTAAATTTAAGAAGTATATCAACCCTATAGCAGAAACTTATGCATATTGTTTACTTCCAAACCATTTTCATTTTCTTGTTAAAATAAAAAACGGGAGTGAATTAAATAGTTCCTTTTGTGAAAAGCCTGCCTCAAAAAATATATCTGCACACATTATGCAATCGTTCTCGAATTTCCTCAATTCATATACAAAATCCTACAATAAAGTTTTCGACAGAAAAGGAAGCTTGTTTATGGACTACCTAAGGCGAGTAGAAATTACTTCGAATGAACAATTACGGGGCACTTTGTTTTATATACATAAAAACCCAGTACATCATGGCTTGTGTAAAAGCATCGCTGTTTGGCCCTGGTCATCTTATCCAACATTTTTTAGTTCTCTGACAACATCAGTAAGAAAAAAAGAGGTTCTTGAATGGTTTGGCGAATTAGATGAGTTTTTGAAATTTCATCAACAGCCTATTTATTTAAAGAACGCTGTGATTTTGGAATAATGTATTAAAAACCTATAAGGTTTTAGAAACCTTATAGGTTTAAAGCCTAATAAACTTATGAAAGCTGCCTCCCTCCTTTCTCTCCTATTCGTTTTTCTTGCTTGCAATTCCGACAAGCAAATAGAAACAGTTGAAGATTCTATTGCGATTGATACTTTGGCTGCAGACGGTACCGCGACAGACACTGCTGATGCGACTCCGCAGTTACCGAAAACACCTGAGGAACTTAAAATATTCAAAGGACTTTATTCTTTCGGTAGTGAAGTAAGCACTTTTCGTGACTGTAAAAACACCGGCAAGCTTTACTGGCTGGAAGACAAGAGTAATAAGCTTTCTTCGGCGTATAAAAAAGCGACTGATTTTCAGTCGTACCCCTACGAAAGCGTATACATTGAAGTTAAAGGATATTTAAAAGGCAAATCAAACAACGGATACGCTGAAGAATATGAAAATGTATTAACTGTAACAGATCTAATCTCTTTAAAACCAAAATCCTATCGGACCGAATGTTTTAACTATGAATTCATCTGTTTAGGCAATGAGCCTTTTTGGTCGCTTGAGATAATTCCGAATGAAAAGCTGATAGCGCTAAAAGATGTGGGAAGTGAAAAGACCTATACTTTTCCCTATACTGCCGGTAAAGTTCATGGCAACAGCATAACTTTCGAGACATCTAATGATAAGAAAGAAACGCTGAAAGCTGTGATAAAAAAGGAGGTGTGTAGTGATGGCATGTCTGACAGAGTATATCGACACTCCGCCCGGGTAACAATTAATGGCAAAACGCTGATTGGATGTGCGATAAAAAGGGACGATAATCTTAAATGAGTGGTCAAGTACTAAGTTTAATTAAACAGGATTTTTATCTTCGTCCAAATTTAATTGTATGCTTCCAAAAATAAATTTCACCCAGACTCAGGCTTATCAATATTTAACCGACCATTTTATTGAAATTAACAATCTGCATTTGCGTGGCTTGTTTGCCGAAGACACCGAACGATTTAACAAGTTCTCTCTTGAGTGGAACGATATTCTTTTAGATTACTCCAAGAACCGGATCACCGATAAAACCATAGCTTTATTAATTCAATTAGCTAAAGAATGCGGCCTAAAAGATGCTATCGATGCAATGTTTGGCGCCGAACCAATCAATGAAACTGAAGGACGGGCTGTTTTGCATATTGCTTTACGAAATCAAGGCAATGAACGAATTGTAGTTGATGGACTTGATGTGATGCCAGATGTGAAGGCAGTGCTTGATAAAATGGAAATGTTTTGTGATTCTGTTATTTCAGGATCGTGGAAAGGATATTCTGGAAAAGCCATTACCGATATCGTAAATATAGGAATTGGCGGTTCTGATCTGGGGCCGGTGATGGTTTACGAATCATTAAAGTCTTACCGCAACCATTTGAACCTTCATTTTGTATCGAATGTCGATGGCACGCACATCGCGGAGGCGCTCAAAAAGGTAAATCCAGAAACGACATTATTCCTGATAGCCTCCAAAACCTTTACCACCCAGGAAACTATGGCGAACGCCCATAGCGCACGTAATTGGTTTTTAGCAAACGGTGGATCTTCTCAAGGCGTTGCCAAGCATTTCGCGGCTCTTTCTACGAATGCGAAAGCAGTTTCAGAGTTTGGAATTGACACCAAAAACATGTTTGGCTTCTGGGATTGGGTTGGAGGAAGATATTCTTTGTGGAGTGCTATCGGAACATCTATCGCCTTAGGTATTGGCTTTTCAAACTTTAAAGCATTGTTAACCGGGGCGCATGATATGGATAAACATTTCCGCAAATCCGAATTCGAACAAAACATGCCGGTTATACTTGCGCTTTTAGGAATTTGGTACAATAACTTCTTTGAAGCAGAAAGTCAGGCTATTTTACCATACGATCAATACATGCATCGCTTTGCTGCATATTTTCAACAGGGAGATATGGAGAGCAATGGTAAGAATGTCGATAGAAATGGCGAACCGGTAAATTATCAAACCGGACCAGTTATCTGGGGCGAGCCCGGCACCAACGGACAGCATGCTTTTTATCAATTAATCCACCAGGGAACAAAATTAATTCCTTGCGATTTCATTGCACCGGCACAATCTCATAATAAAATCGGATCTCATCACACCCTGCTATTATCTAACTTCTTTGCGCAAACTGAGGCTTTGATGAATGGCAAAACTCACGAAGAAGTTGTTGCCGAACTGCAAGCTTCCGGCAAATCTGAAGCTGAGATCGAAAAACTGGCTCCATTTAAGGTGTTTGAAGGTAACCGTCCAACAAATTCGATACTTGTAAAGGAAATAAACCCGGAAACTTTAGGTGCACTTATCGCGATGTATGAGCACAAAATATTTGTTCAGGGTATTATCTGGAATATTTTCAGCTTCGACCAATGGGGAGTGGAATTAGGCAAGCAATTAGCGAACAAAATTTTACCTGAATTAGAAAGTGACACGCCGATTAACACACACGATTCGTCTACAAACGGTTTAATTAATCAGTACAAAGAATGGCGCAGATAATTCAGTAACTATCGAACAAAATGGAAAAGGAGCGGAAAAACTGCTCCTTTTTTTATTTTAAAATTTCTCGTCCTGACAAAGCAACCGGGCTGGAAAAAGTTCCGTACTTGTGGTATATTGAGTTAATTATTGATGAGCACGCCTGACATACAACATATCTTATCCGGATGTAAATCGCGTGACCGTAAAAGTCAAAAGGAACTTTACAAGCAGTACTTTGGATTTTCTATGAAGATTTGTTTACGCTATGCGGAACACAAAGAGGAAGCTGTCGAAATAGTGAATGATGGCTTCATGCGGGTGTTTACCAATATCAGCAAATACGACCAAAGCAGGCCGTTTAAATCCTGGCTTAGCACCATAATGATAAATACCTCAATAGATTATTACAGGAGAAGAATAAGACGTACGAAAATGGAGGAATTAAACAGCAATCATGAACTGGAAGAGCATGAACATATTTTATCAAGGATAAATTATGATGATCTAATAAAACTGGTGCAAAAACTTTCGAGCGGCTATCGCACGGTTTTTAATTTGTTTGTTATTGACGGCTATACACATGAAGAAATTTCTGCGATGCTTTCAATATCTGTTGGAGCCTCGAAATCAAACTTATTCAAAGCAAGGCATAAATTACGAGAAATGTTAAGTTCAATTGATACCGATCCGTCGGGACCAATGACTGCTAAAATATCATGAAAGAATTATCCGACAAAAAGTTTGATGAACTATTAAAGCAAAAAGCAGAATCTGCTGATTTTTACTTTGATGAATCTGCATGGGATAAGATGGAGCAAAAGCTTCGTAGAAGAGACCGTGTGATTTTTATAAGGAACAGCAGTTTTGTCCTGATGCTGTTTCTTCTTTTCGGCGGGGCCTATTGGTTCTTAAATAATGATTCTTTAGGTGATAACAACACACAAACCACCCAAAAAACAAAACATTTAAAACCTGAAAGCGGAGATGGGGTGTCAGATACAGAGAATAGCAAGTCAGCAGAGCATGCAGAAACCAGCGGGAACACCATTGCAGTCACAACCATAGCTCCTGAAAAGCTAACCAGAAAAACTGCGCCAATTGGAACAATGGGTCAAAAAAGATTATCAATTCATAAGAATAATGTCGGCGAACCTTCCGATCGGGTATTAAATAGCTCTGAATTTGTTTCGCATAGGCAATTAGATCATTTAAGTTCCTCAGATGCCGATTTCCTTATTCCTGATAAAGATCTAATAATTACATCCATCTCGCTGATAAACGACACCAGTAAATCTGATGCCGGAACAGATGTAAAAAAGTCTTCTAAACACAAAAAACTGAGCTTCAGTGTAACTGCCTTAGCCGGACCAGATTTTAGTTCTATTGAATCAATCGCCGGAAGGAAAGGCGACCTAACTGTCGGCTTACTTCTAAATACTGGCATCGCCAAAAACATCACTCTTAGTTCCGGAATCAAATATGGATTGAAAAGATATGCGGCCAGTGCTTACGATTATAAGTTAAAGAACCCATTACGAGCAGACAAAATCTCCGGAATTGATGCATCTTGTAATGTTTTGGAAATTCCGCTACAGATTTCCTATTCATTATTTCAACATCATAACAATCGGGTGCAGATATCTTCAGGCCTGTCATCTTACCTGATGCTAAAAGAAGAATATAACTTCAAGTACACACCTCAGTCGGGCTACAAAGATTATTTATTAGTAAAAAACAATGCCAATCAGCATTACTTAAGCGTTCTTAGCCTTGCTGCCAGCTATCATATAAACCCGAAATCTTCTCACATTCAATGGGCGATAGAACCCTATTTAAAACTACCGCTAGGTGGAGTTGGAGAAGGAAATGTGCGTTTAAAATCAAGTGGAATTTCATTAAATCTAACGTATGATGTTACCAAGAAAAATAAATAAGCTGTTTTTTATAATTCTGTTGGTCGGAGGCTTTAATACTTCTGCGTTTGCGCAAAACTTTACGTCAAAAGCCGCGAAGGTGAGCTTCTTCTCATCCACACCTGTCGAAGATATTAAAGCTGCCTCCGAAAAGGGTGTTGCCGTTTTAGTTTCGAAAACGGGTCGGATCGCTTTTCAGGTGCCAATTAAAAGCTTTGAGTTCGCAAAAGGCTTAATGCAGGAACATTTCAATGAGAATTATATGGAAAGCGATAAATATCCATATGCAAAATTTGACGGGAAAATAAATCAGGCAATAGATTTCACCAAGGATGGGGAATACAATGTGAGCGCTACCGGTGCGCTTTTAATCCATGGAGTAAGTAAACAGCGGACCATTCCCGGCACAATAAAAATTAAAGATGGCCAGGTACAAATCCTTTCCGGATTTGAAGTAGCCTGTGCTGATCATAAAATCAAAATCCCGAAACTAGTTTTCACCAAAATTGCAAAAGTTATAAAAGTTAATGTTGATGCTACTCTAAACCCTTAAGCGAATGAAAAAAATCCTTACAAGCATAATTACATTGATTATTTTCAATTACAGCGGCTATGCACAAGATGCCGATTCGCTGTTACAATCACTAGATTCATCTAATTATGCAGGCGGCAAAACAAGCGCCACTTTTAAGTCGACCAGGATTGTTTTGTCGCATTCGAGCGAAACGCAAAAAAAACACGATTTGGATTTGCGCATCCGTCATCATTTTGGTGATATCGGAGGTGAATTTGGCAGTTCTCATACCTTGTATGGACTTGACGGGGCGACAGACTTATACATTGGTTTAGACTATGGACTAACTGATAAATTAACTTTAGGGATCGGCAGAAGTAAACATGAAGAACTCTATAATTTTTTTATCAAACAAAAAGCGATTGGGCAAACAAATAAATTTCCCTTAACTGTTACGCTGCTTGCACAGGCCGGAATTATTACCAGAGAAGAAAATTTCAATCATGAATTTAATGGTGACTCCACCAGAAACAGCTACTTACTTCAGGCAATTGTCGCCCGGAAGTTTTCAGAGCATCTTTCTTTACAAATTTCGCCAACGTACTTACTACGTTCGAAACATATCGCTTTTGGCGATCAGCAAAACCTTTTCAGTCTGGGCTTTGCCGGTAGATTTAAACTTAGCAAGCGTCTTTCTTTGATAGGCGATTATCAACTTGTGAATGCCTTCGGGCGCCCGGGTAGCTTTTCTGACAACTATTTTAACCCGCTTGGCGTCGGATTAGAAATTGAAACCGGCGGACATGTATTCTCACTCAACTTCATGAATTCGGAATACATTATTGAAAACAACTTCCTGCCCGACACAAAGAAATCGTGGAATGACGGAGGTGTGCGCTTTGGATTCACCATTTCGAGAAATTTCAGTCTTGGGAAATCGAAGAACCCGGATATACAATCAAGGATCTATTAAACAACACGTTATGGAAAGAGACGAATTTTTAAAGACACTGGGAATTAGTTTTGCTTTGGCATGTACAGGCTCGTGTTTTCAGGCTTGCAGCAAAGGTGGAGATGATGAAACCGGAACGCCAAACCCCGGCAGCAGTACCGTTAATGTGGACATCTCGACAATGGCATCTGTCGGCGCACAAACCATCGCGAACGGGGTGTTATTTTTTAGAATTGCAGCAGAAAACACAGCCTCATCATTTGTTGCAACACAATCTGCTTGTCCACATCAGGGAAACCAGTTGACATGGCAACAAAGCAACAACAGAATCTTTTGCAGTTTACATTCTTCAACATATACATCCGCTGGAGCGGTAATAAATCAGCCAAGTGACGGAGGAAGCACAAGAGCGCTTAAAGTTTATCCTGTAACATTAACAGGCACCACTTTAACAGCAACAAAGAGTTAAGTTTTCGGTAGGTTAATGTAGGGGGCGATTCTTAATCGTCCCTTACATGATTTTTATTTCAAACAGTTTATTCCACTTTTTGCCGGTAACAAATAAACGCTTGCCTTTAGTGTCCCAGGCGATACCGTTCAAAACATCGGTTATTCCCGCAACATGATCCTCGGCTGGCAGTATTCCTGCTAAATTTATGTAGGCTTCTACGGCACCGGTTTTAGGATCTATTATGGCAATATTGTTTTTAAGATAAATATTAGCGTATATTTTCCCATCGACTAATTCTAATTCATTTAGGTTATTTACAGGGCCTTTGTTATCATATACTTCAAGCGTGCTTACCTTTTGATAAGTATCCTTATTTAGAAAATAAATATTATTTGTGCCGTCGGTGTTTAAAATATACGTGCCATTAAAAGCTAATCCCCAACCTTCTCTGCCCGCTGTATAAGGAAATTCGGCAATTTTATTCAAACTCTTTTTATCATAAATAAAACCCACTCCCTCTTGATAGGTCAGCTGGACAATTTTATCGCCTACAATCGTTATTCCTTCAGCAAAATATTTTTCGTCAATATCAACCTTAGCTAAGATCTTTCCTGTTTTTAAATCGACCTTTCTCAAACTAGATCCTCCCAGATCTGCATAGCCACCGTCACTTTCATACAAAATACCTTCATGAAATTCCAAACCTTCGGTATAGGAAGTAGTATCATGAGGATAGGTATTTATTACTTTATAGCTATATTCAACAGGTACTTTTGCGGGTAATAATTGCATATTGCTAGTAACCTCAGAAGAATCTGCACCGCTATATATTTTTGCTGTCAATAAACGGCTACCGAAAGGCAAAGTTCCAATAGTATACCGCACTCCCTGAGTATCAGTACGACTTGCTATATATTTTGTATCGACAAAATAGGCGATAGAATCAAACATGCCTGACTCCGCATCAGTCTTCAGAACGATAGTTTCGCCGATGGTAACATTACCTCCTTCTACGGGTGAAATAAAATAAACAGATTTTTCCGAAGATCTTTTACAGGAATATGTTGAGATAAGTATTATTGCAAAAAGAAAGAAAGATTTGTTTATGTGTTTACCAAAATGCATCTTCAATATGTTTTAATTTATGTGTTCCATCTTTTCCAAAAAGTATGGATACGATGTCAAATCGAATTTCGCCTTTGAAATTCATAATGTAAAGATATTCTTCTGCAGCCTTTTGCAAAAGTGTTTGTTTAGCTTCATTTACAAAGTCCTCTGGCTGGCCGAATCCGGTTGACGTACGGGTTTTTACTTCCACAAAAATGATACGCTTATCGCGATAAGCAATCAAATCCACTTCAGCTTTGCCGAAGCACCAGTTTTCGTCAAGAATTTCGTAAGCATTTTCTTCGAGATACTTTTTGGCAATAGATTCGCCTTGCTGGCCTAAGAGATTATGGGTAGCCATGCAGGCTTTATAGGTTCTTAAGAAGTTCCTTAGCAGGAACACTTATAGGTTCTCCATTTTCATCAGCAATTATTAATTGCTCGTTATTAGCGGCACTTCTTTCTATTAACTTTTTAGAGGCTTGACGAACCCCTTCCAGAATTTTACTAGATAGCTTATCAATGCCTTTATTCGTTTCCATATGACTCTAGTTTGTTAATCAATTTCCAGGTGTCTGGATTTACAACATGCATCCCTTTTAAATTGTTGCTCTCTGCAACTAGCGCTGGAGTAGATTTCATATTATCGATAAGCATCCACTTATCGCAACTATCTCTATACAAAGTTAAAAAGTTTTTTAACCCTCGGTAATACCTGCGTTCAATAATTTCCAGCGGAATATTATGGCCGCCTTTACTCACTCTAATAGCGACACGTTGTTTTGCTGCCGAATTCGATTTAGCATTATCCTTCCAGCTTCAAAAGAAACACTTTCTGGATTTAAGGGAGTAACAATTAAGTACCTCGGGCAAAATCGTTAATGAAGCTGTAGTTTTACCTGCACCATTACATCCCGCTATAATGTATAGGTTTGCCATTATTACTTCAAAACTACAGATCCTAAAAAGCTGGAAATTCCTTTTTCAACCTCTTTTACACGCAAATACCGTTGCATCAAAATGATTTGGTTATCCTCATCGGTTTCCTGCTGAATCTCCAGTCGAATATTTTTAAGAATACGATCTACCTTACGTTTTTTCAAATGAAAAATACCGCCTAAAATGGTGGCACGCATATTTTCAGTCTCGTTACGAACATAAATCTTCCTTTTATTATACCAGTTTTCACTTAAATTATATTGAGAAGAGATCAAAGAAATTGCAAGCTCGGATATTTTAGGATCAGGATGTTTAATGAAGTCCTGCACTGTTGGCAACTCACCATTCTCAATACGTGTGTTGTATTCCTCTAAAACACTTTTGCATTGTGGATTATCAAAAGTTACATCGGCCAGATTTGAAATAACGTAAGGAGCAATGTATGTGTCTGTTATCCCGTCCCAGTGTACCAGTTCGTGACCGTAGTTTAATAATAAGCGAACAATTTCTTTTTCCTGAAATTCATCACTATCTGTGTAGCTCTCCGCAGCAAGAAACTCGTCAGGAGGTGGTAGCTCTTCAGGTCTTCCGGTGGGCGGCTCAGGCTTATTATTGTCTCTCTTATTTTTATTGAGCCTTAACTTATTTAATTCGGCAATCAGAACCCGCTCTTCAATTTGCAGCAAAGAACTGCACTCCCGAACAAAAACAGATGCCTTTATGCCATCGGGGATTTTGGCGATGCTATCAACTACATCATGTATAATTCCCGCTTTTTTTATCGGATCACTCCCTGCATCCTTCAACAGGATGGATGTTTTATATAGGATGAAGTCCTTCTGATTTTTTTCGAGGAAAGTTTTGAAAGCTGAGCTTCCCAGCTTCTGGACATATGAATCGGGGTCATTCCCTTCCGGGAAAAGGACCACTTTCACATTCAGTCCCTCTTCCAAAATCATATCCAGGCCTCGCAGAGAAGCTTTAATTCCGGCAGCATCTCCGTCGAAGAGAATCGTTATGTTTTTTGTAAACCGAGAAATAAGCCTTATTTGCTCAACCGTAAGCGAAGTTCCAGACGAAGCCACGACGTTTTCTATACCTGCCTGCTGTACTGAAAGCACATCGGCATAGCCCTCAACCAGGTAACAATTATCTAAATCACGGATCGCCTTCTTGGCAAAGAAAAGTCCGTAGAGAACATTGGATTTATGATAAATCTCACTCTCGGGCGAGTTTACATATTTGGGTACGTTCTTATCTGTTTTGAGAGTTCGGCCACCAAAACCGATGATTCTTCCGGTAAAGTTATGGATGGGAAACATTACTCTTCCGCGGAAGCGATCGTACAATCCGCCCTTATCATTTCGGATTGATAAGCCGGTTTCTTCCAAGAATTCCTCCTTATATCCTTCCCGTATAGCTTTTTCGCCTAAAGCGCCCCATTCATCCGGCGAATATCCCAGCTCAAACTTTTTGATAATATCATCGCGAAAGCCCCTTTCTTTAAAATAGCCTAAGCCTATCGTTTGTCCTGCCTGGGTTTCCCACATGGTATGACTGAAGAACTTGGCAGCCCATGAAGAGATTACAAACAGACTTTCCCTTCGGCTATCTGCAACCTGTTGTTCGGGAGAAGCTTCAATCTCCGCAATTTCAATATTGTACTTATTGGCTAAATACTTTAATGCTTCAGGATAAGAGTACTTCTCGTGATCCATGATAAAGCGGGTAGAATCACCGCCTTTACCACAACCAAAGCATTTATAAATTCCCTTATTTACAGATACGTGAAAGGAAGGGGTTTTCTCATTATGAAAGGGGCAGTTGCCAATGAGACTTGTACCACGTTTTTTGAGATGCACAAAGTCACCAACCACCTCTTCAATTCGAGCAGTTTCCAGGATTTTATCGACGGTTTCTTTGGCAATCATCAGGAAAAATAAAAGAATTAATGTACACAGAATTCGGGATTACATCAAGCTTACTTCCTGCCCGGCTTGTAGCCCTTATGCAAGATCAAAAAACTCGCCTTTTCTTCCTTTTTGAAAGGTATGTCCCAATCGCCCTGATAACTAATTTTGGTAGGCAACAAAACTTCGCCATTGTCAAAATATCCCAGCTCTATATTCATCTGCACATCAAAATCGAAAGCTATATTATCATACTTCATATCCACGTATCTGCCCAAAATTTGGAAGTTCCGCTTATCGAAGATGGTGGTTAACTCTTTAATCATTAATCCATCTTTAGTCCAGTTAGATATATCCGGTTTAACTTTAACAATGAATTTATACACTGGGATTGAATCCAGATAGGTGCTCGAAAAAAAGCTATAGTTATAATACTGGCGCATATTGGCAGTAAAAATCTGGGTTTTACCACCAATAATAGGAATACCTTTAATCGGTTTTCCGGGACTGAATATCAGCGTTTTTAACTTATCCTTATAAGATTCGTTCTTCCCTCCGCCCTTCTCGGAAGACGGTGCCGAAGACTCAAAATCAGAATTATACGGATTCATAAAAATGTAATCAAACATCTCTACGGTGTACAACTGGAACTTACCATTTTTCTTATACAGCTTGCCACTATCTTGCTTCGCTAAAAACTGCATTTGGTAAGGGCCACTGTTATTATGATAGATTTTACGAAATATTTTTCCTTCAACTTTGTTCTTTTTATCATATGTAAAAACGCGATTTTCAGCTGTAAAGCTATATTTTTTCATATTACGGAAAGCGTCGTAAAAGCTGGTGTCTTTTAGAATCTCGTTAATAAAAGTTTCGACCGTAAGCCTTTTTGAAGTGATATTTATTACTGTATCTAAAGTAACAGTAAGAACGGTGTCGGGATTATAGCGTCGGATTTGTTGCGCTTTGGCAAAAACTGAAAGTGTCAAAAAGAAGAAAACCGGTAGTATTTTTTTCATCATAGTTTAAAGCAGCAGAATCAGTTTATCACAAACCAGGACAAGGCATTCCAAAAACGGCAGCAATTGACTAATTTCCCAACTGTTTTAATGCAGTATAAGCCATTAATCCTACACTTGTTTTTAAAGCGCTTTCATCAATATTAAAGGTCGGTGTATGTACTGAAGATGTAATTCCTTTTTCCTCATTACGGATTCCTAAGCGATAGAAACATGCATCAGAAACCTGAGAGTAATACGCAAAATCTTCTGCGGCCATCCATATATCGATATCGAGAACATTTTCTTCGCCAAGATAATCTACTGCGCACTCGCGAACTTTGGCAGTCAATTTCTCTTCATTTACCAGAAAGGGATAACCGTTCACAATATTGAAGTCGCAGCTTCCGCCCATGCTTTCGGCAATGCCTTCGGCCATTTTTTTCATCCGCTTATGAGCTTCAGCTCGCCACGTTTCATCCATGGTTCTGAAAGTTCCTTCCAGTTTCACTTCATTTGGAATGATGTTCGTTGCACCGTTTGCTATTACTTTTCCAAAAGACAGTACAGTAGGAAGCTTTGGATCCGCAATGCGGCTTACTATTTGCTGCAAAGCAATAATAATGTGTGAAGTGATTAAAACGGGGTCGATATTTTGTTGAGGCTGCGCACCATGGCCTCCTTTGCCTTGAACGGTAACATAAAGTTCATCCGTAGATGCCATGTATTTACCCGAGCGAATGCCTATTTTGCCGGCATCGATCAAAGGCATAACATGCTGGCCGATCACAGCCTGTGGTTTCGGATTTTCCAGCACTCCCTCTTTTATCATTACGCTCGCACCGCCCGGAAGTTTTTCCTCTGCAGGCTGAAAAATCAGTTTTACTGTACCGCCGAACTCAGCCTTTAACGCCGTTAAGATTTTTGCTACGCCAAGTAAAGATGAAGTGTGAACATCATGTCCACAGGCATGCATTACACCCTCATTTTGCGATTTGTAGGAAACATCATTGGCTTCTATAATGGGCAAAGCATCCATATCAGCACGCAAAGCGATGACAGATTCGGATGGCTTATCTCCTTTTAATATCCCTACAACGCCGGTGTCAGCCATCGGCGACCATTGGATCCCCAAGGCATTAAGCTGCGACTTTACGAATGCTGAAGTTTGATATTCTGCAAAAGACAACTCCGGGTTCTGATGTAAATGCCTGCGAATGTCAATTACTTCCCGGTGTATACTTTCTGCTAAAGCCTGAACTTTTTCTTTTAACATTTAGTGTAAAGTCAAAAATTAAAAAATCAAAATTAAAAACTAAATGAACTTTATACCACTAAACCTTATTCCAGACCTGCACCATGGCAGTTTTTATATTTTTTGCCGCTTCCGCAAGGACAAGGATCGTTTCTTCCAATTTTAACTTCGGCACGTACAGGCATTGTTTTTTGAATTTCACGCGTGTCTTCCATCGGGCCACCAGCACTTGCTAATGCAGCAAGCTGAGGTTTAGAAACTTTTAGTTTTGAAAGGTCTTGTCTAGGCTGCGGGCGAGCTTCTCTTACTTCTTCCGATTGCTGAGATGGGATTCCACCCTTAAATAAGAAGCTAACCACTTCTTTATTCACAGTTATAAGCATTTGTTTGAATAAATTAAACGCTTCCATCTTGTAAATAACTAATGGATCTTTCTGCTCATAAACCGCATTCTGAACGGATTGCTTTAACTCATCCATCTCACGAAGATGCTCTTTCCACGATTCGTCTATCAAGGCAAGAACTACCGTTTTTTCGAAGGATTTAAACACTTCTGTTCCTTTGCTTTCTACTGCTTTTTTAAGATTAGCAGAAACCTGCATTCCTCTTATACCATCTGTAAACGGAACAATAATATTTTCTATAAATTCTCCACGCTCTTCATAAACCTGCTTTAGAACAGGGTAAGCCTGCTGAGCGATCACTTCAACCTTGCGTTGATAGTAATCCGTTACCTTAGCAAACATACGCTCAGTTAATTTAGCTATTGAAGAGCCAACGAACTCATCCTCATCAATTTCAGGGTCGATCGAAAATATTCTGATCATCTCTAATTTAAAGCCCTCAAAATTTGATGTCTCTTTATATTCGGTTATAATATCCTCAACGGTATCAAAAAATGTATTATTCAAATCCACTTCCAAACGTTCGCCAAAAAGAGCATTTTTACGTTTAGCGTAAATTACCGAGCGCTGCGAGTTCATCACATCATCATACTCAAGCAAACGCTTACGGATACCAAAGTTATTTTCTTCAACTTTGCGTTGTGCACGTTCAATCGACTTGGTGATCATTGAATGCTGAATTACTTCACCATCTTCAATTCCCATTCTTAACATGATGTTTGATATTCTTTCTGAACCAAACAAACGCATCAAGTTATCCTCCAGAGATACGAAGAACTGAGAAGATCCCGGATCACCCTGGCGACCTGCACGACCACGCAATTGCCTGTCTACGCGACGAGACTCATGACGTTCTGTACCAACGATGGCCAAACCACCGGCTTCCTTAACACCTTCGCCCAGCTTAATATCCGTACCCCGACCAGCCATATTGGTAGCAATAGTTACCGTACCTGCTTTACCCGCTTCGGCAACAATATCAGCTTCCTTCTGGTGAAGTTTAGCGTTTAACACATTGTGCCGAACGCCTCTGAGTTTTAACATCCGGCTTAATAACTCTGAAATCTCGACGGAAGTCGTACCCACCAGAACCGGCCTTCCAGCCTGAGTTAAGGATGCAATTTCATCTACAACCGCATTGTATTTTTCGCGCATGGTGCGATAAACCTTATCTTCCATGTCCTTACGCTGCATTGGCACATTGGTCGGAATTTCAACCACATCCAATTTATAGATCTGCCAAAGCTCGCCTGCTTCCGTGGTTGCAGTACCGGTCATACCGGCCAGCTTATGGTACATTCTGAAATAATTCTGAAGCGTAATAGTTGCATAAGTTTGAGATGCATCCTCAACTTTTACATTCTCTTTAGCTTCAATTGCCTGGTGTAAACCGTCAGAGTAACGCCGGCCTTCCATTACACGACCGGTCTGCTCGTCAACAATTTTTATCTTTCCTTCATCAATGATGTATTCAATATCATTTTCGAATAAAGTATATGCTTTTAACAATTGGTTTACAGAGTGAATCCGTTCAGACTTCACAGAAAAATCACGCATCAAAGAATCCTTTTTAGCAAGTTTCTCTTCGGTACTTAAAGTAGATTTTTCAATATCAGCTATTTCCGAACCAACATCAGGCATTACAAAGAAGTTAGTATCTTCACCTGAAGCAGTTATTAACTCAATACCTTTTTCTGTAAGTTCTACCTGGTTTTGTTTCTCATCAATCACAAAAAACAGCTCTTCATCAACTTTGGGCATTTCCTTACCCTGATCCTGCATGTAGTAGTTTTCAGTTTTGGTAAGAGTTTGCTTAATACCTGATTCACTCAAGTACTTAATTAAAGCCTTACTTTTTGGTAAACCGCGATGTGCTCTCAACAAAGCTAAGCCACCTTCATTAACACCAGATTTGCCCTCTGCAATTAATTTCTTAGCGTCATTTAAGGCAGTGTTAACGAAACTTTTTTGGGCGTTAACCAGGCGTTCAATACGAGGTTTTAAGTCGTAAAATTCATGCTCATCACCCCTTGGTATCGGGCCAGAAATAATCAGTGGTGTACGGGCGTCATCGATTAACACTGAATCGACCTCATCCACCATAGCAAAATGCAGTTTTCGCTGCACCAGGCTCTCAGGTGCCTGAGTCATGTTATCACGCAAGTAATCGAAGCCGAACTCGTTATTGGTACCGAAAGTAATATCGGCTAAATATGCTTTTCTTCTGCCTTCCGAGTTGGGCTGATGTTTATCAATGCAATCAACACTTAAGCCATGAAACTCGAATAAAGGACCATTCCATTCCGAGTCACGACGGGCAAGATAATCGTTAACTGTAACAATATGTACGCCCTGACCTGAAAGCGCGTTAAGGTAAGCTGGCAAAGTTCCAACAAGAGTTTTACCCTCACCAGTGGTCATCTCGGCAATTTTACCCTGATGCAACACGATACCACCAATAAGTTGAACATCATAATGGATCATATTCCACACCACCTCAGAACCAGCTGCTAACCAGGTATTGTGGTGAATCGCTCTATCGCCAACAATCTGTACATTATTTTTACGAGCCGCCAAATCGCGATCGAACTGAGTGGCGGTAACTTCAATTGTTTTATTTTCAGTAAAACGGCGGGCAGTTTCTTTTACTACGGCAAATGCCTGAGGAAGAATCTCAAGCAAAACAACTTCTAGTTGCTTATCGCGATCCTTGCCAAGCTTATCTACTTTGTCGTATATATCTGTTTTATCGTGAATTGATAGTTCAGGATTCTCTGCTTCTTCTTTTAACTGTTGAATTTCCTCATCTATTAAAGCTAATGCCTCTTTAATTATAGCTTTAAATTCCGCTGTTTTCTGGCGTAATTCATCATCGCTTAGAGAAGCCAGCTTTGGATATTCTGCCTTTATCTGTTCAACCAGTGGCTGAATTTGTTTTATATCGCGTTCGGACTTGCTTCCGAATAGTTTATTTAAAAAACCTAACATGTTGTATCGAATGAACTCTGTTTTAATCAATAATTACGCCATCACTGTCAATAAGCCAATATGACATAATGCAAGCAAAATTAATTTTATTTGCCGAATTATTGATGGGAAAAGCAATCTAATATATAACTAGCAGAGTAAAAAAAAAATTGCTTGAGAAAAAGCAGGGAAATTGAAATCGAATTGAATCACTATACAATACATTCGGAGACTTTCCGGTACCGAGGTATTTATGTCTCCGGTCGCTTGAATTCAATTCGCATCTTATTACAATATCTAAATTCCCTTTAACAATATAGAATTTTATCTTTGCGCCATGAAAATCCTTTTACTTGGTTCTGGCGGAAGAGAAAGCACTTTTGCCTGGAAGATATCGCAAAGTCCTTTATGTAAAGAATTATACATTGCTCCGGGTAACGCCGGAACCGGTATGTATGGGAAAAACATCGATTTATCCGCCACTGATTTTAAAGGTATTCGTTACTTTGTTACCGATAATGACATCAATCTGGTAATTGTTGGCCCGGAAGAGCCCCTTGTAAAGGGAATTCATGACTATTTCCTTGCTCATGACGAGTTAAAAAACATTCCAGTGATCGGACCTCAGCAAGAAGGCGCTCAACTTGAAGGAAGCAAGAATTTTTCGAAGTCCTTTATGAGGCGACATAATATTCCAACAGCAGCTTCTGCTTCGTTTACAATCAATTCCTTGAACGAAGGATTGTCATATCTGGAAACTCATAAACTTCCAATTGTGCTGAAAGCAGACGGCTTAGCTGCGGGAAAGGGAGTACTTATTTGCCAAACTCTAGAAGAGGCACAAACTGAACTAATAGCCATGCTTCAGGATGCAAAGTTTGGCGAAGCCAGCAGCACAGTAGTTATCGAGGAATTCCTTACTGGGATCGAGCTGTCAGTTTTCGTTTTAACAGACGGTATCAGTTATAAAATCTTACCGGAAGCGAAAGATTACAAACGTATTGGAGAAGGCGATACCGGACTAAATACAGGGGGAATGGGCTCTATCTCGCCGGTTCCTTTTGCAGATGCCGCGTTTATGAAGAAGGTGGAGGAAACTATTGTTATCCCTACCATTCATGGACTGAAAGCAGACCTTATTCCTTTTAAAGGATTTATTTTTATCGGTCTGATGAATGACAATGGCGAGCCGAATGTAATTGAATACAACGTAAGAATGGGGGATCCGGAAACGGAAAGCGTTCTTCCACGCATAGAAAGCGATTTTTTGGATCTGCTAATGGGTGTTGCAAATGAGAATCTGGCCGAAAAAGAATTGAAAATTTCGCCTAAAACCGCAGCAACCGTTATGCTTGTAGCAAGTGGTTATCCCGGAGAATATATGAAAGGAAAAGTTATTTCGGGACTTGATAATATACACGAGTCGCATGTTTTCCATGCGGGAACCACGCTTGACGACGGCTTAATCAAAACATCAGGCGGACGAGTTCTTGCTATTACTTCCTTACAAGATACCATGTTTGATGCGGTGCAACAAGCCGTTGCCGATGCCGGGAGAGTATATTACGATGGAAGATATTTTAGAACTGATATCGGATTTGATTTGCTATAATGAGGAAAAAGCTCTGCAAACGCAGAGCTTTTTCCTTAAAAAAAGACTTCATCAAGCCTTTTCTTCTGCAATCAATTGATACCGAGAACTACTAGCATATATAAATAGCGCAATAAAAAGGAAATTTAATACTTTTGGCATAATATTATCACATACTCCTTTGAAAATGCACTTGAAAACCTTAATCACATTACTGTTGTTTGCCGGAGGTGCAATCCCTTGTTTTGCTTTTAACGGCAGGAATAATCTACAAGATTCTGTTAAACAAGTAACTATAAAAATAACTGCCACAGAAAAGCCGCGGGTCTTAAATTTCGATAGCCTTCTTAACGTTTCTCAACCGGCTAAAGCTCAAGAAAACGTAAAGCCGAAATACAGCGGGAAATCGCGGATTACCTATTCTACAAAAAGAACTTTAGCAAATAAAGAGAAAACATCCTCGCAAGCGACAAAGCCAGTTGTGGCTCCAGGATCCGGAGCAGCCCGAAACACAGTTACTAATAATCCGCAGATAGCAGACAGAAAACTTGCAGAGCACGAGCAGAAAATTGACGAAGGACAGGTTATTAGCGACAGTACGGTAATCGATGAGTCAAGCATAAAGACCGCCCGAACTTATCTCTGGATAGGTTGCATGCTAATTGTAGTAGGGATTATATTGGGAATTTTGTTCGGAAAAACCGCCCTGCTGATATCTATAGCAGGAGCAGTTTTCGTTACCATTGGCTATTTAATCAGCCATTAATTTTTTCTATTTAAAATCTCTTCAAGTGTAGCTTCCAGCTGCTCGCCACGTAAGTTTTTAGCGATTATTCTCCCTTCAGGATCGAGCAGAAAATTTTGTGGTATACCTGTTACATTATACATCACCGCGACCTCGTTCTTCCAAAAATTTAAGTCAGAAACATGCGTCCAGGTCAATTTATCGTCTTCAATCGCTTTAAGCCAGGCAGATTTTGCCCCGGGCCTGTCGAGCGAGATCCCGAGTACTGTAAAGTTTTTATCTTTAAACTGGTTATAAACTTTAACAACATTTGGATTTTCTTGCCTGCAGGGACCACACCATGACGCCCAAAAATCCAGCAACACATATTTTCCTTTAAAATCACTAAGCTTCACCTGCCGGCCATCCACATTGGCTTGAGAAAATTCGGGTGCAAGCGCCCCGATTGAAAGGGTCCTTTCTCTTTGAAATTTCTCGTTGATTATTTTCGCGGAAGGCATTTTCTTGATGTCGTTACCCAATAAATTGTATAAAGAATCTATAAGCTTATAATTTTGAGAATACTCTGCGATTTCGGGCAACAGCAATAAACTCATAAACGTATTTGGATTATCCTTTATAAAGTTTAAGCGGATAGTATGAGTTTCCTTTTTATAAATTTCATACGCGTTCTGAAACACAAATTGCAAAGAATCCCTATTTCCGCCACTCATTGCTTTGCTTTTCATCATTTCATAAAACTCATTGAACTCTTTGTTATTCGGCGCCGTTTTACTTAAATAGGATTTGAAATCTCTATCAGCTTTGGAGCCTGTAACTTTGGCAGAAGAAAGTCTATCGGCAATAATCACATTGATAGTGCCCTTATCAATAAGGAAAGAAAGTGCAGAGCTGTCAGTCTTGGCATCCTGAGTAAAGGATAAAAAAGCCTGCTCGGGCTCTTCTATATCTCCTTTTATTAAAAAAGCACCGTTAGCAACAGAAACCGGAACAGCTTCTGGCTTTGGAGTACCATACATTTTTATCCTGGTAAAGTATAACTTCTTACCTTGTAATTTCTGATCTATCGTTCCTTTTATCTCGAACTTTTGCTTTTGAGCAAATACAGCAGAGAGAGGTAATAGGAGTAACAGCAAAACGAATTTAGTTTTCATCATAATTTAATTGTTTTTCAATGGCGATGAAGCTATCATGGGTTTTATTCAGTCCGTGGCTTCATTTTCAATTAAGCTTCTGGTAGGTTCTCCACCATAAGTCGGGCATCTCTCCTGAAACGGCAATTTGATAATCTTCGTATCTGCAGGGCACTAGATGATAACGCTCGTTTTTTGAAGTCCCCACAGGATAAGGGACTTGCATCCACCATCTGTCTGTTTTTTTGCTTTTAACAAATACTAATTCGTGTGTATTATCTTTTAAAGATGCCCGGTAAATAAGGTACTGAGACTTCGGTTGCAGTGGAAAATCCTTTTTACGATGATAAACTCCATCAATAAAATACCAAATCATTTGCGCCAATAGCATTGCAGTTTGGCCATTGGTGTCATAAGCAGGGTTAAATTCATAAAAACCAATGGAGGTTAATTTATCATTCAAGCCGGCATAGCGGCAAATCTGACAGGCGTCTTCGCCGTAAAACCCATTGGGACCTGCATTGGCATTACCTCCGGCATCTGAGGAACGAATGGCAGACATATCAAAGCTCAGGAGATTGGCATTTCGGATTATAGGTTCGGAAACTGAAATATTACCAGAGAATTCGCCCAGGCGATGAACATCAAACAGCAATTTCTCCATAACTCTCAAGCTTTCCTGATTTACATAATAGGTTTGATAACCGATATTACTGTAGTTAAACAGGTAGTTAGGCTGATGAAGTAAGATTTTATTTAGATAGGATGTTGAACCGGTTTCGATAGAACTATCATGAACAGAATCATCCAGATCAAATTTTGGATCAACAATCACCAGATCTACTTTTTGCTCTAAAGACTCGTAAGCGAGATATTGTGCATAAGTGAGATCCTGACCACCACCGATAATTAATGGCACGATGTCCATCTTAACCAGCTCCGCTACCACCGTTTTTACAGCGAAATAAGTATCCGAAACAGTATTGCCAGCCTTTATATTTCCTAAATCAACCATTCGGATATTATATGTTCCCTGGTAAAGGGAATATAATTTTTCGCGAACGTAATCAGGCCCGAGGGCACAACCCTGATTATTAATGGAATTCCTGTCTTCAAGAACTCCTATGATCGCGATATCAAAAGTCTGGGCTTCCAAATCAGGAAAGTCATGAATGTATATCTCGACCTGCGATCCCATCTGGCTCGTAAAAAAAGTCTCACGAGCGCTTACCTTATCTGAATCTACAGGTGAAAAAAAATCGGCTAAAGACATGAATGGTTTTTGATTTAATAATTAAAAGGTTCAGACAAAGTGACCTTGACCAAAGATCAAATTAAAATGCCAATTTCAATAATGAAACTTGTATTTCATAAAAGCACGCGAATCAAAATGAATGGTAAATACCTGATAATGCCGTACATTAGACGTAAAAGAAACCCATGAAAGTACCTCTTACCATTTCGCTGCTTCTAACCTTTAACGTATTGTTTGCTCAGGAAAGGCCGGGAGCATCAATAGAAACAAAGCCAGCCAACGCAGCTACGATAAGAATATGTACTCCAAACCGCGTTAATTTTACAGGCAAACAGAAACCATTTTACGTAATATTTTCGCATGGCAAAATTATTTCAAAGGCAGATACGATGTCAGCGGCCTTACTTCCACAAACGATTAAATCGCTTAGTGTATTGAAAGACAGCACTGCAACTTTAAAATACGGAAGTGTAGGAAAAAATGGTGTGATTGAAATTTATTTAAATGATGACAAATATCCAAACGCATATAAAGCCTTTATCAAAACGGAGTGATCTGATAGCATTCATGTTTATCCCATCTTATCATCATTAAAGACAGCATTATCAAAACCGTGCCTAAAAATTTATGTAAGTTTGAATCCAATTTCAAATTCCATCTTGGATGATACTGGTTACGGGCGCTACAGGATTTTTAGGTTCTGAATTAGTTAAACAACTTCTCGACAGGGGCGAACAGGTTCGAGCGCTTAAACGGGCATCTTCCACCATACCCGAGATTTTGCAAAACCGACAGTCATTAGAATGGTTTGAGGCTGACATTCTCGATTACTTTGCTCTTGAACAAGCTTTTGAAGGCATTACTCGTGTATATCATTGTGCAGCATTGCTATCCTTCGCGGCAGAAGATAAAAAAAAACAATTGCGCATTAACAAGGAGGGCACCTACCATATAGTAAACCTGTGTCTGGAGAAAAACATTGACAAATTGCTGCATGTAAGTTCGGTTGCGGCCCTCGGCGAATCTAAAGAGGGACTACCTGTTACTGAAAATAATCATTGGGAATTCAACGGAACACAACAGGGCTATTCAATTTCAAAGTATGAAAGCGAAATGGAAGTATGGAGGGCAATTGCGGAAGGTTTAAATGCGGCCATTGTAAATCCATCGATCATAATAGGTAAAAATGCCGGAACATCAGGCAGCGGACAAATTTTTGAAGCTGTGAGAAAAGGCTTGAAGTTCTATACCAGGGGCAGTAACGGATTTGTAGATGTTGAAGACGTGGCCCGTGCGATGATCGTAATAATGGAAAGCGATGTCGCCGACGAACGTTTTGTAATTAATGCTGAGAACTGGACTTTAAAAGACATTTTAACCGAGGCAGCCAAAGCCTTTAATATCAAACCGCCAGGCATTGAGGCAAAACCATGGATGATGGAACTGACTTGGCGTGGCGCAGAGCTGCTTTCACTAATAAACGGTAAAGAATATGGCATCACAAAAGACACTGCCCGCAGTGCTTTTAAAAAAATGGCATATTCTGACGAAAAATTTCGCCAGTTTTTTCCTGATTTTAGCTACAAACCTATTAAAATCAGCATTAAAGAGGTGTGCGATGCCTTAAACAAATAACAGGTTTACTACATTTGCAGCAATTTAAGGAACCTTCCAAACAATAATGAAGAATTATTACATCATAGATTTCGACAGTACATTTACCCAGGTTGAGGCATTAGATGAGTTGGCACGTATTTCATTAAAAGATAATCCCAACCGCGAGGCTATTTATAAACAGATTGAAGATCTTACTAACGCCGCCATGGAAGGCAGACTGTCTTTCCGAGAAAGCTTAACTCAACGTGTTAAAGTACTTCAGGCGAATCGCGATCATTTAAAATTATTGGTCAACCGCTTAAAAAAACTTGTTTCTTCGTCATTTTCAAGAAACAGGACTTTTTTTAAAAATCACGCGGATGATGTTTTAATAGTTTCCGGTGGATTTAAAGAATTTATCACACCGGTAGTTCTTCCTTATCACATTAAAAAAGAAAATATTTACGCCAATACTTTTTTGTTTGATGTTGACGGCAATATTGTTGGATACGATGACAGCAATCCGCTTTCCGAAGAAGGCGGAAAAGTTAAACTCTTAAAGCAACTAAAGCTTGAAGGAGATATTTTCGGCATTGGTGACGGCTACTCAGATTTTCAGTTAAAAGAATCGGGTCTGATTCAGAAGTTCTATGCATTCACTGAGAATATCGCACGTCAGAGCATCCTTGAAAAAGCAGATCATGTTACGCCAAGTTTTGACGAGTTTTTATATATCAATCAGTTACCAAGAGCAATTTCTTATCCAAAAAACAGAATTCTTTGTTTGATTGTAGGTGATGTACCAGAGGAAACCATGCAAATCCTGAAAAAAGATGGATTCTCAATACGTCATAAATCAAGCTTTGAGGAAAAATACGTTGCCGATGTAGGTATGCTTATTTTAGCTAATGGCGAAAAAATTGATGATGAGCAGCTAAAGCAAGCGGTTAAACTTAAAACGATAGGCTATTTAGGAAACAGCAAACAAAAGCTTTCACATAAAATTGCAACGGAAATGGGCATCGTGATTTTTGACGATCCAAAACACAATCCAAGAAATGCACAGTTTATTTCAAAGAGGGTAGCGGATTTCATCAATAAAGGTGATACCTATCTAAGCTCAAACTTCCCGAATCTGCAATTACCCAAAGTGGCAAATGCGCATCGTCTTATCCATATTCATAATAACGTGCCGGGAATAATGGCGCAGATAAACCAAATCTTCGCCAATCATAAAATCAACATCGTGAGTCAGTTTTTAATGACCAATTCACAGATTGGCTACGCAATTACCGATGTTAGCAATCAATATGATAAACAGGTTTTAAAGGAACTGAAAGACATATCGAACACCATTAAGTTTAGAATATTGTATTAAATTTGAGAATGCAGGCTTTGAACGCAGACAATTTTTATGGCCTAATTCTTATTAGAGTTTAAGTACAATGTATTCCAAAACTCATCTCCACATTCTTTCATTTACTCTAAAATGGCTTTTATTAGCAGGGATTGTGGGAATTCTCTCGGGAAGTGCTTCTGCATTTTTCCTGATAGCTTTGGATTGGGTTACCAATTACCGGGAAACTAATTTTTGGATCTACTACCTTTTACCAGTAATTGGTTTGCTGATCGGGCTGTTGTATCACTACTTCGGTAAATCGATAGAAAAGGGGAATAACCAGATAATCGACGAAATTACTCAACCTCAAAAAAGGCTTCCCTGGCATATGGCACCATTGGTGCTGCTTGGAACGCTTTTAACACATTTGGGTGGTGGATCGGCAGGGCGAGAAGGCACGGCCGTGCAAATGGGAGGATCTCTGGCAGACCAGCTGAATCATATTTTCCCCTTTAATGCTCGCGACCGAAAAATATTGCTCATTTGCGGAATTAGCGGAGGCTTCGCTTCTGTCTTTGGAACGCCACTAGCCGGCACAGTTTTCGCGCTCGAGGTTTATATTATTGGAAGAATGCGATACGAAGCCTTGATCCCATCACTCTTCGCAGCGATTATTGCCGATATAATCTGTTCAATGTGGGGAGCAAGCCATCTTCATTATTCTATTCAGACTATAACAGATATTTCATTCAAAAATCTTCTCATCACCGTATTGGCTGGTGTTATTTTTGCTTTCGCAGGATGGATGTTCAACAAACTGATTCCCCTTCTAAAAAGCTTTTTTGATAAAATTCCGTACCCTCCATTACGCCCCTTCGTAGGAGGAATTATTGTTTTGATAGTTCTTTTTAGCCTCAAGGATTTCAGGCTTGCCGGTCTTGGTATACCGACTATCGTAGAAAGCTTTACGATCGCACAGCCAGGCTATCTTTTTCTGCTTAAAATTTTACTAACAGCCATCACTCTAAGTTCTGGCTTTAAGGGTGGCGAGGTTACACCCCTATTTTTTATAGGGGCAAGCCTAGGAAGTGCACTTTCTCTCTTTCTTCCACTACCGACAGACCTTTTGGCTGCTATGGGCTTCGTCGCTGTATTTGCCGCTGCCGCAAACACTCCGCTGGCCTGTGTTTTTATGGGCATTGAGTTATTTGGAAGTCAACATGCCCTGTTTATTGCCATATCATGTTTCATTGCCTATCTATTTTCCGGTCATAGCGGAATCTATAGTTCGCAGGTTATTGGCTCGCCCAAGCATCTGCTTTGGACCCGGCACAAGGGGAAAAATCTAAAAGATGTAAAATAACCCCTTTTATAGCAATATATCTCAAAAAGGGTTATCATAAAATCAGGCAAATTCTGTTTATTTGTATGATTTTTATTAAAGCCTGGCACCGTGTCATATACACTTGATATCAAGATTACAAAAACTTCAGCTTCACGCTTAAAAGAAACAGATTTTAACGATCTGCCGTTCGGGAAAATATTCTCCGATCACATGTTTGTGGCGGATTATGCTGATGGGAAATGGCAGAATTTTCAGATCATGCCTTACGGCGATTTATCCCTAAGTCCAGCCATAGCATCGTTGCATTACGGGCAAACTTTTTTCGAAGGTTTAAAGGCCTATAAGCATCCTGATGGGAAAGTGGTGGTATTTCGCCCAAATAAAAATGCCGAACGTTTTAACCTTTCTGCACAGCGCATGTGCATGCCTGAATTACCCACCGAAATATTTCTTCAAAGTATCGCGGCATTAGTAAATTTAGATAGAGACTGGATTCCTACCTCGCCTGGAACCTCACTATATATTCGGCCATACATGTTTGCCACCGACCCTTACCTTGGTGTGCAGCCATCTAAAACATACAAGTACATTATTCTAACTTGTCCTGTTGGAGCATATTTCAGCAAGCCGCTTAAAGTTAAGGTTGAAACTAAATATTCGCGTGCCAGCGAAGGCGGATTTGGTTTTGCCAAAACGGGTGGAAATTACGGCGGCTCATTGTATCCGGCACAGGAAGCATTGAAAGAAGGATTCGACCAGATAATATGGACAGATGGCCGCGACCACGCTTATATAGAAGAACTTGGCGCTGCTAACCTTATGTTTATGATTGATGGAAAACTTATTACCCCATCAACCCGTGATACCATTTTAAAAGGCGTAACACGCGACACCGTACTGACACTGGCCCGTAAATGGGGTGTCCCCGTAGAAGAACGTCGCGTTTCAGTAGCGGAGATTATTGAAGGATTAAAAAGCGGCAAGTTAACCGAAGCATTTGGCGCGGGCACTGCGGCAACTATTGCTCCGATTGCAAGCATTGGCTACGAAGGTTCTGTTTATACCCTGCCTGACCAATCTAAAGCAGAATTCTCTAATCGGGTACTTAAAACGTTAAACGACATTCGTTATGGTTTTAGTCCGGATGAGATGGGCTGGAACTATGTGATATAATACAATTTAATGCAGACAGCGTTAAAACGCTGACTGCATTTGTTCATTCAAACGGCTTCCAATCTCTGAAAATCTTTTCCAGAGTATATTCCTTAGCTTCTTTATCGCTAAGCTGATGAGACCAGCTTACACGCTTTTCGGGCTGATAACCTTTACCGGTGTTTTTATATTCGGCATAAAAAGCAGTTTGTTTATTCGATTCTTTTCCCCAATGATCCCAGCCTTCTGGTTTTATCATGTTGCCTAAATCGGAGTGTATAAACACAGTTTTAGCATTCGGACGCCACGGCCTACCCAAATAAAATGAATTTTGGGGAGCGTCACCCCTAATTTTACAGTTAAGAAAAACATATCCGTATTTCACAGTGTCGGGCGTAGAAGCCGCTGTAAGATATCCGCCGCTTTTTGCGAAGATGTCACATTCGTCGAAAACCACCGTCGCAGATCCGAAAATAAAATCAACGGTCCACTCTATATAGCAATTTTTATAATACTTGCGGCTACCCCTCCCATAGCTATACAAGGTATCCTGGAAACCCAGGAATTTACAGTTTTTAAAAGCAG